>NZ_JAMYKV010000010.1:0-150053 GCF_040317535.1 Mesorhizobium sp. M1409
TGCGGCATGAAAGCCACCGTCTCGGATATCGCCCGCTATTGCGGGCTGTGGGTTGCGGCATGAAAGCCACCGTCTCGGATATCGCCCGCTATTGCGGGCTGTGGGTTGCGGCATGAAAGCCACCGTCTCGGATATCGCGCGCAATTGCGGGCTGTCGACCGCAACGGTCGACAGGGTGCTCAACAACCGGCCGGGTGCGAGCGCCGCCAACCGGCAGCGCGTCATGGAGGCGGCCAAGCAGCTGGGCTATCTGCCGGTCGCCGATCAGGTGACGCTGCCTTCGCGGCCCGCGCACCTCGAATTCCTGCTGCCTATCGGCAGTAATGCCTTCATGCGCGATCTTGCCGGGCATATCGAGGACTACGCCGCGCGCCTGCCGCTCGTCGCCTCGTGCCGGATCCACAATCTCGCTGGCATCTCGCCGAACGCGCTGCAGAGTGCCGTCGAAAATCTCTCACTGCGGGCCAATGGCGTCGGTGTCATCGCCGTCGATCATCCGCGTACGCGCAACATCCTGCGCGACATTGTCGACGCCGGCATGCGCCTGGTGACGCTGGTATCAGATGTTCCGGCGGCACCGCGATCGGCCTATGTCGGCATCGACAACCGGGTGGCGGGACGAACGGCGGCGCTGTTGATGGGACGCTTCCTTGGCGGCCGCACCGGCCATCTGGCGATGGTCGTAGGTTCCCGCTCCTATCGCGGCCACGAGGAACGCGAAATGGGTTTCCGCTCGGTGCTCAATGAAGAGTTTCCCAACCTGACTGTGAGCAGCGCCGTCGAGATCAACGACGAACCCGACGTCAGCTACATCGAAACCATGAAGGCACTGCACAACGAGCCGGAACTGCTGGGCATCTATTGCGTCGGAGCCGGACACTCGGGCGTTGCAAGGGCGATCCGGGAAGCCAGGCCGAACCGCAAGCCGGTGTTCATCTGCCACGACCTTACCAAGGACACGCGCGGCCATCTCGTCGACGATCTGCTCGATGTCGTCATCGACCAGAATGCCAGGCTGATCGCGGAACAGTCGGTCATTCGCCTGCTCGGCTCGATTGCATCCTCGGCGCCCTATCTGACGCGGAAGTTTATCGAGCCGCGGTTGATCTTCAGGGAAAACGTTCCAGTGCAGTGAAGGCGCGTCTGATTGCAGACTGAGCTTTTCCTGCCACAACCCGCAACTTTCGCGGGCGTCACGGCAAATCTGCACAGCAGCTATGCACGATTCATTATTGCCGAATCATTGGGCAAATCGTAGTTTCTGGTTGTCGGCCATCTACTCCTCCCAGATGCGATGCCGACGCTGAATGGGGCGCACCTCCTCCCGCGCCACATTCGAAATCGAGCCCGCTGCCACCTCCTCCCGGCAGCGGGCTTTTTTCGTTCCAGCGACGGTTTGCAACATTGCTCACGTCAAAAGACGCGAGACATCGTTCACTCTCGGTCGCAAGATCGAATAAGGCCAGTCAGCTGCCGCAGTAAGACTTCAGCCGGCAGCGGTGCCTCTGAAGGAGACGATCAGCCCTTCCGCCATGCGGACGAACTGCGCGCTCGGGCCTTCCGTGCCGACGCTCTGAACACTGACACGGGCGCCTTCAAGCAGAAGCGACAGAGTGTCGGCGAGCAACTCGGCCTGGCCGATGCCGGCATCCCTGCACAGCGTCACGAGGCGATCGCGCTGTGCTTCCTTGAGTTCCTTGATCACGCGCCTGGCCGGATGATCGGTCTCGCTCAGTTCGACGGCGGCATTGGCCATATCGCAGCCGCGGCCGTCCGCCCTGAGCATATCGGCGGCAACCCGGACCCAGGCATGCAGTTGCGCCAGCTTGTCGCCAGGGTGCTCGGTTTCGAACTTTTCCCACATTGCACCAGCCTTGCAGGCGGTGGCGCGCAGGCATTGGATGATGAGGTCGTCCTTTGAATCGAAATGACGATAGAGCGTCATCTTGTTGGTTCCGGCGGCCTCAGTGATCGCGTCGATGCCGACGCCCTTGATGCCATGCTTGTGAAACATGTCCTGCGCCGTCTCCAGGATCCTGTCCCGGGGGCGGGCGCGCTCCACAGTGCCGTCTTCCATCAAAACCTCCTTGGTTTCCCAAAAATCCCTCGGTACGCCTCTTGACTAGGGTGTTACCGGTCTGTAACGTCACGAATGTTACTTACTGGTAACACCTATGTCGCCTTTCGTCAATCACAAGGCCGTGATCTGGTCCTACCAGATCAAAACAGGCCAGATCGAGACAGGCGAAAAATTGCAGATCATGCGGCCTCGGCCGGTGAAGAGATGAAAACGGTTCGCGAGCATGGGCTGCGAATCGATAGACAAGGAGCCGGCCAATGCCACAGCGCCGCGATCTTACCATAGATGAAGCCGTCCGGGATCCGATGATCCGGCTGGTCATGAAAGCCGATGGCGTCGACCCGCGCGCCTTCGAGACGATGCTGCGCTCGCTCGCCGATGCACAGCGCCGCGAGGTGCCGTTGCTGCGTTCCCTGGAGGAACACAGTGACGGGCGCGGCCAAAGGCTGTCCAGGGTTGCCAGCGCCTTCGGGCGGGCAAGAGCAGCCGGGGAGGCGTGCGTGTCGTGGTAAACTTTTTCATCCACCGTCCGATCTTCGCCTCGGCGATCGCCATCATCATGGTGCTCGCCGGGACGATTTGTTATTTCCTGCTGCCCGTTTCGCAGTTTCCCGACATCACGCCGCCACAGGTCGTGGTCAGCGCCCACTATCCAGGCGCCAGCGCGCAGGTGGTCGCGGACACCGTGACGACGCCGCTCGAGCAGCAGATCAACGGCGTGCAAGGCATGACCTACATGTCGTCGACGAGCTCCAATGACGGCTCCTCGACCATCACCATCACCTTCGATGTCGGTTATTCGCTCAGCACCGCCGCCGTCGACGTCCAGAACCGCGTCTCGCAGGCTGCCTCATCGCTGCCGGCGATCGTCAACCAGGGCGGCGTGACCATCAAGAAGCAGAATCCGAACTTCGTCCTCATCGTCAACCTGACCTCGCCCGACAGTTCGGTCGATCCGGTGGCGCTGAGCAACCTTGCCTATCTGCAGGTGGTCGATCCGCTGAAGCGGTTGCCCGGCGTCGGCGACGTGCAGATCTTCGGCGAACGGCGATATTCGATGCGCGTCTGGCTCGATCCGGACAAGCTCGCCAATCTCGGCATTACCGCGGTCGACGTTCAAAACGCCATCTCCGAGCAGAACGTCCAGGTGGCGGCCGGCAAGATCGGCCAGTCGCCGGCCCCGGCCGGCACCGCTTTCGAATTGCAGGTCAATGCCGTCGGCCGCTTGAGCGATCCCAAGGAATTCGGCGACATTGTCGTGCGCGCCAACACGGACACCGGCTCGCTTGTCAGGCTGCGCGACGTCGCCCGCATCGAGCTCGGCGCGCTGCAATATTCGTCGTCGGCCTTCTTCGGCAAGGACCCGACAGTGGTGCTCGCCGTCTACCAGATGCCCGGCTCGAACGCGCTCGATCTGCAGCAGCGCGTCAAGGACAAGATGCAGGAGCTTTCGGGCCGTTTCCCGAAGGGCGTCTCCTATGCGATGCACTATGACACGACCCGCTTCGTCTCGGCGTCGATGCATGACGTGCTGATCACGCTCGGCGAAGCGCTGGTGCTGGTCGTCGCCGTGGTGTTCCTTTTCCTTCAGAGCTGGCGCACGACGATCATCCCGACTATCGCCATTCCGGTGTCGCTGGTGGCGACGCTGGTCGTCATGGAGATGCTCGGCTTCTCGCTCAATATGCTCAGCTTGCTCGGCATGGTGCTGGCGATCGGCCTCGTCGTCGACGATGCCATCGTCGTGGTCGAAAACGTCGAGCGGCAGCTGGAGGCCGGGCTCAGACCGCTGGCGGCGACGAAGGCCGCGATGGCCGAGGTCACCGGTCCGATCATCGCCACCACAGCCGTGCTGATGGCGGTGTTCGTGCCGGTCGCCTTCATTCCGGGCGTCTCCGGCAAGCTCTACAACCAGTTCGCGCTGACGGTGGCGATTTCCGTCGGCATCTCCGCCTTCAACTCGCTGACGCTCAGCCCCGCGCTCAGTGCCGCTTTCCTGCGGCATCGCGAGCCGACGCAGTTCGTGCTGTTCCGCTGGTTCAACACCGGCTTCGACAGGCTGTCGCATGCCTATGCCAATGGCGTGCGCATTCTCATCCGCTTGCGTTGGATCATGCTCGGCCTGTTCGCCGCCGGACTGGTCGCCACTTACTTCGTCTGGCAGCGACTGCCCTCGACATTCCTTCCGGTCGAGGACCAGGGCTATTTCTTCGTCGTCATCCAGTTGCCCGACGGCGCTTCGCTGGAACGCACCGACGCGGTGGCGCAGAAGGCGCGCGACATCCTGCAGGCAACGCCCGGCGTCGACATCGTCGGCTCGATCAGCGGACTGAACTTCCTGACCAGTGCCGCCCAGTCGAATTCGGCGGTCGAATTCGCCATCCTCAAGCCATGGGAGGAACGCGGTCCCGACCAGAGCGCCTCGAAACTCGTCGCCGACGTGCGCGGCAAGCTGATGCAGATTCCGGAAGCCTTCGCGCTGAGCTTCGATCCGCCCTCGATCCCCGGTATCGGCACCACGGGCGGCTTCGAGTTCGTCGTCGAGGATCTCACCGGTCGCGGCAGTTCAGCCCTCAACGATGCGACGCAAGCCGTGATCGCCGAGGCGCGCAAGCAGCCGGAGATCAATCCGCAGCAGCTGTTCTCGCCGTTCTCGACCTCGACGCCGCAGTTCAACTACGACCTCGACCGCAGCAAGGCCAAGCTGCTCGGCCTCAACCTGCCCGATGTGTTCAGCACGCTGCAGATCTATCTCGGCTCACTCTACGTGAACGATTTCAACCTGTTCGGCCGCACCTTCCGTGTGACCATCCAGGCTGACAAGGATGCACGTGCGGGTGCCGCCGACATTTCGCGGCTCTATGTGCGCAATGCCTCCGGCGGCATGGTGCCGCTCAGCACGCTGGGCAAACTCGTGCCCTTCGTCGGCCCGGAAACCGTGCCGCACTACAACAACAACGCCTCGGCCTCGATCAATGGCGGCGCTGCACCCGGCTTCTCCTCGGGCCAGGCGGTCGCCGCGATGGAACGGGCCGCTGCCACCGCGCTGCCCAGGGATTTCGGTTTCGAATGGACCGGCATCACCTTCCAGGAGCTCAAGGCAGGATCGATCGCGTCCGTCGTCTTCGGCCTCGCCATCGTCTTCGTCTTCCTGATCCTGGCGGCGCAGTATGAAAGCTGGGCGATGCCGTTCATGGTGCTGCTGGCGGTGCCGCTCGCTCTGTTCGGCGCGTTCGTGGTGCTGTGGGCGCGCGGCATGCAGATCGACGTCTACTCGCAGATCGGCTTCGTCATGCTGATCGGCCTGGCGGCGAAGAACGCGATCCTGATCGTCGAGTTCGCAAGGCGACGGCGCGAGGAAGGCTTGAGCATTGTCGAGGCGGCGATGGAAGCCGCACGGCTCAGGCTGCGGCCGATCCTGATGACGGCCTTCGCCTTCATCCTCGGCGTGCTGCCGCTGATGTTTGCGACCGGCGCCGGTGCCGCGAGCCGGCAGTCGATCGGCACCACCGTCTTCGGCGGCATGGTCGCCGCGACCATCCTGTCGCTGGTGTTCGTGCCGGTGTTCTACGCGGTCATCGAACAGCTGCGCGAACGCCGCGGCAATGACGAGCCCGCTACTCAAGACAATGAGCCAACGACTGACCACGCCTTCCCGCCCCTGGCGGAAGCGGCCGAATAAGATTGGAGACTGATCATGCGTAAATGGAAAATCGCGTTGGGAACAGCCGTCGCGCTGGGTGCGATCTCGGTGGCCAGTGTCCACCTGCTCGACATGGGCAACCTTAGCCTCAATGCCGGCACGGCCGGTGCCGCACCCGCTCCGGCGGCGTTCGTCATGCCGGTGCCGGTGGTCAGCGTCGTCAGGAAGACGATCCCGATCTACCTCGACTACGCCGCGCGGACGGAACCGATCCGCAGCATCACGTTGCAAGCCAGGATTCCAGGCTATCTGCAGGAACAGACCGCTGCTGACGGCGTTGACGTCCGGCAAGGCGATCTTCTCTACAAGATATCGCCTGACGACTTCCAGGCCGCTCTTGACCAGGCGAAGGCGCAGGTGCAGCGCGACATGGCGACGCTCGACTATGCCCGCTCCAATCTTGGCCGTGGCACCGAGCTCGCCAAGAGCGGTTACCTCGCCAAGGATGGCTTCGACCAGCGCACCAGCACCTTGCGCGAGGCACAGGCGTCGCTCGCGCTCAACCAGGCGGCGGTCCGCACGGCAGAGCTCAATTTGAGCTATGCCGAAATCCGGGCGCCGTTTGGCGGACGCCTGGGCCGCAACCAGGCCTCTGTCGGAACGCTGGTCAGCGTCGCCGGCACGGTGCTCAACACGCTGGTGCAGCTCGATCCGATCTACGTCACCTTCAATCCGAGCGAGACGGATCTGGCCGAGATCGAGCAGGCCCGCGCCAACGGCCCGATCGAGGTCGAGGTGCTGCTTCCCGGCCAGACCGAGGCGAGCCAGAAGGGCGAGCTGACCTTCATCGACAATTCGGTCGACCGTTCGACCGGCACCATCACCGCGCGAGCGACGATCGGCAATGGCAAGTTCACCCTGTTGCCCGGCCAATATGTTCGTGTCCGGCTGCATGTGAGGCAGCAGCCCGATGCGCTCATGGTGCCGCAGACGGCGCTGGGCTCGAGCCAGCTCGGCAAATATCTCTATGTCGTCGGCAAGGGCAACACGGTCGACCAGCGGCTGGTTTCGCTCGGCCCGACGAGCGGCGGTCAGGTCGCCATCTTGAGCGGCGTCGCCGAGGGCGATCAGGTCATCACGGGCAATCTGCAGAAGATCGGACCCGGAATGCCTGTATCGCCAATGCCGGAAAAGCCGGCCACCTGAACACCCCCGTCAGGACCGGCTTCAGCGCGGCGCCCCGGCCTTCCCACAGGTCGCGGGCGCCGTTTTCGTGAGCAATTCCACGAGGCGGGCGACATCGGCGCGGTCGGCCTTGGCCGGCTGCTTCAGCGGCCGCGCAGTCTGAGGCTGAAGAGGCAACATTCCAGCGGTCCCCAAGAATCCAAAGATGACCTCTTGTTAGATTGTCGACAATCTGCTTGTCTTGCTTTCGGTTACCTTGGGAGCAGCCGAATGGGGAAAGCGGACTTCAGTCCGATTGCGGACACGACGCGCCGCGCCGAGATTGTCGCGCTGCTGCGGCGCGCGATCCTGACCGGGCAGCTCGAACCCGGCCAGAAGCTCAACGAGCTTAGGATTTCCGAACAGATGCGGGTCAGCCGCGCGCCGCTGCGCGAGGCGATGCGCGAGCTGGTCCAGGAAGGCATCCTGACCAGCATTCCCTATGCCGGCACCTTCGTCATCGAGGTCACGGCCAAGGACATCGACGACGCCTATTCGTTCAACAAGGTGATGGACGAGCTGGCCATCGAGCGGGCGTGGCCGCTGCGCGACCAGCGCTTCTTCGACGAGCTCGACCGGCGCCACGAAGCAGTGAAGCAGGCGACCCGTGAGTTGGACACGACGCGCCAAATCGAAACCGCGCTGCAACTGCATGGCCTGATCTACGAATGGGCCGACAATTCGGTGCTGCTGGAAACCTGGCATCGGCTGACCAGCCGGCTGCAGATGTATTTTGCGCTCCACCAGCATGCCCGCAATGAGCCGGTGCCGGCCGAAGACGCTCACGAAACCTATGTGCGGTTGCTGAAGGGCAAGGACATGCGTGCAGCGCAACGCCATGCCAGGGAGCACATCGATCTCGATTTCGAGGAGTTGCTTTCCTACGCGCGCGGCCTCGAACAACGCCCATCGAAGGGCGCCTGACCCGTTCCCAACATCACAGACAACGGAAAAGACACGTGCAGATCGAAATCATCAAAGCCTACCATGTCGTGCAGCCCTTCGTGGACGGGCCCTACCGCATGTCGAAGGGGCGCGTTGCCGACGCCTTCGACGCGGTGATCGTGTCGATTACATCAGACAGCGGCATCACCGGCTGGGGCGAAATGGCGCCGCTCGGTAATTTCTACTCGCCCGCCTTCGCCGCCGGCGTCCGTGCCGGCGTGGTGGAGATCGCGCCGCATCTGATCGGCCAAGAGCCGCGCGGACTGGCCGGCATTGGCCGGCTGATGGACACGGTGTTCAAGGGCCATCCCTACATCAAATCGGCGCTCGACATGGCCTGCTGGGATCTCGCCGCACGTGCCGCCGACGTGCCGCTGGTGACACTGCTCGGCGGCCGGGAGAGCGAGACCACCGAACTCTACAAGGTCGTCACCCATGGCAGCGTCGACGCCATGGCCGCGCTGGCCAAGCGCATCGTCAAGGACGGCTTTCACCGGCTGCAGGTCAAGGTCGGCGGCAATGTCCATGACGACATCGAGCGCGTCACTGCGGTCGCCGCTTCGGTGCCGAAAGGCACGGTCATCTTCTGCGACGCCAATGCCGGCTGGACACCCTACCAGGCGCGCCAGTTCGCCGATGCGACGCGCGCCATCGACTACACGTTCGAGCAGCCCTGCACGACGATCGACGAATGCATGTCGGTGCGCCGCTCGCTCGACAAGCCGATGGTGCTCGACGAGTCCGTCGCCTCGCTGGATGACATGCTCGACATCCGTCGCAAGGGTGCGGCCGACGGGCTGACCTTGAAGATTTCGCGGCTCGGCGGCGTCAGCAAGACACGCCAGATCCGCGACCTCGCCGTCGACCTCGGTTTCATGATCACCGTCGAGGACACCGGCGGCGCCGAGATCGACACCGCTGCCATGGCGCATCTGTCGCTGTCGACGCCCGAAGAGCGCCGGCTGCACGCGATCGCCTTCCATGAATGGGTGACCGTGCGCACGGCGTCGAACGTGCCCCCGGTCACCGGCAGCCGCATGGGCATTCCGGACGGACCGGGCCTTGGCATCGACGTCGTTCCCGACCTGCTCGGAAAACCTTTCTTCGAGGTCGGTCGCTGAGATGAAAATCCGCGGCATCAAAGCCACGCCGATCAGCTTGCGCCTCGAAGCGCTCTATGCCTGGGCGTTCGGCGAGTTCGACGGGTTTTCACCGACCATTGTCGAGGTGGAGGATGGGAGCTTGCTCGGGACATAGCGCGGCGCGTACCCTCCCGAAGGCAGGGAGGGCTATCGATGGATCTTTTCAAACTTAAAGGCGATGTCGCGCTGGTCACGGGCGCCGGCAGCGGCATCGGCCAGGCGATCGCGATCGGGCTGGCCGAGGCGGGTGCCGACGTCGCCTGTTTCGGCCATGCCTCGAAAGGTGGACTGGACGAAACCGCGCACCGGATCACGGCACTCGGCCGCAAGGCGCTCGTGCTGGCCGGCACGGTGACGTCTGAGGGTGATCTCGCGGCGGCGATCGAACGCGTCGAGAGCGAACTCGGTGCGCTGACCGTCGCCGTCAACAATGCCGGCATTGCCGGCTCCGAGCCGGCCGAGACGCTGTCGCTGGAGACATGGCGGAAGGTGCACGAGGTGAATGTCGCCGGCGTCTTCCTGTCCTGCCAGGCCGAGGCCCGCAAGATGCTGGCGCGACGCAAGGGCTCGATCATCAACATCGCCTCGATGTCCGGCACCATCGTCAACCGCGGCCTGACGCAGGCGCACTACAATTCCTCGAAAGCCGCCGTCATCCACATGTCGAAGAGCCTCGCCATGGAGTGGGCCGACCGTGGGCTGCGGGTCAACGTCGTCAGCCCGGGTTACACGCTGACGCCGATGAACAAGCGGCCGGAGGTGGCGGAAGGGGTCAAGATCTTCAAGCGCGACACGCCGATGGGGCGCATGGCGGCGCCGGAGGAAATGGTCGGACCGACAGTGTTCCTGGCCAGCCGCGCATCGAGCTTCGTTACCGGCCTCGACCTGATTGTCGATGGCGGCTACGTCTGCTGGTAAGGCTTTTCGTGGACCGGGTGCCGTGACCGACTTCGCCCTCAGTCTGGAATTCCGCAGTGCGCAGAGGCGTCAGCCGTTGCGCCGCATGAACGTTGGTATATATACTTTCATCCTATGAAACGGCGTCGACGAGGATGGAGCTCGCCGGCCGAGATCATGGGATTTTGATGGCTCGCACGTCTCAGAGCGCCGCCGGAGCGGCGATCGATCCGTTGACGATTGCTCGCGCAGCAATCCATCCGATGCCATGACGCGGATCCACCCGATATCACACCATCACCAGATTGAGCACCATTTTGCCTGCGCCGATCGCGGCTGCAGCATGGGCATGGTGCGAACGAGCTTGCGTAACGACCAGCCTTTCCAACACAATTAAGCAAAGACGCAAGAAGGGAACGACTGAAAACATCCACATGGTTTGATAGGAGAACCAAGCATGTCATTTCGCAGTGTGATTTCGAATCTATCAATGGGAGCCTTCGCGCTTGCCGCCGCAAGTGCGCTTACATCGCCGGCCCAAGCCGCCGCACCGGAATCCAACGACCCGATCAAGATCGCGCTGTTCGACTGGACCAGCGTCAATCTGAACGCCAAGATCCTCGGCGGCATCCTGGAAAAACTCGGCTACACTGTAGAATATCCGACCGCCGACTACCTCTCCAGCCTGACCACGGGTCTCACCAATGGCGATCTCGATGTCGGCCTGGAGTTCTGGGACACGACCGCCGGCGAGGCGATGAAGGCTTCCGATGCGACCGGCCAGACCGAACGGCTGGGCAAGCTCGGACCTAAGGCCAAGGAAGAGTGGTGGTTTCCCGAATACATGAAGGAGAAGTGTCCGGGCCTGCCCAATTGGGAAGCGCTGAAGGAGCCGAAATGCGCCGAAGCCTTTTCAACGGCGGAGACCGCACCGAAGGGCCGTTATCTCGGCGGCCCGGTAACATGGGAAGGCTTTGACGACGAGCGCGTCGAGGCGCTGAAGCTGCCCTTCACCGTCATCCATGCCGGCACCGACGCGGCGATGTTCGCCGAACTGGACTCCGCCTATCAGCGCAAGGCGCCGATCATGCTGTGGATCTATTCGCCGCATTGGGCGCCGGCCAAATACAAGGGCGAATGGGTCGAATTCCCCGAATATACGCCCGAGTGCTACAACGATCCGAAATGGGGCACCAACCCCGACGCCAAATACGATTGCGGCAAGCCGCATGGCGAGATCTGGAAGTACTCCTGGGCCGGCATGAAGGACAAATGGCCGGTCGCCTACAAGGTGGCGAAGGCCTACACGGTCGACACCGACGAACTCAACAAGATGAGCGGCGACATCGATCTCGGCGGCAAGACGCCCGAAGACGTCGCCGCCGCCTGGATTGCTGCCCACGAGGCCGACTGGAAAGCCTGGGCGCAGTAATCGTTCCAACTGGAAAAATGAGACCCGGCTGTTGATCAGCCGGGTCTCAATTCTTGATGTTCCAGAAGGACGTTTGAATGACGGACAAGACTGAACAGGGACCAAGCGCGGCGGGCACGCCAAAGGATGCCCGCCCGATAAAGCTTGCCTGCCGCAATGTCTGGAAGCTGTTCGGATCGAACGCGGCCAACTTCATCCGCGAACGCGACGGCAAGGCCAGCATGGCCGATGTCACTGCCGCCGGACTGGTCGGCGCGGTGCGCGCCGTCGACCTCGAAATCCGCCAGGGCGAGATCTTCATCATCATGGGCCTGTCGGGCTCCGGCAAGTCGACGCTGGTGCGCTGCATGTCCAGGCTGGTCGAGCCGACCCACGGCAAGGTCGAATTCGAGGGCAAGGACCTCCTGAAAATCTCGGATGCCGCGCTCATCGAACTGCGGCGACACCGCATGGGCATGGTGTTCCAGAATTTTGCGCTTCTGCCGCATCTCAACGTGCTGGAGAACATCGCCTTCCCGCTCAGCATCCAGGGGCAGGACCGGGCGACGCGCGAGGCACGGGCCCGCGAGGTCATCGAGCTTGTCGGCCTGCGCGGTCGGGAACATTTCTATCCGCGCGAGCTTTCCGGGGGCCAGCAGCAGCGTGTCGGCATCGCCCGCAGCCTGGCGACAAAACCGGAGATCTGGTTTCTCGACGAGCCGTTCTCGGCGCTCGATCCGCTGATCCGGCGCGAGATGCAGGACGAGCTGATGCGGCTGCAGACCATGCTGCACAAGACCATCGTCTTCATCACCCATGATTTCGACGAAGCCATCCGGCTGGCCGACCGCATCGCCATCATGAAGGACGGCGAGGTCATCCAGATCGGCACGCCGGAGGAGCTGGTGGTCAATCCGGCGACCGACTATGTCGCCGAGTTCACCCGCGACGTCGACCGCGCCAAGGTGATCTCGGCACGCAGCCTGATGCGCGCCTGCGACGGCTCGGAGCATGGCGGCACGGTGGCGCCGGATGCCAAGATCGCAAGCTTCTCGGCCGGTATCGTTGCCGCCAACAAGCCGTTCGCGGTGGTCAACGGCACCGGCAAGCCGATCGGCGAGGTGACGCCGCAAGCGGTGATCGATCTGCTGGTCGGCATCGACCGCTCGAGGGCCGGCGCATGACGGTGACGGCAAGCGCCAGCGAGGCAAGGTCGCGCCCGATTCAGGTCTGGCTGCTGGTCTGGGCGTTCGCGCTTGCCGCCGTGCTTGTCGTGTTCCTGCTGCAGGACCGGCTGCCCTGGGCCGTCAACTATCCGGCAAGCGCGGTTGTGCCGGTCGCCGACTGGGTCAGCGCGCTGATGCGCTGGATCAAGTCGAACCTGTCGTGGCTGACCCGCTCGATCACCGCGGTGCTCGGCGTGCCGCTCGATTTCGCGCTTAACCTACTGGCCAAGAATTTCAAGATCGGCCATGGCACTGATGCCTATGTCCTGCCGCGCCTGTCCTGGGTCGGTGCCTGCGCTGCCGCTTTCCTTGCTGGACATGCCGTTGGCGGCCGGAAACTCAGCCTGCTGGTTGGTGGCTGCTTCCTCTACATCGCGCTGTTCGGCCAATGGACCAGCGCCATGCTGACGCTGGCGCTGATCTCCATCGCCGTGCCGTTCTGCATCGTCACCGGGCTGTTCGCCGGCATCTGGGCGTGGCGCAAGCCATGGGCGGAAAGGCTCATCGTCTCCCCGGCGCTCGACCTGATGCAGACGATCCCGACCTTCGCCTACCTGATCCCAATGCTGCTGCTGTTCGGCAACAGCCCGGTCTCGGCGATGATCGCCACCGCAATCTTCGCCACCCCGCCGATGGTGCGGGCGACGATGCTGGGCCTGTCGCGGGTGCCGTCGGAGATCGACGATTTCAGCGAAATGGCCGGCTGCACGGCGCGGCAGAAACTGTGGCGGGTGCTGCTGCCGTCGGCGCGACCGACACTGATGGTCGGCGTCAACCAGGTGATCATGCTGGCGCTGAACATGGTGATCATCGCCTCGATGATCGGCGCCGGTGGCCTCGGCTACGACGTGCTTCTGGCACTGCGCGCGCTGAAGGTCGGCGAAGCGATGGAAGCCGGTCTCGCCATCGTCGCGCTCGCCGTCGCGCTCGACCGGCTGAGTCAGGCCATCGCGCACAAGCAGGCCAAGGGTCATGTCCATCAGGAGATGAGCCCGAGCCTCTGGCGGCGCTACCCCAATCTGACGCCGGCCATCGCCATCCTTGTCGTGACAACGCTGCTCGGCCTGTTCGTGCCGACCTTCGCGGCGGTGCCGAAGGCGATCACCTTCACCACCGCGCCGCTGTGGAAGGCGGCCGTGAACTGGATAACGATCAATTTCTTCGATGCGATCGAGGCGTTTCGCGTGGCACTGATCCTCAACGTGCTGAACCCGCTGCGCGCCTTTTGCGAAGGCTTTCCGTGGCTGGGTGCCGTCTTCCTGCTCGGCCTCGCCGGCTACCAGCTCTCCGGCCTGCGTCTAGCCGCCCTGATCGCCGCTCTGACCGCCTTCTGCGCCATCACCGGCCTGTGGGAAAAAACCATGGCGACCGTCTATCTCTGCGGCATCTCGGCCTTCATCGCTTGCCTGATCGGTATCCCCATCGGGCTGATGGCCTCGCGTAGCGACCGCTTCGAAAAGATCGTCACCCCGCTCATCGACACGCTGCAGGTGCTGCCGTCCTTCTGTTTCATCATTCCGGTGGTGATGCTGTTCCGGGTCGGCGACGTCACGGCGATGATCGCAACGATAGCCTTCGCCGTGGTGCCGGCGATCCGCTACACCAATCATGGCATCAGGCAGGTGCCGCCGGCGCTGATCGAGGCCGCCAAGGTTTCCGGCTGCACGCCGCGCCAGACCTTCTTTCGCGTGCAACTGCCGCTGGCACTGCCGGAAATCATGCTCGGCGTCAACCAGACGATCCTGATGGCGCTGGCGATGATCATCATCTGCGCCATGGTCGGCACGCGCGATCTCGGCCAGGAAGTATTCATCGCCCTGTCCAAGGCAGATTCCGGCCGCGGCATCGTCGCCGGCCTGGCGATCGCGTTCATCGGCATCGTCGCCGACCGGCTGTTCAGCGCCTGGACGGCAAGGGCACGGGCAAGGCTAGGGTAGCTTGAGGCGCGACGGCTATTCCGCCGCCACGCCTTTGACTTCCAGATAGCTCTCCATCGAATCGTCCAGCGCCTGCAGCCACGGCGTATGGTGCAGCGGCGCCATGGTGCCGGTCATCAACGAACGGTAGGCGTGGTCGCGGAAGCTCATAATGTCTTCCACCTTGTGGTGTTCCCACTCCATGAAGGTCTGGTTGACCGCCTCGACATCGAAACCGGGATAGTCGGTCTGGTCCATCAATTCCTTGGTGTAGTCGCCCTGGAACCAGATCATCTGCTCGGCGTCTTCCAGCGTTTCCTCGCGCGCGCGCCACTTCGCGCCGTGCTCGGCCATCGCCTCGGCGGACGGCAGCTTGATGCGGCCCAGGATGACGTCTCGCGCGAACCATGCCTGCGCGTCGAACATATTGAAGGTGTAGAACTGGTCCTGCATGCCGATATAAGAAAGCTGCGGGTTCTTCTCCCAGACGACGCCTTCATAGAGATCGAGCGGCCACATGCGGTTGGCGGTCTTGAGCTTCAAATCGTCGGTCAGGAACGGGAAGGAATGCAGGTAGCCGGTGCACAGGATGATGGCGTCGACGTCCTTGGTGGTGCCATCCTTGAAATGCGCCGTCTTGCCGACGACCTTCTGCAGCAGCGGCACCTCTTTCCAATTCTCCGGCCATTTGAAGCCCATCGGCTTCGAGCGGTAGCTGGAGGTGATCGATTTGGCACCGTATTTGTAGCATTGCGAGCCGATGTCCTCGGCCGAATAGGAACGGCCGATGATCAGGATGTCCTTGCCCTTGAACTCCATAGCGTCGCGGAAGTCGTGGCTGTGCAGGATGCGGCCGTTGAAGGTCGAGAAACCCTCGAAGTATGGCACGTTGGGCACCGAGAAATGCCCGGAGGCGACGACGACGTTGTCGAACTCTTCCGAGTAGGTGACGTCGTTGGTGCGGTCATGCGCGGTGACCGTGAATTTTTTCGTCGTGTCAGAAAAGGTGACCATGCGCACCGGGCTGTTGAAGCGCACCCATTTGCGCACACCTGATTTTTCGACGCGGCCCTTGATGTAGTCCCACAGCACGGCGCGCGGCGGATAGGAGCCGATCGGCCGGCCGAAATGCTCCTCGAAAGTGTAGTCGGCGAATTCCAGGCATTCCTTCGGGCCGTTCGACCAGAGGTAGCGGTACATCGAGCCGTGCACCGGATCGCCATGCTCGTCGAGACCGGTGCGCCAGGTGTAGTTCCACAGGCCGCCCCAGTCCGACTGCTTTTCGAAGCAGACGATCTCGGGAATGTCGGCGCCCTTGTCGGCCGCCGACTTGAAGGCCCTGAGCTGTGCCAGGCCGGATGGCCCGGCTCCGATGACGGCAACGCGACTTTTCATTGCAGGCCTCCCGATCTGATTTCGGCTTTTGTCTTGACGCAATCCCCAAGGGAAAGCGCTATGGGCTTTTCCCGGGAAAACCGGTTTACGCTTTTCCTGGAATTGCTCTTACGAAACAAATTTCACTCACAGGACAGTAATTGGCCGTTTCGTGCTGTCAACAGGCCGGTGCTGAAACAAGGTTGCACCGTGGTGGATTTTCGCAAAAAACTGGCGCGGCCAAACGCGGGATCACGCGCATGCGCCTTCAGGCAACTTGCCGTCGCAGTTGCTCTGCTGTATCGGCAGCTTACATGTTCACCTAGAGTGAAATAAATCCGCGGAGTCCCGGGGCCGACATGGCGAAGACAGTTTCCGATTCCAAGGCTGATCCTGCGGCCGCGAAAGCCAAGCCGCTGCCAAAGGTTTCGGCCGACGGGAAGACCATCCGCGCGCCGCTGACGCAGAACCCGCATGCCATTCGCGACACGCGCGAAAAAGTGCTGGAGGTCGCGATCGGCCGCGAGGTGCGGGCTTTCCGCAAGAAGCTCGGTATCACCGTCGCCGACCTGGCGGTCGCCACCGACATTTCGCTAGGCATGCTGTCCAAGATCGAGAACGGCATCACCTCGCCGTCGCTGACCACCTTGCAGGCACTGTCGCGGGCGCTCGGGGTTCCCGTGACCGCCTTCTTCCGCCGCTTCGAGGAAGAGCGCAGCGCCGTCTTCGTCAAGGCCGGCCAAGGTCTCGATGTCGAGCGCCGCGGCACCCGCGCCGGCCACCAGTACAATTTGCTCGGCCATATCGGCTCCAACACCAGCGGCGTCGTCGTCGAACCCTATCTGATCACGCTGACCGAGGATTCGGATGTGTTCCCGACCTTCCAGCATGAGGGCATGGAGTTCCTCTATATGCTCGAGGGCGAGGTCGTTTACCGGCACGGCAGCAACCTCTACCCGATGAAGCCCGGCGACAGCCTGTTTTTCGACGCCGATGCACCGCACGGGCCCGAACAGCTGACCAAACTGCCGATGCGCTATCTCTCGATCATCTGCTATCCGCAGAGTGCGAGTTAGTCCGGCCCAAACCCCGGGCTCGTCAGGCTGCCATCATCGAGCTTCGACAGCCATTCGACCAACGCCGGGCGATAGCGTGTCAGGCCCTTGTAGTTGGCCAGTTCGTCGGGCAGGTCGCGGATGACGCGGTGCAGGCGCCGCGCCCATTTCGGCTGGGTCACCAGTTCGTCCATCTTGATCAGGTAGCAGCGGATCGGAAAGACGATGCCGTTCGAGCGCGGCAGGCGCCAGAAGCTCTGCAGTTCGACCCGCAGATGCACCTTGTCGCCGACATTTTCGGGCGTCACCGTCGCCCGGTCCGGACCCCATTTGTGATAGTTCTCAGGGCTCGTATCGAGGCGTGGATTGACGGTCATCGTCCAGTTCAGGCGCCGCGCCGGCTTGCCTTGCTGGATGTTGGTGAGGAATTTCAGCGCCCTGACGAAAATCCCCTTCTCATGCGCCAGCGGCACCGGCGCGTGCCATTCGAAGAAGTTCATGCCGATGTCGAAATCGAGTGACCAGTCGGCCTGGGTGGTGACCATGCCGGCATCCATCCACAGATTGCCGTCGCGCTGGTCGAGGATGCAGAAATCGCCCTGGCTCTGGCGAGTGATGTACTCCATCGGTCCGTAAGGCAATGTCGAGGTGTCGCCGAAGGTGAAGGTGTCATCGATGCCGAGCGGCCGGTTGATCCAGCGCCAGCGGTCGCCATCGCGCGTCAGCGTGAAGTGCTCGGGATAGCCTAATGCCTGCTGCTCCATCAGGAGTTCGAGCAGGTCCCAGCCGGCCAGCGTCATGTGCGGCAGCGACTGGCAGCGCAGCGGATCCTCGGCCAACACCAAGGCACGGTCCTGCATCTCGGCGACATAGTGCTCGTCGACGTCGATCAGGTTTTCCAGCACGCTGCCCTTCGGCCCGACGACATGCGGCTCGATGTTCACCGCGTACATGTAGGCATCTTCGTGGAACGGGAACGGAAACCGCCTTATGTGTTCCGGGCTGTTCTTGAAGGTGAAATCGTCGCGGAACGTTTCCTTGCGAAAGGTGATGCCCATGATTTCCTCCTAGCGCTCCAGGACCAGCGACCGGCCCTCGAAGCGCGACACGCACGGCATGATCTTTTTGCCTGAACGGTGCTCTTCCTCGCTCAGCCAGTGGTCGTTGTGGATGAACCTGCCGTCCGAAGAGATGACGTTGGTTTCGCATTGGCCGCAGACGCCGCCGCGGCAGAGATAGGGTGGATCGACGCCGGCCGCCTCGATCGCCTCCAGAAGGCTCTGCTGTTCATCGACACGGATCGTCTTGGCGCTGACGGCAAGCGTCACGTCGAACGGCAACCCGGGCTGAGGTGCCGCGAAATGCTCGAAATGCACGGTCTCCCGCGGCCAGCCAAGGGCTGCTGCGCGATCCCGCGCCCAATTGATCATGCCGGCCGGGCCGCAGACATAGAGATGCGTGCCGAGCGGCTGCGTCGACAGCAAGCGGTCGAGCTCGATGCGTTCCTCGCGGTCGTCGTGATAGAGCCTGATGCGGCTGCCGTAGCGCTCGCGCAGCACATCGGCATAAGTGCCGAGCGATGCGGTGCGGCAGGTGTAGTGCAGCTCGAAATTGCCGCCTTCGGCCGCCAGCTGCGCGGTCTGCGCCATGAACGGCGTGATGCCGATGCCGCCGGCCAGCATCAGGTGCTTCCTGGCGCGCAGGTCGAGCGAGAACAGGTTGACCGGATAGCTGACCACCATCTCCAGTCCAGGCCGGACATTACGGTGCATGAACAGCGAGCCACCGCGGCCGACATCGTCGCGGCGCACCGAGATCGTGTATTCACGTGTGTCGAGCGGCGAGCCCATCAGCGAATACGGATTGAGCCTGGTGCGCTCGCCGTCGCGCATCTCGACCACGACATGGGCGCCGCCGGAAAAGGTCGGCAAAAGCTCGCCGTCGCGGCGGCGGAAATGGAAGCGGGTGACCAGGTCGTTGACCGGGACGACATCGCTGACGACGACGTCGAGTTTTGTTGTTCCGGTGCTCATCGAAAAATCTCCTCCATCGGAGGAATCTCCGAGCGATCTTCCGCATTGATGCAGACGCCCTGGAAGGCGGCGATGCGCCGGGAATAATGATCGCGCACCAGGAGCAGCAGCCCGCAATGCGCGCAGGGCGCCGGCTGCGTCGTCACATTGTCGGTGATGCCCTTGCAGTGCACGCACTGCATGCGCCGCGCCAGCGAGCCGCGGTGCTCGGTCTGGATCGAGGTGTGGTCGATGCCGGCTTCAAGCGCCACCTGCATCGCCTGGCCGATCAGGCCTTCAGTGCCCGAGAGATAGAGGCGCAGGCCCATATGCGCGTTGGCGAGCGTCTGCCTGAGCCGTGGCAGCAGGCTGGCGAAGGATGGCGCCTGGTGAAACCGCGCCGGCTTCAGCGCTTCGAGCGCGGCGATGTGCTTGCCGTCCGACCCTGGAATGAAGATGATTTCGGCATCGTCGAAGAACCCGGCGGGCGCGCTCCCCGCCATGTCCTTTATCGCCAGCGCCCCTTCCGCATCCGCGATAAAAAGATGATGCTTGCCAGGCTGCGGAGACAGGGTTCCGTAAACGGGCCGGCTGATGATGCTTTTGACTGCCATCTAACTCTTCGTGCCTCGAACCTCTCGACCTGACTATGCCTCAACCTTTCGCCGTGCGCTTGGTCTTCTTGGGATCATCGAAGGGAAGCGGCTGCGCCGTCGCTTTGATGGCACCGCTCTTGTTGCGGATTTCGAGTTTGGTGTCCTTGACCGCGCAATCGACGTCGAGCCGGGCGATGCCCATCGATTTCTCGACCAGCGGCGAATACATGGCGCAGGTCACCACGCCGACCTTTTTGCCGTCGCGATAGACCGGCGCGCCCTCATCGGCCGGCTCCTTGCCGTCGAGCAGAACCCCATAGATCTTGAAGCGCTCCTTGCCCTTCAGGCGGTGGTGCTCCTCGGCGCCACGAAAGCCCGTCTTGCCAGGACTGACGGTGAAGTCGAGGCCGAGTTCCCACAGCGTGTCGCCGGGGCCTTCATTGTCGAACGGATACTTCTGGGAGTTGTCGTAGGGATAAAAGAGCAGATAACTTTCGACGCGCAGCATGTCGAGCGTGGTGAAGCGGCACGGAATGATGCCGGCGCTCTTGCCCTCGTCGAGGATCCTGTCCCAGATCGTGCCGGCATCCTGGCCGCGGCAGAAGATCTCATAGCCGCGCTCGCCGGTGTAACCGGTGCGCGAGATCATCACCGGAAAGCCGAACAGTTGCGTCTGCATGTGATGGAAATAGTTGAGATCGCGAATGCCCGGCACGTGCTTGGCCAGGTAGTCGACTGATGTCGGCCCCTGCAGCGACAAATCGTGGAGATTGTCGTCGAAGCGGAGTGATACGTCGCGGCCCATGGCCGCGCGCTGCAATTCCTCATGGCCGGTGCCCGAGCCATGCACGACCATCCAGGCATTGGGGCCGGTGCGGTAGAGGATGCAGTCGTCGGTGAATTTTCCCGCCTCGTTCAGCATGCAGGCATAGGCCGACTTGCCGGGATAGATCTTTTCGACATCGCGCGTCGTCGCCAGATCGATCAGGTGCGAGGCATGCGGTCCGGTGATGTGGACCTTCTTGAGGCCGGAGACATCCATCAGACCGGCCTGGGTGCGGATGGCGATGTATTCCTCGTCGGCATCCTTGTCGTAGGTCCAGGCGGTTCCCATGCCGCTCCAGTCTTCGAGCTTCGAACCGAGCGCGCGATGGCGATCCGCCAGGGTCGAAAATCTCCAGGATGCCGTCATCCGCTCGTCCTCCGTTTCGAAAATTCTTTAGCTGTTCCCTGCCCCCTGCGCAGCGGCGGGAGCTTTGACCGAATATTGACCGCAAACGTCGAGGCGCCGCAATACCCATAAGCAATTAATTTCATTGTCAGGCAAAATCCGCCACGCTAGGCAAACGGTTAACCCCACGTAAATCGCGCTTGACAATTGCGGAATTCGGACGGAATTTATGAAAAAAATTTCACTCTCTTGAAAGAGGGCAGCGGGCGGCCAATTCGGGGTCGAGCGTTGGAAAAGGGGAAAAACCGATGTCAGACATGCAGCAGCGCATCGAAACGCTGTACCGCTCCGACGTGCGCGGGTCCGCGCTCCTGATCGTGTGCCTGTGGGCGACGATCCTCTTTGTCCTCTTCATGACATGGCCGTACGTCCCGAACGCGGGGATCAAGGCGGTCGTCGCCGCCGCCGCCGCTGCCGTGCTGATCTTCAACACGGCAGCCATCCTGGCGATGGTCAAGCACTACAAGGAAGACAAGGAATTCATCTACGGGCTCGATATCAAGAACGCCGACGCGTTCCGCAACCGCAAGTCCTGAGGGGTAGAAGAGATGCCGCGCTACACGCCACCGGAGCAGAGCAAGGCCGGGCAGGTTTTCGACATCGCCGTCGTCGTGGTCGCCATTTTCGTGGCGCTGTGGCTGCCGCTCAAGCTGGGTCTTGCCGGTGCGGCGAAATCAATCGACGCGCTCGACGCCAAGACGTGGGAAGCGCTTGGCCAGAACCCGACAATGGCCTCGATCTGGGAAAAGCTCGGCTACACACCCGAGACCGCGCATGACATCATCCAGAACCGCTTCCACTATGTCATCGACTGGCCGACGCTGATCATCATGGCCGCGGTGCTGATCGGCTATTTCGTCTTCCTGTTTCGCGCGTCCGACCGCGAATATCGCGACGTCATCAACGAAAAATTCGACGACAAGTAAAAGATTCGACGGCAAAAATTGGGGGACGCACCATGTGGACCGCACTCTCTTACGCATGCTGGGGCATCTCGATCGTGCTTGCCCTGTGGATGCTCTATGACTGGTTCAAGGTCGATACGACCTTCTCCGAAGAGGTGCTGACCTCATCGCGCGAAGGTGAGCTGGAAGCCGTTTCCGAAAAACACCGGATCTGAGTGGGGATTGAACAATGACGGTTACACTTGAACCGGCAATCCACGGAGACAGGGTTTCACTGCTCCGCGTGCTTGGCCCGGCCCATGTCTGGGCGCTTGGCGTCGGCATCGTTCTCGTCGGCGAATTCACAGGCTGGAATTTTGCCGCCGACAAGGGCGGCGCGCTGGCCGCGCTGATCGTCTGCTGGGTCGTCGGGCTGCTCTACACCTCGGTCGCGATGATCGATTCCGAGGTCACATCGACCGTCGCCGCCGCCGGCGGCCAATATGCGCAGGCCAAGCACATCGTCGGACCGCTGATGGCGTTCAATGTCGCGCTGTTCCTGGTCTTTGCCTACACCATGCTCGAAGTCTCCGACGCCATCCTGCTCGGCGACACGATCGTCGCCAAGGCGGGGGTCGAAGGGCTGACCCACAATTCCTTCATCGCCGCGACCATCGTCGTGCTGGCGTGGCTGAACTATCGCGGCGTGCTGATGACGCTCAACGTCAACTTCGTCATCACCGCGATCGCCTATGTCTCGATCGTCATCCTGTTCTTCTCGGTCACCCCGTGGACGCAAGGCGCCGTGCTGAAGCTCAACGAACTGGTCACCCCCGGCAACGCCCTGCCCTATGGCTGGATCGGCGTCATCGCCGCCTTCCAGTTCGGCATCTGGTACTATCTCGGCATCGAGGGCACCACGCAGGCCGCCGAGGAAGTGCGCTCACCGGCCCGCTCGCTGCCTTACGGCACCATGGCCGGCATGATCACGCTTTTGATCGCCGCCGCCATGACCTGGTATGTCTGCGCCTCGATGATGCCGTGGGAATATCTGGGCATCACCTATTATCCGCTGTGGGACGCGGGCAAGCTGACCGGCAGTCCGTTGCTTGAGAACCTGCTATTCGTCGCCACGCTGCTTGCCGCGCTGGCCTCGGCCAATGGCTGCATCAACGACGCGGCGCGCGCCTGGTTTTCGCTCGGCCGTGACCGCTATCTGCCGACCTGGTTCTCGGCCGTGCATCCGAGATATCGCACGCCCTACCGCTCGATCCTGTTCCTGCTGCCGATCGCGCTGGCATTCGCCTTCATCGCCGACCTCAACCAGGCGATCACCTTCTCGATCCTGTCGGGCGTGCTGCAATACACGTTCATGAGCATCAACATCATCATGTTCCGCAAGAAGTGGCCGCTGGGCTCGATCCGCCGCGGCTACACCCACCCCTTCCACCCGGTCCCGGCCATCGTACTGTTCTGCCTTTGCGTGGTGACCTTCTTCGCCATCTTCCTCGGCTTCGGTTCGCAGCTGATCGCGATGGTCGCCTTCTATTTCCTGATCTCGCTGTGGTTCCATTTCTACCGCTACAGATTCGTGCGGCGCGGCGACCAGTTCACCATGCCGTGGCCGAAGCCGCAGGGTTATTGATGGGGGTTGGCCCGTCTGGATCCCGGGCGGGCCTGGCATGAGAACATGTCCGAGGTGACATCAGCACTGCTTGCCGGGGCCATTGTCCTGGCTCTCGTCCTCCACCTTGCCTGGCAGGCGCGTACCAGCCGCAACAGGGCATCGATGGCGCTCGCCGTCGAGCAGGGCCAGATCCGCACGGTCATCGCCGACGCAGCCGATGTTTCGGACGGCACCGCCGGTGTCACCACCTGGCAAGGGTCATGGAACAGTCAACGCGTCCAGGTGCGCACCATCGTCGATACGCTGGCGACCAGGAAACTGCCGGCGCGCTGGCTCAGTGTTTCGGTCACCGAAGAGGTGGCGGTGCCAGCTACCTTCGACATGATGATGCGGCCGGGTTCGCCGACGACCTTCTCCAATTTCGATCACCTTGAGCATACGCTGCCCAAGGCCCCGGGGTTTCCTGCCGAGGCGGTGCTGCGCACCGACCGCAGGGCGGCGCGCTTTCCCCAGGGCCTCATCGCCAGCCATATCGAGATCTTTGCCGAGGGGCGTGCCAAGGAACTGCTGATCACCCCGAACGGAGTGCGTATCGTCTGGCTGCTGGCCGAGGCCGAGCGGGCGCGCTATGGCGTCTTCCGGCAAGCCGAATTTGGCGGTGCCACTCTCGATCCGTCCCTGATCGAAAGGCTGCTGGTTTCGGCGTCGGCGCTGCGCGACGCCATCAACAAGAACGAGCGGCAGGCCGCATGACCAGTTCCATCCCCGCACCCACCAATCCCTATCTGGTTCTCGGCGCCGCAATCGTGCTGCCGGCAAGCGGACATGTCATTCTCGGCGTGCCGGTGCGCGGCTTGCAGTTCCTCTTCTTCATGGTGATCCTGGCATGGGTCACGGCCAAGATCGCGCCGCCTGACGCCAGCTTCGTCGGCCGGCATGCCGGCGGCTTCCTGATCTATGCCTTGTCGATCCTCGACGCCTACAAGACCGCCCGCATCCGCACCGCCAAATGGGTTCACAATGCCCGGCGGGACGGCGACAATGCACAGAGCGGCATTGGGCCGCACACGTAACTAGAGGAAAATTTTTTTCATATGATTGAATTTATGAGACTCATTCGATACATCATCTCTTAGCTGCAAACGTTGGGAGGCTGACATGTGTGGAATTGTCGGACTGTTCTTGAAGGACAAGGCGCTGGAACCCCAGCTTGGGGCGATGCTGTCGCAGATGCTGATCTCGCTCAGCGATCGCGGCCCGGACAGCGCCGGCATCGCCATCTATGGCGCGCCTTCCAAAAATGAGGCCAAGATCACCATCCAGTCAGCCAAGCCAGAGCGCGATTTCCGAGATCTCGAGGCGGAACTCGCCAAGGCCATCGGCACGCCGGTGACGATCGCGGTGAAATCCACTCATGCGGTCGTCAGGATCACGCCCGCCAAGATCGACGAGGCACGCGAGACCATCCAGGCGCTGCGCCCCGACATCCGCATCATGGGCGCCGGCGACGTTGTCGAGATCTACAAGGAAGTTGGCCTGCCCGAGGCTGTCGTCGATCGCTTCGATGTCCGCAAGATGACCGGCACGCATGGCATCGGCCATACCCGCATGGCGACGGAATCGGCGGTGACGACTATGGGTGCGCATCCGTTCTCGACTGGGGCCGACCAGTGCCTGGTTCACAATGGTTCGCTGTCCAACCACAACAATGTCCGCCGCGAGCTGATCCGCGAAGGCATGACCTTCGAGACCGAGAACGACACCGAGGTCGCCGCCGCCTATCTCTCCTCGCAGATGGCGCATGGCAAGAATCTCGGCGAAGCGCTGGAAGGCACGCTCTCCGATCTCGACGGCTTCTTCACCTTCGTCGTCGGCACCAAGAACGGCTTCGGCGTGGTGCGCGACCCGATCGCCTGCAAGCCCGCCGTGATGGCCGAGACCGACCAGTATGTCGCCTTCGGCTCGGAATATCGCGCGCTGACCAAACTGCCCGGCATAGACAATGCGAGGGTCTGGGAACCCGAGCCCGCAACCGTCTATTTCTGGGAGCACTGAGTTCATGTCGGCAATCACCCTTTCAAAGACGGCGGCGCACGACCCTCGGGTCTTCGATCTCGACCAATTGTCGCTGCGCGAACTCAATCAGGCGCTTCACAATCTGGCTCCCGGCTCGAATGAAACAGCCTGGGAGGTGCTCCATCCGAAAGGCAGTCACTCGGTCGCCGTTGGCGTCGACCAGCCTGTCGCCATCGATGTGCGCGGCAGCGTCGGCTATTACTGCGGCGGCATGAATTCCGGCGGCACGATTACCGTGCATGGCTCGGCGGGGCCCGGTGTCGGCGAGAACATGATGTCGGGGTCGATCACCATCAAGGGCGACGCCAGCCAGTATGCCGGCGCCACCGGCAGGGGCGGCCTGCTGGTCATCGAAGGCAACGCATCGTCGCGCTGCGGCATTTCGATGAAGGGGATCGACATCGTCGTGCATGGCAATATCGGTCACATGTCGGCATTCATGGCGCAGTCGGGCAATCTGGTGGTGCTGGGAGACGCGGGCGACGCGCTGGGCGATTCCATCTACGAGGCGCGGCTGTTCGTGCGCGGCAAGGTCGACAGCCTGGGGGCAGACTGCATCGCCAAGGAGATGCGAGCCGAACATCTGGAGTTGCTGCAGGGTCTGCTCGACCGCGCCGGCGTCACCGGCGTCAAGCCGTCGGAATTCAAGCGCTACGGCTCGGCGCGCACGCTCTACAATTTCAATATCGACAACGCCGACGCGTATTGAGGCAGCATGACCTACAGGAACCCGCCGACGACGCCACGCAAATCCGCGACCTTCGACGACTACACGCTTTCCGAAATTCGCCGTGCCGCGGCGACCGGAATCTATGACATCCGAGGCGGCGGCGCCAAACGCAAGCTGCCGCATTTCGACGATCTCTTGTTCCTCGGCGCCTCGATCTCGCGTTACCCGCTCGAAGGCTATCGCGAACGCTGCGACACCAGCGTGGTGCTGGGTTCGTGCCATGCCAAGAAGCCGATCGAGCTGAAGATCCCGATCACCATCGCCGGCATGAGCTTTGGTTCGCTGTCGGGGCCCGCCAAGGAAGCACTTGGGCGCGGCGCCACGCTGGCCGGCACCTCGACCACCACGGGCGATGGCGGCATGACCGAGGAAGAGCGCGGCCATTCCAAGCAGCTGGTCTATCAATACCTGCCCTCCCGCTATGGCATGAACCCGCGCGATTTGCGCCGTGCGGATGCAATCGAGGTGGTCGTCGGCCAGGGCGCCAAGCCCGGCGGCGGCGGCATGCTGCTTGGCCAGAAGATCTCCGACCGCGTCGCCGAAATGCGCACGCTGCCGAAAGGCATCGACCAGCGCTCGGCCTCGCGCCACCCGGACTGGACCGGACCCGACGATCTCGAGATCAAGATCCTCGAACTGCGCGAAATCACGGACTGGGAAAAGCCGATCTACGTCAAGGTCGGCGGCGCGCGACCCTATTATGACACCGCCCTTGCCGTGAAGGCCGGCGCCGATGTCGTCGTCGTCGACGGCATGCAGGGCGGCACCGCCGCGACCCAGGAAGTGTTCATCGAAAATGTCGGCATGCCGACGCTTGCCTGCATCAGGCCGGCGGTGCAGGCGCTGCAGGATCTCGGCATGCACCGCAAGGTGCAGCTGATCGTCTCCGGCGGCATCCGCAACGGCGCCGATGTCGCCAAGGCGCTGGCGCTCGGCGTCGATGCGGTCTCGATCGGCACGGCTGCCCTTGTCGCGCTCGGCGACAACGATCCCCATTGGGAGGCGGAGTATAACGAACTCGGCACCACGGCCGGCGCCTATGACGACTGGCACGAGGGGCGCGACCCGGCCGGCATCACCACGCAGGACCCAGAACTGATGAAGCGGGTCGATCCTATCGCCGCCGGACGCCGGCTGGCGAACTACCTCAAGGTGATGACGCTCGAGGCGCAGACCATTGCGCGCGCGTGCGGCAAGAACAGCCTCCACAATCTCGAACCCGAGGATCTCGTCGCGCTGACGATCGAGGCAGCCGCCATGGCCGGCGTGCCGCTGGCCGGCACCAACTGGATACCGGGGAAGAACGGCTTCTGATCAACGAAGGGCCGAAGCCCACATGCTCTGGGGCCAACAATCGACAAAAAATGGGGAACTGCGGTGACAATTGATCTTGCTGAATTCGCAAGGGCGAAAAACGTCAAATACTTCATGATTTCCTACACCGACCTGTTCAGTGGCCAGCGTGCCAAGCTGGTGCCGGCGCAAGCGATCGCCGACATGCAGAAGGACGGCGCCGGCTTTGCCGGTTTCGCCACCTGGCTCGACCTGACGCCGGCGCATCCCGACATGCTGGCGGTGCCGGATCCGGATTCGGTCATTCAGCTGCCGTGGAAGCCGGAGGTCGCCTGGGTCGCAGCCAACTGCATCATGGACGACAAGGAGGTCGATCAGGCGCCGCGCAACACGCTGAAGCGGCTGATCGCGGAAGCCGCCAGTGATGGCATGCATGTCAAGACCGGGGTCGAGGCCGAGTTCTTCCTGATCTCACCCGACGGCAAGACGATTTCCGACGAATACGACACGGCGTCGAAACCTTGCTACGACCAGCAGGCGGTGATGCGCCGCTACGATGTCATCGCTGAGATCTGCGACCATATGCTGGCGCTCGGCTGGGGCGCCTACCAGAACGACCACGAGGACGCCAACGGCCAGTTCGAGATGAACTGGGCCTTCGACGACGCGCTGGCGACCGCCGACAAGCACTCGTTCTTCAAGTTCATGGTCAAGTCGATCGCGGAAAAGCATGGCCTGCGCGCCACCTTCATGCCCAAACCCTTCCAGGGGCTGACCGGCAATGGCTGCCATGCCCATATCTCGGTGTGGGACAAGGCCGGCAAGACCAATGTCTTCGCCGACAATGCGATGGAACTCGGCCTGTCGGCCAAGGGCAGGAATTTCCTCGGCGGCATCATGAAGCATGCTTCGGCCCTGGCTGCGATCACCAACCCGACGGTGAACTCCTACAAGCGTATCAACGCGCCGCGCACCATTTCGGGTGCGACCTGGGCGCCGAACACGGTGACCTGGACCGGCAACAACCGCACCCACATGGTGCGCGTGCCCGGCCCCGGCCGCTTCGAACTGCGCCTGCCGGATGGTGCCGCCAACCCCTATCTCCTGCAGGCCGTCATCATCGCGGCCGGCCTAGACGGCGTCCGTTCGAAGGCCGATCCCGGCAAGCGCTACGACATCGACATGTACCAGAATGGACATACTGTGAAGGGCGCGCCGAAGCTGCCGCTCAACCTGCTCGACGCGCTGCGCGAGTTCGACAAGGACAAATCGCTGAAGGCGGCGCTGGGTGAGGAATTTTCGTCGGCCTACCTAAAGCTGAAGCACCAGGAATGGAATTCCTATGCTTCGCACTTCACGCAATGGGAGCGCGACCACACGCTGGACATCTGACCACCAGCGCGATGCGAGCGACCTCGGAATGAACGCATGAAATACTCGATCTTCTCGCTCGCCCGCGCCGCCCTGTCCGGCCACAAGAACTGGCAACGCACCTGGCGCGACGCCACGCCGAAGGACCGTTACGACGTGGTGATCATCGGCGGCGGCGGCCACGGGCTGGCAACCGCCTGGTTCTTGGCCAGCGAGTACGGCATCAAGAACGTCGCTGTGCTCGAAAAAGGCTGGATCGGCTCCGGCAATGCCGGCCGCAACACCACCATCATCCGCTCCAATTACGGCCTGCCCGGCAACACCGGCTTCTACGAGCTATCGATGAAGCTGTGGGAAAGGATGGAGCAGGACCTCAACTACAACACGATGGTCAGCCAACGCGGCGTCATCAACCTCTACCACTCCGACGCGCAGCGCGACGCCTATGCGCGGCGCGGCAACACGATGCGCATCAACGGCATCGACGCCGAACTGCTCGACCTTGCCGCTGTCAGGAAGATGATACCGTTCCTGAACTTCGATAATGCGCGCTTTCCCGTGCAGGGCGGCCTCTTGCAGCGGCGCGGCGGCACGGCACGGCATGACGCCGTTGTCTGGGGCTACGCGCATGCGGCGAGTGAACTCGGCGTCGACATCATCCAGAACTGCGAGGTCACCGGTTTTACCCGCGACGCCAATGGCAAGGTGACCGGCGTCGAGACATCGCGCGGCAGGATCGGCGCCGGCAAGGTCGGCATGGCTGTTGCCGGCAGTTCGTCGCGCGTGGCGGCGATGGCCGGCCTGCGCCTGCCGATCGAAAGCCATGTGCTGCAGGCCTTCGTCTCCGAGGCGATCAAGCCACTCATTCCCGGTGTCATGACCTTCGGCGCCGGCCATTTCTATGTCAGCCAGTCCGACAAGGGCGGGCTGGTCTTCGGCGGCGACATAGACGGCTACAATTCCTACGCCCAGCGCGGCAACATGCCTGTGATGGAGGACGTCTGCGAGGGCGGCATGGCGCTGATGCCGATGATCGGCCGCGTGCGGTTGCTGCGCCAATGGGGCGGCATCATGGACATGTCGATGGACGGTTCGCCGATCATCGACAAGACGCCGGTCGACGGGCTCTATCTCAACGCCGGCTGGTGCTATGGCGGCTTCAAGGCGACGCCGGGCTCGGGCTTTGTGTTCGCCCACCTTCTGGCCCGCGATGCGCCGCACGAAGAGGCGGCGCGGTTCCGCCTCGACCGCTTTCGGCGCGGCGCGATGATCGACGAGAAGGGCCAGGGCGCCCAACCGAACCTGCATTGAAGGCGGTTAGAAGCAAATGCGCATTGTCTGTCCCTTCTGCGGTGAACGCGAACTCGGCGAGTTCACCTATCTCGGCGACGCCAAGCCGGTGCGGCCAGTGGCCGGCGCCTCGGAAGACGAAGTCTTCGACTATGTCTATCTGCGCGACAATGTCGCCGGGCAGACCAGCGAATACTGGTACCATGGCGGCGGCTGCAGGGCCTGGCTGAAGGTTGCACGCAACACGCTGACGCATGAGATTTCGGCCGTGGAGCCGGCCGCGGGTGCTGGGGCGAGGCAGGTCGCGAAATGAGTTTTCCTGTCCAAGTCAGCGCTGCCCCTCATCGCCCTGCCGGGCACTTCTCCCCGTATAGTGACGGGGAGAAGGGAGCTGGCCGCAACGAGAGCGCCCCTCTCCCCGTCACTATACGGGGAGAGGATGCCGGCAGGCAGGTGAGGGGCAGCGCCACGCTCCCGCATGACATCGAATCGATGAGAGGCCGGCAATCGTGACGTCCAGCCAATCCCATCGTCTCCCTTCCGGCGGTCTGATCGACCGCTCGGCGCCGCTGAACTTCCGCTTCGACGGCAAGGCTTTCTCCGGCTTCCAGGGCGACACGCTCGCCTCGGCGCTGATCGCCAACGGCGTCAAGCTGGTCGGCCGCTCGTTCAAGTACCATCGCCCGCGCGGCATCCTCACCGCCGGTTCGGAAGAGCCCAACGCGCTGGTCGAGTTGCGCACGGGCGCACGGCGCGAGCCGAACACCAAGGCGACGACGGCGGAGCTCTATGACGGGCTCGAGGCTGCCAGCCAGAACCGCTGGCCGTCGCTGCGCCACGATGTGATGTCGGTCAACCAGCTGTTCGCGCCGATCTTCGTCGCCGGCTTCTATTACAAGACCTTCATGTGGCCGGCGAAGTTCTGGGAAGCGATCTACGAACCGGCGATCCGCCGCGCCGCTGGCCTTGGCCGCGCTGCCGGCGTTGCCGATCCCGACCACTACGACAAGGCATGGGCGCATTGCGATGTGCTGATCGCAGGCTCCGGCCCGGCCGGTTTGGCCGCGGCATTGGCAGCCGGCCGCGCCGGCGCCCGCGTCATCCTGTGCGAAGAGGATTTCACGCTCGGCGGCCGCTTGCTGTCGGACGGCGGCACAATCGATAGCCTGCCGGCAGCCGAGTGGCTGTCGCGGTCACTGGCAGAACTGGCTGATATGCCCGATGTCCGCATCATGACCCGCACGACATTGTTCGGCGTCTACGATGGCGGCACCTATGGCGCGATCGAGCGGGTCAACGACCACCTGCCCTCGCCGCCTGAGCATCAGGTGCGCCAGCGCTTGTGGCGGATCGTGGCCAGGCGCTGTGTCGTCGCGGCCGGCGCCATCGAACGGCCGATCGTCTTTGCCGGCAACGACACGCCCGGCGTGATGATGGCCTCCGCCATGCGGACCTATATCGCGCGCTACGCGGCAACGCCGGCCAAACGCATCGCGCTGTTCACCAACAATGAGGATGGCTGGCGAACGGTCGAGACGGCCCTCGGTGCCGGACTGCGGATTGCCGCGGTCATCGATGCGCGGCCTGATGTATCTCCAGCCCACCGATCGCTCGCCTCCAAGGGCGGCTTCGCGGTGCTGCACGGTTCCGTCAGTGGTGTCGAGGGCGGCAAGGACGGCGTCAGGAAAATCGGGGTGTCGCTCACCGGCGGTGCGCGCGCCGAGGTCGAAGCCGACGGGCTCGCTGTCTCCGGCGGCTGGAACCCGGCGGTCGGGCTGACCTCCTACCATCGCGGCCGGCCGACATGGCGCGACGATATCGCCGCCTTCGTGCCGGACGGTGCCCCTCCCGGAATGGTTGCCGCCGGCGCCGCGAACGGCGACTTCGGCCTCGGCGCCTGCCTGAGCCAGGGATTTGCCGCCGGCGCGGCAGCGGCGCGTGACGCGGGGCACAATGGTACGGCCGGCGCTGCTCCTGTCGCCGACGACGAGGCGTTTTCACTGACGCCGCTATGGCATGTCGCCGGAAAGGGCAAGGCCTTTGTCGATTACCAGCACGATGTGACCGCTTCCGACATCGAACTGGCGCAGCGCGAGGGCTTTGAATCCGTCGAGCACCTGAAGCGCTACACGACGCTCGGCATGGCCACGGACCAAGGCAAGACCTCGAATGTCGCCGGTCTCGCCATCATGGCGGCGGTCAGCGGCCGTTCCATTCCAGAGACCGGCACGACGATCTACCGGCCGCCCTATGTGCCGGTCGCCATCGGCGCCTTCGCCGGTCATCACCGCGATGAGACTTTCCATGCGACGCGGCTGACGCCGTCGCATCACTGGGCGGCCGAACAAGGCGCGGTGTTCGTCGACACCGGCCTGTGGAAGCGTGCGCAATGGTATCCGCGCGCCGGCGAAAAAGACTGGCTGGAATCGGTGACCCGCGAGGTCAAGGCGGTGCGCGGCGGCGTCGGCTTCTGCGATGTCTCGACGCTCGGCAAGATCGACGTGCACGGTCCGGATGCCGGCGCCTTCCTCGACCGCGTCTACATCAACACCTTCTCCAGTCTTGCGGTGGGAAAAGCGCGCTACGGGCTGATGCTGCGCGAAGACGGCATCGTCTACGACGACGGCACGACGTCGCGGCTGGCCGAGGACCACTATTTCCTGACGACGACCACCGCCAAGGCCGGGCTGGTGATGCAGCATCTTGAGTTCTGCCGGCAGGTGCTGTTCCCCGAACTCGACGTGCAGCTAACCTCGGTCTCCGACCAGTGGGCGCAATTCTCGATCGCCGGACCCAAGACTCGTGACCTGCTCCAGGAGATAGTCGATCCGTCGGAAGACCTGTCGAACGAAGGCTTTCCGTTCATGGGCGCGCGCGAGGTCAGCTTACGCGGCGGCCTCAAGGCACGGCTGTTCCGCATTTCGTTCTCCGGCGAAATGGCCTTCGAGATTTCAGTGCCGGCACGCTTTGGCGACGCCATGGCGCGCAATCTGATGCTGGCCGGCGCGCCATTCGGCGTCACACCCTACGGCACCGAGGCACTCGGCGTCATGCGTATCGAAAAGGGGCACATCGCCGGACCGGAACTGAGCGGCACGACGACCGCGGCGGATCTTGGCCTGGGCAAGATGATGTCGACCAAGAAGGATTTTATCGGCCGCGTCATGGCCGGGCGCGAGGCGCTGGTCGCACCGGACCGGCAGGTCGTTGTCGGCGTCAAGCCGGTCGACAAGGCTCGCCGGCTGCGCTCCGGCGCGCATATCATTCCGAAAGGTCAGACACCTGGCCCTGATAACGACCAGGGCTACGTCACCTCGGTGTGTTTCTCGCCGACGTCAGATCAATGGATCGGGCTGGCCTTGGTCGAGCGCGGCCGCGAGCGCATCGGCGAGATCGTACACGCGCATGACCCATTGCGCGGCGAGGACTATGACGTCGAACTGTGCAATCCCGTCTTCTACGATCTGGATGGAGGGCGCCAGCGTGGCTGATTTTTCCTGGGCTTCCCGCAGTCCCCTCGAGCATGCGCTGGTCGCCGGTGGGCATGGTGCAAGCAGCATCGAGGCCGGCGTTTCGTTGACCGAGATCCGCAATTTCGACCTGATCCAGGTAATGGCGCGGCGCGGCCAAGCGGCCGAGCTGGCAAAGGTGGCCATAGCCCGTTTTGGCCTGGCGGCTTCCGATGTGCCCAAGGCGATACAGGCTCAGGACGCCACGCTGATCTGGTCCGGACCGGATCAGTTCTTCGTCCTGTCGAAGGGCGGCAAGCACGCAATGCAAATGCTGGCACCGGCATTGTCCGGACCTGCCTCGCTGTCCGACCAATCGCATGCGCGAGTGGTGGTCAGCATTTCCGGAGCCAAGGCGCGGATGATGCTGGCGAAGCTGTCGTCGATCGATCTGCATGCGGGAGCATTTCCGATTGGCGCTGCCGCCGCAACCTCGATGGACCATACCAGCGTGACGCTCTGGCGCGGGAATGACAGGGCGGATGGGGTGGCGGTGTTCAGATTACTGGTGTTTGCGACGTTTGCCGAAAGCCTTTGGCATGCGATGCTCGACTCGGCTGCGGAATATGGAGTTGCTGTCAGCCATTCCGAGGAATTTTAACTCGCCAATTCCAGATCTCGGCGCTGCCATTGCCCTGCCGGGCATTTCTCCCCGTAAACGGGGCGAAAGAGGCTGGCCGCAATGCCGGTGCCTTTTGGATCGCTGGCGATTGGCGAAAGCAACGAGGACAGCGTCCTTCGCCCCGTTTACGGGGAGAAGATGGCGGCAGCCAGATGAGGGGCAGCGCCGACGTTCGGAGACAAGCCTGATCGGCGAAATTCAACCTGAGCCGACTGCGCCCGAAATGCCACCTCAGCCTTGCCAAACGCAACCGCACTGCTATTCTTGCTGCTAAAATAATTTCACACACAGGCAAACTTGTTTCTCGAACCGCAAGGCTGAGATGAGCCAGTCGCCCTACCCCGCAATTGCAGCCGGACCGCCCCGGCCGAGCCTCATCCTGAGGCCCGGCCAGATCGCGCTGCCGCCGGGCATGGAGCGTTATACGATACAGGGCAACGGCGCGGTGCTGATCGACATCGAGCCCGGCGACACGATCAGCGTGCGCAATGTCGAAGGCGGACAGGCTTGTGAATTACTGGCCTGGGACAAGACCGGCGCGACCGATGCCGGCATTTTTGGGGAAACATCGAACAGCAATGCAGCCGGCATCAAGGCGCTGCTCGCGGAGGGCGACGATAGTCTCGCATCGCTACGGGGCGGGCTCGCGCGCCGGCAGGTGCAGCTTGATCAGGCGAAGGCCGTGCGCGTATTTGGCGGCACCACGCCAGCCGGCACCGAGCAGGGTTTCACGGTCATACGCGACGGCGCGATGGTCATCGCCGCTCCCGGCGGGCCGATGCTGGTCGACGGCCACGACCCGGCAACGCCACTTACCGTCATCGTCCGGCGCGCCACCATCCGCCCAGTGGCGAAATCGCAATTGGCTGATCCCCTGGCCGATCCGGTGCTCGACCTGCGTGTCCACTCGGCGACGGCGGAATCCTACTTCGTCAAGGCCGGCGACTATCTGCAGATCATCGATGTCGACGGGCGCCAGTGCACCGACTTCCAGTGCTTCTCGGCCCGCAAGCTGGACAAGGGCTTCGACCATCCACTCGATGTGACGACGACCCGCACGCTGATGGGTGCAAGTTATCCGATGCCCGGCCTGTATTCGAAATATTACGACCAGGACATGGAGCCGCTGGTCGAAGTGGTGCAGGATACATGCGGCCGGCACGATGCGTTCGCGCTCGCTTGCGCGGCGAAATATTACGACGACATCGGCTATCCCGGCCACATCAACTGCTCGGAGAATTTCAACCGCGCGCTGGCCGACAAAGGCGTCAATCCTCGTGCCGGCTGGATGGCGATCAACTTCTTCTTCAACACCGCGATCGACGCGCATGGTGTCATGGTGTCCGACGAGCCGTGGTCACGGCCCGGCGACTATGTGCTGCTGCGCGCGCTCACCGACATTGTCTGCGTTTCCTCCGCCTGCCCCGACGACACGACGCCGGCCAATGGCTGGAACCCGACCGACATCCATGTGCGCACCTATTCCGGCCAGCACAAATTCTCGCGAGCGATCGCCAGACGCATGACGCCTGATTCGGAACCGAAAATGACCCGCGAGACATCCTTTCATTCGAGCTTTGCCAAGCACACCCGCAACTTCGTCGAGTACAGGGGCTACTGGCTGGCCAATTCCTTCGCCAAGGAAGGGCCGATCGCCGAATACTGGGCCTGCCGGCAGGACGCGGTGATCATGGACCTGTCGCCGCTGCGCAAGTTCGAGGTCACCGGCCCGGATTCCGAAGCGCTGCTGCAGTACACGCTGACCCGCGACGTGAAAAAGCTCGGCGTCGGCCAGGTCGTCTATTCCGCCATGTGCTACGAGCATGGCGGCATGATCGACGACGGCACGCTGCTGCGCCTCGGCAAGGATAATTTCCGCTGGGTCGGCGGCGACGATCTGTCCGGCGAATGGCTGCGCGAAACAGCGGCGAAGCTCGGCCTCAAGGTGCTAGTGCGCTCGTCGACCGACCAGATGCACAATGTAGCCGTGCAAGGGCCGAAGAGCCGCGACATCCTCCGAGAAGTCATCTGGACCTCGCCGCTGCAGCCGTCGATCGACGAGCTCGAATGGTTCCGCTTTGCGGTGGCGCGCATCGGTGGCGGCAACGGAATTCCGGTCGTCATCTCCCGCACCGGCTATACCGGCGAACTCGGCTACGAGATCTGGTGCCATCCGCGCGACGCCGAAAAAGTGTTCGACGCCATCTGGGAGGCCGGCCAGCCGCACGGACTGAAGCCGATGGGGCTGCAGGCACTCGACATGGTGCGCATTGAGGCCGGGCTGATCTTCGCCGGCTACGAATTCTCCGACCAGACCGACCCGTTCGAGGCCGGCATCGGCTTCACCGTCCCGCTGAAGAGCAAGACCGACGATTTCATCGGCCGCGAGGCGCTGATCCGCCGCAAGGAGCACTCGCGGACGAAGCTGGTCGGCCTCGATATCGATGCCAATGTCGCCGTCGGCCATGGCGACTGCGTGCATGTCGGCCGCGCCCAGATCGGCGTGATCACGTCAGCCATGCGCTCGCCGGTGCTGAACAAGAACATCGCGCTGGCCAGGCTCGACATCACCCATGCCGCCGTCGGTACCGAGGTCGAGATCGGCAAGCTCGACGGCCATGCCAAGCGGCTGCCGGCGCGCGTCGTCGCCTTCGCGCACTACGATCCGCAAAAGACCAAGCCGCGTTCCTGACCGCCGCCTTCGCGATGGTTTGGCCGGCTGACCGGCGATGTCGCCGGGCGTGTGAGTCCGTGCGCTCACAAGCGTGATGTGCACGACTTCACAAAACGCTTGACCTGAAAGCGCGCCGGATCAATCTTCACTGTTAAGAAAAAAATGCGACTGAGTGGAAACACCGGCAGTCGCTCAATGCACGCGTCGATGATGAAGCCTCGCAAAGCCGCGGCCGTCACGAACGGGGAACATCAAAAAGGGGAACAAAGACACATGAGCACGATTACGACTGCCCTGGAGCCGCTTGCGGAAGGCAAGCTGCATCGGAACATAGATTGGCGCGGCGCCTTCTGGGTGGCGAGTGGCGTCCCTGCCCTCGTCCTGTTCTCGATCGGCGGCATCGCCGGCACGACCGGCACGCTGGCCTTCGCGATCTGGATCGCCTCCATGATCATGGGCTTCCTGCAATCCTTCACCTATGCCGAGATCGCCGGCCTGTTCCCGAACAAATCCGGCGGCGCCTCGATCTACGGCGCCACGGCCTGGCTGCGCTATTCCAAATTCATCGCGCCGCTGTCGGTCTGGTGCAACTGGTTCGCCTGGTCGCCGGTGCTGTCGCTCGGCTGCTCGATCGCCGCCGCCTACATCCTCAACGCGCTGGCGCCGGTGCCGCTGTTCACCGAAACCTCGCCCGATGTCGTTGCCTATATCGCCGCGCATGCCGGAACGAGCGCCGCCGACGCCATCACGGCGGCGACCGCCGCCGCGACGCCGGCGATCCGCAGCTGGACGCTTTACAGCCACACGCTGGGACCGGTCTCCTTCACGTTCAACGCGACCTTCTTCATCGGCGCGGTGCTGATGCTGATCATCTTCGCTATCCAGCATCGCGGCATCCTCGGCACGGCCAACGTGCAGAAATATATCGGCCTGCTGGTCATCATCCCGATGCTGATCGTCGGCGTCGTGCCGATCATCACCGGCCAGATCAACTGGGCGAATTTTTCGCCATTTGTGCCGCTGGCTGCTGCCTACGCGCCCGAGCCCGGCTCGTGGAACATTGCCGGCTGGACGCTGGTGCTCGGCGGCATGTTCATCGCCGCGTGGTCGACCTACGGATTCGAGACCGCCGTCTGCTACACTTCGGAGTTCAAGAACCCGGGCACCGACACGTTCAAGGCCATCTTCTATTCCGGTCTGCTCTGCATGCTGCTGTTCATCCTGGTGCCGTTCACCTTCCAGGGCGTGCTTGGCTTGAACGGTATGCTGGCCACCCCGATCGTCGACGGATCGGGCGTTGCCGACGCTCTGGCCGGCATGGTCGGCGGCGGCGCGCTCATCCACAGCCTCTTGGTGATGCTGATGATCCTGGCGCTGGTGCTTTGCATCATGACCGCCATGGCCGGCTCTTCGCGCACGCTCTACCAGGGCTCGGTCGACGGCTGGCTGCCGCGCTATCTCAGCCACGTCAACGAGCACGGCGCACCGACCCGCGCCATGTGGACCGATCTCGTCTTCAACCTGATCGTGCTGGCCATCGCCTCGGCCGACGCGACGAGCTTCTTTTTCATCCTCGCCGTGTCGAACTGCGGCTACATCATCTTCAACTTCCTCAACCTCAATGCCGGCTGGATCCACCGAATCGACAACGGCCATATCGCGCGGCCTTGGAAGGCGCCGAGCTGGCTGCTCGGGATTGGGGCGATCTTCGCCTATGTCAACGCCATCTTCATGGGCGCCGGCGCTAAGGTGTGGAACCCGATGGCACTGTGGGCCGGACTGATCACAGCGGCGCTGATCATCCCGGTGTTCTGCTTCCGCCACTACGTCCAGGACAAGGGCAAGTTCCCCGACCACATGCTGGCCGACCTCGGCATGACGGGAGCCGACCTCTCGGTCAAAAAGGCAGGCATGCTACCCTATCTGACGCTGGTCGCCGGCGTGGTGGTGATGCTGCTCGCCAACTGGTTCTTCGTCATCTGACGACTTCCGGAAAAGTCGGCAGCGGAAAGCCGTAACAGGATGGACAATCGGCCGGTCGAAACTCGACCGGCCGATATCGTTTATTCAGCCGCCAGGGCCAGTTGAGGCCTTTCGGCTTCTTCGCCGGATGCCAAATCGTCTTCCTTCTCGGCAACCCTCTTGGGCTCGCGCCCGAAGAACAGGGCATAGCCAGCCGGCAGGACCAGGATGGTCAGCACGGTGGCAACGAGGATGCCGCCCATCATGGCGTAGGCGAGCGGCCCCCAGAACACGCCGCGCGAGATCGGGATCAGTGCCAGCACCGCCGTCATCGCCGTCAGCACGATCGGCCTGAAGCGGCGCACGGCCGAGCCGATGATCGCTTCGGAGCGGTCCATGCCTCTCGCAATATCCTGGTCGATCTGGTCGACCAGGATGATCGAGTTGCGCATGATGATGCCAAGCAGAGCGATGACGCCGAGGATGGCGACGAAGCCGAACGGCGCGCCGCTGATCAAAAGGGCCGCCGCAGCACCGATGATGCCGAGAGGACCGGTCGCCAGAACCAGCATCGCCTTGCCGAAATGCTGCAGTTGGATCATCAACAGCACGACGATGACGGCCAGCATGATCGGCGCCTTGGCGGCGATCGAAGCCTGGCTTTCGGCCGAATCCTCCGCACCGCCCTGAATCTCGATCTTGTAGCCGGGCGCCAGCCCGTCACGCAGGTCCTGCATGTCCTTGTACATCTTGGTGATGACGTCGTTGGACTGCACGCCATCCGGCAGCGTCGCCCGCACGCTGATGGTCGGCAAGCGGTCGCGGCGCCATTCGATGCCTTGCTCCAGCACCGGCACAACCTTGGCTACCTGCGACAGCGGCACGAAGCCGCCGAAGTCGGTCGGAATGTAGACGGAGTCGACCGAGGACAGCAGGCTGCGGCTGGCATCCGGCTCGCGGGCGACGATCGACACCGTCTCCTCGCCGTCGCGGAAGTCGTCGAGCGGCACGCCGGACATGGCCGCCTGCAGCATCTGGCGGATGCGCTGCGAGGTGACGCCGAGCGCACGGGCGCGATCCTGGTCGATGACCAGCTTCATTGCCGGCACCGGTTCGAGCCAGTCGTCATGGACTGCGCCAAGCAGTGGATCCTCGCGGAACTTCGCCTTCACCTGGTCGGCGATGCGGCGCACCTCCTGGCGATCCGGCCCCATGACGCGCATCTGCACCGGCCAGCCGGTCGGCGGCCCAAGGAACAGGCGGTCTACCTTGGCGCGGATCGACGGGAAATCCTGCGCCAGGACGGTGCGCAATTTGACGATCAGCCGTTCGCGGGCCGGTTCGTCATTGGCCATGACGAGCAGTTGGGCGAAGTTCGGATTGCGCAATTGCTGGTCGAGCGGCAGGAAGAAGCGCGGCGCACCCTCGCCGATATAGGTAGCGATGAAGCGCTTGTCCTTGTCGTCCATCATCTTGGCTTCGAGCGCCTTGGCCTGCGCCTCGACCTCCTTGATGCTGGTGCCTTCCGGCAGCCAGAGATCGACGAGGATTTCCGGCCGCGAAGACTGCGGGAAGAAGTTCTGCGGGATGAACTGGAAAGCCCACAGGCTGGTGCCGAAGGTCACCAGAGTCATCGTCAGGACGATGATGCGATGGCGCACCGCCCAGCCGACGGTTCCGCGCAGCCGGCGATAGAAGCGCGTGTCGAAGGCATCGTGGTGGCTGCCGGCATGCTTGCGCTGCTTGAGGATCATGTTGCCGAGCCACGGCGTGAAATACACCGCGACGAACCAGGAGACGACCAGCGCGATGCCGACGACATAGAACAGGGTGCGGACATATTCGCCGGCCGTCGAGGCGGCGAAACCGACCGGGATGAAGCCGGCCGTGGTGATCAGCGTGCCGGTCAGCATCGGGAAGGCGGTCGAGGAATAGGCGAAGCTTGCCGCCTCGATCTTGACCAGCCCCTCTTCCAGCTTGCGCTCCATCATTTCGACGACGATCATGGCGTCGTCGACGAGCAGGCCGAGCGCGATGATCAGCGCGCCGAGCGAGATGCGCTGCAGGTCGATGCCGAGCTCGTACATGATGGCGAAGGTGGCGGCGAGCACCAGCGGGATGGTGATGGCGATGATCAGGCCCGAGCGCCAGCCGATCGACAGGAACGAGACGACGAGCACGATCAGCAGCGCTTCGCCGAGCGCATGCATGAACTCGGCCACCGCATCCGTGACGACGCCCGGCTGGTCGGAAATCTGGTCGACCGAAACGCCGTAAGGCAGCGCCTCCTCGAAGCGCTTGTAGGTGGCCTCGACGTCCTTGCCGACATCGGTGACCTTAAAGCCCTTGGCCATGACGACGCCAAGCTGCACGCTGTCATGACCGTTGAAGCGGTATTTGCGCTGGAACGGATCTTCCAGCCCCGAGGTCACCGTGGCGATGTCGCCCAGCCTTGTGACCTGACCGCCGGCGCGCAGGCGCAGGTTCCTGATGTCCTCGACCTTGCCGACATCGCCTTCGACGGAGATGCGGACCGAATTGGTGCCGGTTTCGACGGAGCCGGCCGGGTCGACATTGTTCTGTCCCTTGATCGCGTTCTGCAGATCGGTCAGGGTCAGACCACGTTCGGCGAGCGCCTTGGACGAGACGTCGATGTAGAGTTTTTCCGGCTGGTCGCCGATGATGACGGCTTTCTCGACGCCGGGCGTCGTCAAAAGCATGTCGCGTGCCTGGATGGCAAACTTCTTCAACTCGGGGTAGCTGAAGCCATCGCCGCTGATCGAATGCAGCGTGATGAAGGTGTCGCCGAACTCGTCGTTGAAATAGGGGCCGAGCAGACCCTGCGGCAGGTCGCCTGATATATCGCCGACCTTCTTGCGCACCTGATAAAAGGCGTCGGTCACTTCCGCCGTGTTGGTGTCGCCCTTGATCTGCACCGTGATGATGGCACTTCCCGCGCGGGTGAAGGAGCGGACGAAGTCGAGATGCGGCGTCTCCTGCAGCTTGCGCTCGATCTTGTTGACGACCTGATCTTCCATCTCCTTGATCGAGGAGCCCGGCCAGATCGCCTGGACCACCATGACCCGGAAGGTGAAATCGGGATCTTCCTTCTGGCCCATGCGCATCAGGCCGAGCGCGCCGGAAATGATGATCAAGCCGAACAGGAACCGCGCAATGGACGGATGGCCGATTGCCCAGCGCGACAGGTTGAAAGGCCGATTTTCTTCCGTGGAATTGGTCATGGATGCAGATCCATCTGTTCAACAATCGAGTTCGGATCGGCTTCCGGGCGGCAAGGCTCTCCGAGCGGAGAAACACTCATCGCGGTGGGACGCGAGCATCGATGTGGGGGTTACATCAATCGAGCGTCTCAGGTCGGGCGCTTGCCGCCCGGAAACCAGCGGCTGCGGGAACGCGCAGCCGGTTGTCTGTCGTTCAGCGCACCTGCTTGGCGTCGCCGTCGTCACCCGCCGCGGAGGCCGATTGCAGCACCGTATCGCCGGCGAGTTTCACCTTGAGGTTCTCGGTCATGAACTGTGTGCCGGCGGCGACCACGATGTCGCCAGGCTTCAAACCCTCCGCGACACGCACACCATCGGCGGCGAACTTGGCTATCTTGACCGGACGGGCATGAACGGTGTCGGCGTCCCGATCGACGGTCCAGACGATCGACTGGCTGTCTTTCTCAGCCAGTGCGCTCAGCGGGATCGAAACGAGTTGCCGCTCATTGGCCGCCGACGCTTCGATGCTGGCGGTCATGCCGAGAAGCACACGCGGATCCTTGGGCAGGCTGACGCGGACGGCAAAGGTGCGCGACTGCGGATCGGCGCTGCCGGCGACTTCACGGACCTTGCCGTCCAGCGCCAGCGCGTCGTCGGACCAGAAGCCCGCCTTGACGATCTTGCCTGGCTTGAATTCGGCGATCTCCATCTCAGGGACAGCGATCAGCACTTCCTTTTCGCCGTCAACGGCGACGGTGACCACCGGCGATCCGGAGCCGACCACCTGGCCGACATCGGCGCTGACCGCGGTAACGATGCCATCCCTGTCGGCCTTGAGGTCGGTATAGCCAACCTGGTTCCTGGCCTGGGCAAGCGTCGAGCGAGCGGAATCGCGAGTGGCGACGGCTTGGTCGTAGGCCAGGGTCGCCTGCTCCAGCTGCGATTTCGGCGCGAATTTCTTGTCGAACAGCTGTTCGGCGCGCTTGCGGGCAAGCTCTGATGTCTCGACCTGCCGATCGGCGGCATCAAGGGCTGCCTGCGCGCTCTTGACCGATAGGTCGTAATCGATGGGATCGATGCGGGCGAGGACATCGCCCGAGGCCACGTGCTGGCCGATGTCGACGAGGCGCTCTGTGATCTTGCCGTTGACCCGGAAAGCCAGCGCACTTTCGGTGCGAGCCCGCACCGAGCCGGAATAGGAGAGCGTGCGGGTATCATGCGCCTGGGCGATCTCGACGACCTTGACCGGCCGGATGATGTCCTTGACTTCGGCTTTTTCTTGGCTGCAGCCGGCGAGCCCGAGGGCCGCGACCATCAGGCCGGCAACTGGTAGTTTGCGGAGGATGGAATTGGACAAAGACATCTTATTACTCCCGACTGGAGATGAACGGTCGACACCGGCCTTCGGTGGCTATTACTTCAGAGCCCTGATCGCATAGTCGATCAGGTCGTCGGGCATCGCCCGGTTGGTCTTGGCAAGGCATTGCGCCACCATCTGCGGATGGCACAGGATGACGGTCGTGGCGCCGAAACACCGCGACGCGATCACCGGATCCTGCTCCCTGAACTCACCGGCCGCGATGCCGTCGCGGATCACTTCCGCAAACAGGTCATGAATGCTGTCGACATGCTTGTCGATGACGGCCCAGTCCCGTTCGAGTGCGACGACGACCATCTCGTGGACCTTCTGCTCGTCGAGCATGACCTCCATGGTCATCTTGTATTGGGCGTGCACGTAGCGCCGAAGGCGCTCCTCGGCGCTGATCGGCAGGTGCGCAATCTCGTAGGCCATCTTGTAGCTCGCGCCGAGCATCCGGCCGCAGACTGCCTGGTGGATTTCCACCTTGGAGGCGAAGAAGCGGTAGATGTTGGCCGGCGACATGCCGAGTTCGCGGGCGATGTCGGCGACATTGGTCTTGCCGTAGCCATAGTGGCGGAACAGGCGCTCGGCGCAATCGAGAATGCGCGTCACATTTTCCTGTCGGGCGGCGTCGGCGACGATGGTGGCGGCTTCGGACATGATCCTCTATCGATTTACGAGTGACGAATTTCAATTTTCATCACTCGTAAATCGAAATGGGCGGCCTGTCAATGCGATTTCAACGTACTTGTACGATTGGTGACAGATGGTGACATTCGATAGACGTCACGAAGGCACCCGAGGATGCGGACTGCTGAAAATATTTCCGCGAGAGGCCGTCGGCGTTTCAGGCGACCTTTGCCATTTCGCGCAGCCGGAACTTCTGGATCTTGCCGGTCGAGGTCTTCGGGATTTCGGCGAAGATCACCGCCTTCGGCACCTTGAAGCGGGCAAGCAGCGCGCGGCAATGCTCGATGATTTCGGCTTCGGTCGCGGCCCTGCCGGGTTTCAGCTCGACATAGGCGACCGGCACCTCGCCCCATTTGTCATCGGGCCTGGCGACAACACCGCAAGAGGCAACGGCAGGGTGTTTGTAGAGCGCATCCTCGACCTCGATCGAGGAGATATTCTCGCCGCCCGAGATGATGATGTCCTTGGAGCGATCCTTGAGCTGGATGTAGCCATCGGGATGCATGACGCCGAGATCGCCGGAATGGAACCAGCCGCCGGCAAAGGCTTCGTCGCTGGCCTTGCGGTTCTTCAGGTAGCCCTTCATGACGATGTTGCCGCGGAACATGACCTCGCCGATGGTCTCGCCGTCCGCCGGCGTCGTCCGCATCGTCTCGGGATCCATGATGGTCAGGCCTTCGAGTGCCGCGTAGCGTACGCCCTGCCGTGCCTTTTTGGCACTGCGCTCGCCCTTTTCGAGATCGTCCCAGGCGCCATGCCATTCGTTGACGACCGCCGGGCCGTAGGTCTCGGTGAGGCCGTAGAGATGGGTGACGGCGAAGCCGGCGTCGACCATCCCCGACAGCACGGCTTCCGGCGGCGGTGCTGCCGCGGTGTTGAAGGTCACTGTCTGCGGAAATTCCCGCTTGTCCTCGTCCTTCGCATTGATCAGCACCGACATGACGACCGGCGCGCCGCATAGATGGGTGACGCCGTGATCGGCAATCGCATCGTAGATCGGCTTCGGCCGCACCCAGCGCAGGCAGACATGGGTGCCGGCCTGGACGGCGAGCGTCCAGGGAAAGCACCAGCCATTGCAGTGGAACATCGGCAGCGTCCATAGATAGACCGCATGCTTGGCCATGCCTGCATGGATGGTGTTGGTGTAGGCCATGAGGGCAGCGCCGCGATGGTGGTACACCACGCCCTTCGGATTGCCTGTCGTTCCGGAGGTGTAGTTGAGCGAGATGGCGTCCCATTCGTCGTCGGGCATCGACCAGGCGAAATCCGCGTCGCCGCCGGCGACAAAGGCCTCATAGTCGAGCGAGCCGATCAGGTCGCCTTTCGGATAGGGCGCGTCGGCGGCGTAGTCGGGATCGTCATAATCGATGACCAGCGGCTTGACCTTGGCCAGTTCCAGGGCCTGCTTGACGACGCTGGAGAACTCGCGGTCGACGATCAGCAACTTGGTCTCGGCATGATCGAGCTGGAAGGCGATGACCGCGGCATCGAGGCGTGTGTTGAGCGAATGCAGCACCGCCTTGGTCATCGGCACGCCGAAATGCGCCTCCAGCATCGGCGGCGTGTTGGACAGCATGACCGTGACCGTGTCGCTCTTGCCGATGCCGCGCTTCTGAAGCGCCGAGGCGAGCTTCAGCGACCGCCGCCAGAAATTGCGATAGTCGATGCGCTGGCGGCCATGGATGATGGCGATATGGTCGGGATAGGTCCTGGCCGCGCGCTCCAGATAGGTGAGCGGCGTCAGCGGCTGATGGTTGGCCGCGTTCTTGTCGAGATCCTGTTCGTAAGGATTGCCCATCACATGCTCCCCGCGCTTTTCTCTAGGACCTTCTAATCTCAGGCTCGGGCCGCGTCACCATCAACGATGCCCCGTTGGAGCGCATTTGGCGCAATGATGATCCAGATTCGCAGGGCGGAAGGGCATTGCATACCCTTGCCGAGTTTGACTTTTGTCGAGAGCCATGAATAATGTCAGCCGAGGAGACGGCATGGCGATCCGACCGGCAGAACAGCTCATCCATAAGGCCGCCTGGCTCTACTACGCCCATGGCCTGCGGCAGGACCAGGTGGCGAGCCAGCTTAACATTTCCCGCGCTTCGGTCGCCATGTATCTGCGCAAGGCGCGCGAGACCGGCATCGTCAACATCTCGACCTCGACCCAACTTTTCACCGACGATGTGCTGGCGCGCAAGCTCGAGGATGCGCTGGGCCTCGACGCCGTCTGGATCGCGCCGGAAAACGCCCATATCGCCGACCCGTCGACGGAAATCGCCGTGCTGGCGGCAAGCGTCTTTCTCGAACTGGTCAAGAAGGGCGACCGCATCGGCGTCGCCTGGGGCCGCACCGTCTACATGATCGCCGACATCATGTCCTATGCCGACCTGCAGGCTGTCACGGTGGTGCAACTCTGCGGCAATCTCGGTGCGCCCTATTCCTATCGGCCCGACCAATGCACGATGGAGATCGCGCGGCGGCTCAACGCCAAGGGCCTCAATTTCTACGCGCCGCTGGTGCTGTCGACGGAAGAGCTGGCACGCGCGCTGCGGGCCGAACCGGTGATCCGCGAACAATTGTCGGGCGTCGGTGAATGCGATCTGGCGCTGTACTCGGTCGGCGCGGTCGACGCCGACAGCCACCTGGTCAAATGCGGCGCGCTGACACCAAGTGAAATGGCGGAGCTGCGCGGCCGAGGCGCCGCCGGCGTCATTGCCGGGCAGATCATCGACGCCGACGGCAAGGTGCTCGACTGCAGCTACAACCGACGTGTGATATCAGCCGAGCTTGCCTCGCTACGCGCCATCGCCAGGCGGCTAATGGTGGTGCAGGAGGACAGCAAGTTCGAACCGCTGCTCGCGGCGATCACGGGCGGCCTTTGCACGCATCTGGTGGTCGGCGCGCGCATGGCGCAGCGGCTCTTGGATCACGCGGCCGCCGCGAAAGAAAAGGCCTCCTAGGAAACACCATCTCCGCCGCCGGCGCATTGTCATCAAAGCGTCGCGGCATTCCTGTTTCACCATCAAAGACAGCAACCGGACGAAGCGAACATGAAGAACCTGTGGAATGACGAAGCCGCCGAAAAGCTCGTTGCCGACTATGCAAAGAAGGGTGTCGGCCGCGACCTGGCCTTGCGCGTCTACACGACCCGGCTGCTGGGCCGCGAACCAAGGCTGGTCCTGCATGGCGGCGGCAACACCTCCTGCAAGACGACGGCCACCGATCTTGTCGGCGACAAGTGGGACGTGCTGTGCGTCAAGGGCAGCGGCTGGGACATGGGGGTCATCGAACCGCAGGGCCTGCCGGCGGTCAAGCTCAAGCCGCTGCTCAAGGCGCGCGCGCTGAACAGATTGGCCGACGAGGACATGGTTGCCCTGCAACGCGTGAACCTGATCGATCCGTCATCGCCCAACCCTTCGGTCGAGACGCTGCTGCATGCCTTCCTTCCGCACAAATTCGTCGACCACACGCACTCGACCGCCATCTTGGCCATCGTCGACCAGGAAGATTCGAAGCCGCTGGTGAAGACGGTGTTCGGCAGCAAGATGGGCTATGTGCCCTACATCATGCCCGGCTTCGACCTCGCCAAGGCAGCCGCCGACATCTTCGACGCCGACCCCACGGTTGAGGGCCTGATCCTCGACAAGCACGGCATCTTCACCTTCGGCGACGATGCCAAACAAGCCTACGACCGGATGATCCATTATGTGAACGTCGCCGAGGACTTCATTGCCGCAAGCGGCAAGCCCAAGGCAGCAAAGGCAGCCTTGCCGGCAAGGCTCGCGACACCGGCGTCCATCGCGCCGACGCTTCGCGGCGCCGTCGCCGTGGCACGCGGCGAAGGCCGCTTCGACCGCATGATCAGCGACTTCCGCACTTCGGACGCAATCGTCGATTTCATCAATTCGGCCGAGATTGCCGACTATGCCGGACGCGGCGTGTCGACGCCCGATCTGTCGATCCGCATCAAGACCGGACCGATGGCGCTGCCGGCGCCCGATGCCGACAAGGCCGACGACTACAAGGCCGTGATCAAGGACCACGTCGAAGCCTTCGCCAAGGACTACCGCGCCTATTTCGAAACCAATGACGCGCTCGACGACGTCAAGCGCACCATGCTCGACCAGATGCCACGGCTGACGCTGGTGCCGGGCCTCGGCATGTTCGGCCATGGCCGCACGCTGAAGGACGCGAAGATCGCGTCGGATGTCGGCGAGATGTGGATCGAGGCGGTGCGCGGCGCCGAGGCGGTCGGCCGGTTCCATCCGCTCTCCAAGGCCGATCTGTTCCCGCTGGAATACTGGTCGCTGGAACAGGCCAAGCTCGCCTTCAACAAGCCGAAGCCGCTGACCGGCCAGGTGGTGCTGATTACCGGCGGCGCCGGCGCGATCGGTGCGGCGACAGCAAAACTGTTCGCCGACAATGGCGCCCATGCCGTCGTCGTCGATCTCGACGCCGAAAAGGCCACCGAGGCCGCCAAGAAAGCCGGCAACAATTCGATCGGCGTCGCCGCCGACATCACCGATCCGGCACAGGTGCGCGCCGCCTTCGACAGAGCGGTCGCCGTGTTCGGCGGTGTCGACATCCTGGTGTCAAATGCCGGTGCCGCTTGGGAAGGCCGCATCGGCGAGCTCGACGACGCGCTTTTGCGCAAAAGTTTCGAACTCAACTTCTTCGCCCATCAGTCGGTGGCGCAGAATGCCGTGCGCATCATGCTCGAACAGGGCACAGGCGGCGTGCTTCTGTTCAACACCTCCAAGCAGGCGGTCAATCCGGGGCCGAAGTTCGGCGCCTATGGCGTGCCGAAAGCGGCGACGCTGTTCCTGTCCAGGCAATACGCGCTAGACTATGGCGCGCACGGCATCCGCTCCAACGCCGTCAATGCCGACCGCATCCGCTCAGGGCTTTTGACCGACGCCATGATCGCCAGCCGTTCGGGCGCGCGCGGCGTGTCGGAGAAGGACTACATGTCCGGCAATCTGCTCGGCCAGGAAGTGACGGCGCAGGACGTGGCGCAGGCGTTCCTGCATCACGCGCTGGCCGATCGCACCACCGCCGATGTGACGACGGTCGACGGCGGTAATATCGCGGCGGCACTGCGGTAGGGAAGCCTTGCCTTGATCACCCTGCTGCCTCGAGGCAGCGGGGCAAGGCGCGAGCGTAAAACCCTAACAACAATTGTTAGTTCTTGTTAGGTGTGGTACAGGTTGGGCATGAAAACCGAACCGATGCGTACCCTTACCATATCCCTCACCCCTCAGCAGGTTGCTCGCCTGCAAAGCGCCGTCGAAGGCGGAGGTTATGCCTCCAACAGCGAGATTGTTCGTGACGCCCTTCGTCTGTGGGAGCAGCGCGAAGAATTGCGAGCCTTGGAACTTGAACATTTGAAACGGGCCTATGCCGACGGCATGGCCAGCGGCAGGCCGGTGGAAGTCGAACCCGCTGAGTTTATACGCGGCCTGAAGGCAGAACGCCGCGCTCGTGGCTAGATATCGGCTCACACCACGCGCCTCGCAGGATTTGCGAGATATCTGGCACACCATAGCAATCGACAATGAAAAAGCGGCGGACAAGCTGCTTATGCGCATTTTCGACAAGCTGGAACTGGCGGCTCAACATTCCAAGATGGGCACCGCCCGGCCCGAATTGAGCGCAACTGCCCGTGTGCTCATAGAAGGCCGTTATGTCGTCATTTACGAACCGCAATCGGATGGCGTCCTGGTCGTGGCGATTGTCCACGGGATGCGCGATCCGGAACACTGGCTGTAACCCGGAGCGGCTGAGCATTCACATGGAAAGAGCGGCGCAACCGCCGCCCTTTCTTTGTCAAAGGTCCAAATTACTTCGCGTTCGGGTTCGGCATCCAGGCCGGCATCGCGACATCGGCATGGGCGAACTGCGGCAGCTTGGCCGACAGGTCTTCCATGTTCTTGATGTCCTTGTCGATGAGGTCCTTCTGCGTGATCAGCGTCGGCGGCACGACGACGTTGTGGCCGGGGTCTTCACCGGCCAGCAACTGTGCCAGCGCACGCACCGAGACCTGGCCAACGACGGCCGGGTTGGTGGCGGCCGTGGCAGCCCAGGCGCTGTCGGGCTCGCGCATCGCTGATATATCCGACGTCGAAATGTCCGCCGAATAGATCTTGATGCCCTTGTTCAAGCCCGCTTCGTCGACAGCGATCTTCACGCCCTTGGCGAATTCGTCATAGGGCGCGAACATCACCTTGATGTCGGAGTGAGCCGACAGCACCGAGCGCGCCTGGTTGGCGACCGAATTGGCGATCGGGTTGTCGAGCGTGCCGAACATCGCGACTTCGTCGATGCCGGCATACTTCTTCTTGACGTCGACCCAGGTCTCGTTGCGACGGTCGAGCGGCGCGATGCCGGCGACATAGACATAGCCGGCCTTCCAGCTCTCGCCATTGTCCTTGACGGCCTGTTCGAGGGCGAGGCGCGCCAAGTCGCGGTCGGACTGTTCGACCTGCGGGATCTTGGGGTTTTCGACGTTGACGTCGAAAGCCACCACCTTGATGCCTGCGTCGACCGCACGCTGCGCGGCGTCCTTCATCGATTCCGTCAGACCGTGCTGGATGATGATGCCCTGCACGCCGAGCGCGATGGCCTGATCGACCATATCGGATTGAAGGGCAGCATCCTGGCGGCTGTCGAGCACGCGCAGGTCGATGCCGAGCGCCTTCGACTGTGCTTCGACGCCCGAGAGATAGGCCTGGAAGAAGTCGCCGGTCGAGAGGTAGCGGACCAGCGCGATCTTGACGCCGGGCTTGTCGAAAGGCGCCGGCTTGTCCGCGGCCAGCGCCGGGAATTGCATCAGCATGGTCGCGCCGGCCAATCCGAGCGCCACCTTCCCCAGAAGTCTTCTTGTAATGCTCACTTTGTTTTCCTCCACTCTTGTTGAACCCAAAATCCTGTTCCGGTCGAAAGCTACCTCCTGCCCTTGCCCGAAAGCGCAAAGGTGAAGACAAGGGCGACGACCAGAACCACGCCCTTGACGAAATCCTGCGTGTAGTAAGGCGCGTTCATCATGGTCAGGCCTTGCAGCAAGATGCCGACGAACAGCGCGCCGATGGCAGTGCCGAAGGCGTTCGGCTTGGCGGCGCCAAGCACCGCGTAGCCGATCAGCGCCGCGGCAACCGCATCGAGCAGCAGATTATTACCCGAGGCGATGTCGCCGCGTCCAAGCCGGGCGGCGAGCAAAATGCCGCCGATCGAGGCAAAAACTCCTGAAATAACGTAGGCCCAGATCTTGTATGCCTTGACAGGCGCACCGGCGAGTTCAGCGGCGCGCTCGTTGCTGCCGACGGCGTACATCATGCGGCCGAAGCGGGTGTATTCGAGGAAGAACCAGATCAGCACGGCGAGCACGAGCAGCACCACGACCGACACCGGAATGAGATTGGGGATGAAGAAATCGAAGCGGTGGCGGCCAAGCGCCAGGAAGGCGTCAGAGAATTTGCCGTTGGCGACCGAACCGTCCGGCATGGTCATGCCGGTTGCGATCGAGCGGCCTTCGGTCGGGATGCGCTGCAGGCCGACGAGCAGGAACATCATGCCGAGCGTCGCCAGGAGATCGGGCACGCGCATGTAGACGATCAACCAGCCGTTGATCAGGCCGACAATGGCGCCGATCAGCAGGCAGACGACGACCGCGACAAAAGCGTTCTGCTCCAGCACCACCATCACATAGGCCGCCGCCATCATGGCTGATGTGGCGACCGAGCCGATCGACAGGTCGAAGCCGCCGACGACGAGCGTCGCGGTGACGCCGAGCGCCAACACGCCGGTGATGGCAACCGACTGGAAGATGAAGACGGCACTTTGCGGCGAGACGAAACCGTCGGCGGCGATCGCGAAATAGGCGACGAGCCCGAACAAGAGCACGATGAAGCCGTAGCGGATGGCGTGGTCGCGCAACGTCATTCAGCGCTCCCGCGCGCTGCTGCCGTCTTTACCCAACTCGAACCCATGGTCTCTCCGTTCCAATTCATATTACGCGCTCTTCAGGCGGCGCTGTGCAGCGGTCCGCCGGCGACCTCGGCCAGCAGGCGATCGAGATCAACGTCGGCATTGCGGTGCTCGCCGACGATGGTGTGCTCCGACATCACCAGGATGCGGTCGGCGGTCTCCAGCGCCTCGTCGAGTTCGGTGACGAACAGCAGCGTGGCGCGGCCGTTTGCACTGGCCCTGAGCTTGGCGGCAATGTCGCGCCGGGCGGAAATGTCGACGCCCTGAAACGGCTCGTCCAGAATGAACAGTCTGGCATCCTGGGCCATCCAGCGGGCGACCATCACCTTCTGCTGGTTGCCGCCGGACAGCTCCGACATTTCGTCCTTCTCGGAGCGGCAGACGATGCCCAGTTCCTGGATTTGCCGGCGCGCGGTAGCGCGTTCCAGACGGCGCCTGAAAACAGCGAAACGTGACATGCGCTTGTGAAACGGCAGGCTGATATTTTCCTGGATGTTGAAGCCGCCGACGATGCCGTTCTCGCCGCGGTCCTTGGCGACGAGGAACACGCCTGCGGCGATCGCCTCGCCGGCCGATCGCGGCGCATAAGGCTTGCCGTTCATCATCATGGTGCCGGCGAGCGGCTCGCGCACGCCAAACAGTGTCTCGGCGAGCGCCGTCTTGCCAACGCCGACGAGGCCGGTGATCGCAACGACCTCGCCGTCGCCGAGCGTCAGCGAGATCGGCTTGGCACCCTGCGCGATGCGCAGGCCCTCGATGTTCAGGATTGCCTTGGCCGAATTCCTGACAACGATCTGGTCGAGATGGATCTTACGGCCGAGCATGGCGTTGACCGCGCCTTCATAATCGAGCGGCTTCTTGTCGAAGATGCCTGAGATGATCCCGTCGCGCATGGATATGATGCGGTCGGCAAGCCGCCTGATATCCGACATGCGATGCGAGATGTAGAGGATCGCCACGCCTTGCTCGCGCAGCCTGTCGATCAGCGCAAATAGCCGATCGGCCTCGGTGCTCGAGAGCGATGAGGTCGGCTCGTCGAGGATCAGCACTTTCGGCTGGTGCGCCAGCGCGCGGGCAATCGCGACCATCTGGCGATCGGCCAGCGAAAGATCGCTCACCCGCGCCTTTAAATCGATGGCCAGCCCCATGCGGTCGGCGACCGCCTTGGCTTCCCGACGCACGCGGACCGGATTGAACAGGGTCGGCGCGCCTTTGCCGCTCAGCCTGTCGAGGGTCAAATTGGTGGCGACGTCGAGATCGGCGACGACACCGTCGTTGATGTTCTGGTGAACGGTGACGACGCCGGCGCGGATCGCCTCAGCCGGGGTTTTCGGTGCAAAATCCTGGTCGGCGAGCGCCATCGTGCCGCCGCCGCGCTCGTAGACGCCGCTGATGATCTTGACGAGGGTGGACTTGCCGGCGCCGTTGGCGCCCATCAGGACGGTCGCTTCGCCCGCATGCAATTCGAGCGAGACGCCGCCAAGCACCTCGTTATGGCCAAAGGATTTCCTCAGTCCCTCTACGCGGAACACGGCATTGCCGACCATGCGTTCCTCCCTGACATGACGCTATGGGCTACATCGGCAATTGTCAACACGATTGACAATTGCCAGATCGCTTCCTAGCTTGGCCCGGCCGCCATGCCTCAATTATATTCGGAGGGCATATGCGGGAGGATCACGATGACTGAAGAATTGCCGTTCGAAGCGCTGTCGGTGGAGACCTTGGCGGCCCGCCTTCGCACAAACGATGCGCTGTGCGCGAAGATCGGCAAGGACACGACACGCTGGAAGGTCCGCGAAGTCGGTGACGGCAATCTCAACCTGGTGTTCATCGTCGAAGGCGCCAGCGGTGCCGCGGTGGTCAAGCAGGCCCTGCCCTATGTCCGCCTGGTCGGCGACAGCTGGCCGCTGCCGCTGAAGCGCTCCTTCTTCGAATATCATGCGCTGACAAGGCAAGAAGCACGCGCGCCCGGATCGGTGCCGGCCATCCATCATTTCGATGAAGGCCAGGCGCTGATCATCATGGAATATCTTGCGCCGCCGCACGTCATCCTGCGGCGGGCGCTGATCGAAGGCCGGCAGCTGCCGAACATTGCCCGAGATATCGGCCTGTTCATGGCTCGCACGCTGTTTCGCGGCTCCGACCTGCACATGGCGGCCAAGGACCGCAAGGCGGACCTGGCGCTGTTCGCCGACAATGTCGAACTCTGCGATATCACCGAGAACCTGGTGTTTTCCGACCCCTATTTCGACGCCAAGATGAACCGGCATACCTCGCCGCAGCTCGACGGCCTCGTCGCAGAACTGCGCGCTGACCGCGACCTCAAGGTCGAGGCGCAGCGGCTGAAGCACATCTTCGCCGCCAATGCCGAAACGCTGCTGCATGGCGACCTGCATTCCGGCTCGATCATGGTCACCGATACAGAAACCCGGATGATCGATCCGGAATTCGCCTTCTACGGTCCGATGGCCTTCGATGTCGGCATGCTGCTCGCCAATTTCTGGATGTCATTCTTCTCGCAGCGCGGCCACGAGCAGGAGGGCAAGCGCGATGCCATGCGCGCCTATCTGCTCGAGGTGACAGTCGAGACCTGGTCGGTGTTCCGCGCCGAGTTCTCGCATCTGTGGCGCACCGAGCGCACCGGTATGCTCTACCAGAAGAGCCTGTTCGAGGATCGGGGCGACAGGCTCGGTGCCGAGCAGGCGCTCGACCATGTACTGCACCAGATCTGGACCGACCTGCTCGGCTTTGCCGGCATCGAGGTGCACCGGCGTATCCTCGGCCTCGCCCACAATGCCGATTTCGAGACCATTGCCGATGAGGATCTGCGCGCCATTTGTGAAGCAAAGGCGCTGAAATTCGGCCGCCACATCGCCGTCAACCGACGCCAGATTCACAGCATCGACGAGGTCAACCAACTGGCCGCGCTGATCGAACAGGAGAGCAGCATTTGAACGTCGGCGACCGCCACTATCGCACCATCTGGTTGAGCGACGACGGGCGTTCGGTGGAGATCATCGACCAGCGCTGGCTGCCGCATGATTTCCGCATCGAGACGATCGGCACGGTTGCCGGCATCGCCACCGCCATCCGCGACATGTGGGTGCGCGGCGCGCCGTTGATCGGCGTAACCGCAGCCTATGGTGTCGCCATGCAGATGGCGGCGGACCCATCCGATGCTGCGCTGGATGCCGCGTGGGAGACGTTGCACGAGACGCGTCCGACAGCGATCAATCTGCGCTGGGCGCTGGACGAGATGCGGCGCTTCCTCAAGCCGCTGCCAACGGAACAACGCGCCGAAGCCGCCTATCGCCGCGCCAAAGAAATCGCCGACGAAGATGTCGGGCTCAACCGCGCGATCGGCGAGAACGGTCTCGCCATCATCAAAGCGATCGCGGCGCGCAAGCAGCAGGGCGAGCCGGTCAACATCCTGACCCATTGCAATGCCGGCTGGCTGGCCACCGTCGACTACGGCACCGCCACCGCGCCGATCTACCTGGCCACCGAGGCCGGCATTCCTGTCCACGTCTATGTCGATGAGACGCGGCCACGCAACCAGGGCGCCCAGCTGACCGCCTGGGAGATGGCCGGCCACGGCGTGCCGCACACGCTGATCGTCGACAATGCCGGCGGCCATCTGATGCAGCGCGGCGAGATCGACATGGTCATCGTCGGCACCGACCGCACCACCGCCGACGGCGATGTCTGCAACAAGATCGGCACCTATCTCAAGGCACTCGCCGCCGCCGACAATGATGTGCCGTTCTATGTCGCGCTGCCGTCGCCGACCATCGACTGGACGGTGCATGACGGTCTGGCCGAAATCCCGATCGAGCAGCGCTCGGCCGACGAAGTGTCGCTGGTCTGGGGCAAGACCGCTGCCGGCGAGATCGCTCAGGTCCGCATTTCGCCGGAGACGACGCCGGCGGCGAACCCGGCTTTCGACGTGACGCCGGCGCGGCTGGTGACCGGGCTGATTACCGAACGCGGCGTCGCCAAGGCGTCGCGCGAGGGCCTGAAGGCGATGTTTCCCGAGCGCGGGTAAGGGCCGATCGTCGAACCCCTAATAGAGCGGCTTGGCCATATGCCTTGGCGTTGGCCACTCAGTGGTGGTGCCGGGCTGCACCGGTCGCTCGAGATAAGTCGACAGCACCACATAGCTGCGCGTCGAGGTGACGCCAGGCGTTTCGTAAAGGCGCGACAGCAATCCTTCGAGCGCCCTCGTGTCTTCGGTGCGAACCTTGAGCAGCATGCAGCTGTCGCCGGCAACCGAATGGATCTCCTCGACTTCCGGATACTCCGAGACTGCCATCAGTTCCGGGGTCTTTCCCCAGCCCTTGGTGTCGATATGGACAAAGGCAAGCAAAGGCTTTTTCACCGCCCGGGGATCGATGATCGCCGCGGTGTTGCGGATGGCGCCGCTGCGCCGAAGGCGTTTGACCCGCTCATGCGCGGCAGGAGGCGACAAGCCCACGCGGTCGCCCAGTTCGGCGTAGCTGATCGTGGCGTCATCGACCAGGACGCCTAATATTCTTCGGTCTATCGCGTCGAGGTCGCGGACCGCAGCCTTGTTCCGCGGAATACCATCTGTTTCTTCATCCATGGCGAATTTCCCAATTGCAGCTGAATAAAATACGGCGATTATGACAATATGTCGAACGCAGATCAAGTTGCATCACTGGCGCCAAGCGTCCGAGCGCCTATCCCGGCGCTTGCTTACCTGCTGACCGGATGCATCGCCGTCATCGGCTCGAACTCGCTTGTGCTGGGCCCGATAGCCCCAGCCGTGGCCGCGTCGTTCGGAACCAGCGTGCCGGCCGTGATGATCGCGGCCGCCGCGTTCGGGCTCGGCACCTCCGCAAGCGCCCTGTTCCTTGCCCGCTACATCGACCGGCTCGGCGCGCGCCGGATGCTGCAGGGGGCGCTGTTGCTGTTGGCACTGGCTCTTGTCGCAAGTGCCGTGGCGCCAACAGTGATCATGCTGGTCGCGGCACAGCTGCTTGCCGGCATCGCTGCCGGTATCGCCATGCCGGCGATCTATGCCAGCGCCGCCGCCATTGCACCGCCCGGCCGTGAAAGCGGCACGATCGGCGTCGTGTTGACCGGATGGACGCTCAGCATGGTGGCCGGCGTCTCGCTGTCGGCCGTGCTTGCCGATCTGGTGCATTGGCGTGCCGTTTTCGCCGCAGTCGCGTTGCTGGCAATGCTTGCATGGGCGGGGCTTACAATGACGTCGCTCAGCGACATCAGAAAGGCCGGGCCGGCACCCGCCCCGCTGGAAGCGCTCGGCATTCCCGGCATCGTGCCGCTTCTGATCGCTTGCGCCGCCTTCATGACCGCCTTCTACGGTGTCTATGGCTATCTCGGCGACCATCTTCATGTCGGGCTGGGAGAGCCGGTCAGCGCCAATGGCCTGGCGGCTCTTGCCTATGGCATAGGCTTCGGCACGGCTGCTCTCCTCGACGGTGTCATCGACCGGCTTGGCGCGCGGCGCGTCATGCCATTCACCTATCTTCTGGTCGCCGTCGTCTATGTCGCCATGGCCGCGACGAGCGACAGTTTCGGGCTAACCTTGACCATGGTGGCGGTCTGGGGACTGGCCAATCATTTCGGATTGAATGTCCTGGTGACGCGCCTGTCGGCGCTCGATCCGTCGCGGCGCGGCACGATCATGGGCTTGAACAGCGCGGTGACCTACCTCGCGGTCTTCGTCGGCACCACCAGCTTCGGGCCGCTTTATTCCAGCTTTGGTTTTGCGACATGCGCGGCCGTTGCAGCACTGCTCATGCTGATCGCTGCATCGGCGGCGGCGTGGCGCACGAGGTAGTCGAACGGGCTTGGCCCAACCTTCTCACGGTTGACAGCAGCGCCCCGCCCTTTCATACAAAGCCGTTAATGTTCTCAGGGCGGGGTGAAAGTCCCCACCGGCGGTAAGGACTCTTAGTTGCGCATGATTCCTTTCCGAAAGCCGTTCCGGTTTTCGGGGTCATGCCCGGGACCCAAGCCCGCGAGCGCTTTCCGGTTTCGGAAAGGTCAGCAGATCCGGTGTGATTCCGGAGCCGACGGTTAGAGTCCGGATGGAAGAGAACGAACGGAAGATGGACCGCCTGGGCGGGCCGGATTGCGTATCGTGCGTCCTGATTCTGGTCGAAACGGAAGGATGGACCCATGAATCAGCATTCCCATAAAGACTACGAAACTGTTCGCATCGCCGTCATTCGCGCGCGCTGGCATGCCGACATCGTCGACCAGTGCGTACAGGCCTTCGAGGCGGAACTGGCTGACATCGGAGCCGACCACTTCATCGTCGATGTCTTCGACGTGCCGGGCGCTTATGAAATTCCCCTGCATGCCAAGACCCTGGCCGGGACCGGCCGCTATGCCGCGATCCTCGGCACCGCCTTTGTCGTCAATGGCGGCATCTACCGGCATGAGTTTGTCGCCAGCGCGGTGATCGACGGCATGATGAACGTGCAGCTGTCGACCGGCGTGCCGGTGCTGTCGGCGGTGCTCACCCCGCACAACTACCACGACAGCGCCGAGCATCACCGCTTCTTCTTCGAGCACTTCACCGTCAAGGGCAAGGAAGCGGCCAATGCCTGCGTGCAGCTCCTGGCGGCGCGGGAGTTGATCACGGCCTAGGATCGCCAAACAGGCCGGATTTCAGCCCTGCAACAAGAATTGCGATCGACAAGACTTCTGAAGGTTGCGGTTGGCCCGAAATCCGGCCAGAAGCATCAGGGGCCGGCCGGCGACCGGCTGGCCCGCGACGTTGCGCTTGAAACCAGATACGGGAGACTATTGGGTGGCTCGCATAACACTGAGACAATTGCTCGACCACGCCGCCGAATACGGCTACGGCGTGCCCGCTTTCAACATGAACAATATGGAACAGGGCCTCGCCATCATGGAGGCCGCCGAGGAGACCAAGTCGCCGGTCATCCTGCAGGCAAGCCGCGGCGCCCGCGCCTATGCCAATGACGTGGTGCTGGCCAAGCTGATCGACGCGCTGGTCGAAATCCACCCCGACATTCCGGTCTGCATGCACCTCGACCATGGCAACAACGAAGCCACCTGCGTCACCGCCATCCAGTACGGCTTCACCTCGGTCATGATGGACGGGTCGTTGAAGGAAGACGGCAAGACGCCGGCCGACTACGCCTACAATTCGGGCATCACCAAGCGCGTCGTCGACATGGCGCATTGGGGCGGCGTGTCCGTCGAAGGCGAGATCGGCGTGCTCGGCTCGCTGGAGAGCGGCGGCGGAGAGCAGGAAGACGGCCACGGCGTCGAAGGCGCCATCAGCCACGACCAGTTGCTGACCGATCCCGAACAGGCGGTGGAATTCGCCAGGGATACCCATGTCGATGCGCTGGCGGTGGCCATGGGCACCAGCCATGGCGCCTACAAATTCTCGCGCAAGCCCGACGGCGCGGTGCTGGCCATGAACGTCATCGAGGAAATCCACCGCCGCCTGCCGAACATGCATCTGGTCATGCACGGCTCGTCCTCGGTGCCGGAGGATCTGCAGGAGATCATCAACAAATATGGCGGCCAGATGAAGCCGACCTGGGGCGTTCCGGTCGAGGAGATCCAGCGCGGCATCAAGCACGGCGTGCGCAAGATCAACATCGACACCGACAACCGCATGGCGCTGACCGGCGCGATCCGCAAGGTGCTGACCGAGAACCCGAGCGAGTTCGATCCGCGCAAATATCTGACACCCGCCATGGCCGCCATGCGCAAGCTGTGCAAGGAGCGCTTCGAACAGTTCGGCACCGCCGGCAACGCGCAGAAGATCAAGCCGCTGCCCGTCGCCGAAATGGCCAAGCGCTACAAGTCGGGCAGTCTCGATCCGAAGTTCGGGTGAGTGGCTGACGCGGCCTTCCCTTCTCCCCTTGTGGGAGAAGGTGTCGCCGCAGGCGACGGATGAGGGGTGTTCCAGGGAACATTAACGCCTCACTCCGCTGGAAGACCCCTCATCCGTCTCGGCGCTATCGCGCCGATCCACCTTCTCCCACAAGGGGAGAAGGCAAGAGAGGTGCCCCCCTCAAAAACTCGATCACCATCGCCGCCGTCCAGGTGAAGCGGCCGCCGCCGAGGGGCTCGCCGGTGAGCGGATCGTAATATTCGGCAAAGCCACTTTCCTGGATCAGATCCAGGCTGGATTGCGTGATGCGCCGCGCCGCGTCATCGTGACCAGCGACGGCAAGGCCGTCCGCGATCATGTAATTGACGACCAGCCAGACCGGGCCGCGCCAGTAGCGCTTGGCGTCGAAGCGTGGATCGTCTGGATCATGCGACGGCACGACGTAACGCGCCTTGGCGGCTAGGCGTTCGACGGTTGCGGCCAGCGCTACGGTGCGAGCCCCGGGAATGGCCGCGAAGGCCGGCAGGATGCCGCCGACGGAAGCGCTGTCGATCAGCCTGCCGGTGACGCGGTCGAGGCAGAGATACTGGCCTCGCGCATCGCTCCACAGCCGCTCCATCGCCGCCAGGCCCTTTTCAGCGCGGGCACGATTGGCGCTGGCGATCCCGGTTTCGCCCAGCGCGTCGGCAAGATCGGCAAGATCGGCGCAGGCGCGGATCAAAATGGCGTTGAAGCCGGGATCGACGACCTGGAATGGCGAGGCGTCATGCAGTCTGGCATTGTCCCAGCCAAGCCCGCGAAAAAGCTGCAGCAGCCAGATGTAGCGGTCATACTGCCCTTGTGTCGGACGGTGCGCAGGGTCGGCATGCAGGATGTCGCGGCGCGTGTAGGGCTCGACACCCTCGGTCGGCACACGCTCGAAGGCATCGTCCCAGTCGATGGAATTGTCGCGGCCGGACTCCCAGGGATGGATGATGGCGACCAGCCCCTCGCCTTTTGGGTCGCGGTTTTCGTAAAACCAGCGGTGCCAGGCATCGATCTTCGGCAGCAGCGCGCGGGCCCGCTCCGCAGCCAATTTCTTGTCCATGGCCCGGTCGAACAGGCGCCGTATGGCAAAACCTGCAACAGCCGGCTGGGTAATGCCTGATGTGGCCGTCGGGCGGCCGGTCCGCCAGACCTCCGGCCCGGGGAAATAACCGTCGCTCCAGACATGGAAGACGATGTGCGGCACCATGCCGTCCGGCCATTGGTGCGCGAACAACGTCTCGATCTCGGTCCAGGCGCGGGCCTCGTCGTAATGAGCGAGGCCGAGCGCGGTCAGGCAGGAATCCCAGTTCCACTGGAACGGATAAAGACCTTTCGTCGGGATGGTGTAGGCGCCCTGGTCGTTTTCTTTCAGCACCTCGATGGCACGGGCAATGATGTCACTAGTGGCGGAAGCGGTCATGGCAGTTCAGGGCTTTCGGTATCAAAGGGCATTGGTGGTTTCGGGATCGAACCAGCGGATGCGGTCGGGTTTGGGCGCGAGCCGCAGGTGATCGCCGACCTGCACGCCGGCATTCGAGTCCAGGATGGCGCGGAACAGGCCGCCCTCGACATCGCAGGTGACCAGCGTGTGCGGGCCGAGCGGCTCGATGACGCGCACGGTGGCGTGCAGACCCTCGCCGCCGGCATCGACGTCCTCGGGGCGGATGGCGAATTCTATTCTCTGCTTGTCCGATTTGGGGCCGGGCAGCGTCAGCCCGGCTACGGTCCAGTCTCCATTCGCGGCCTTGGTCGCCGGGATAAAATTCATCGGCGGATTGCCGATGAAGGAGCCGACGAAGCGCGCGGCCGGATTGCGGTAGACCTCGACCGGCGACGCGGCCTGGACGATGCGGCCCTGATGCATGACGGCGATGCGGTCGGCGAGACTCATCGCCTCGACCTGGTCGTGGGTGACATAGATGGTGGTGGTCTTCGAGGCGGCAAGCACGCCCTTGAGCTCGGCACGCATCTCCAGCCGCAGCAGCGCGTCTAGGTTCGACAGCGGCTCGTCCATCAGGATGACGTCGGGCTCCATGGCGAGCGCACGGGCGACGGCAACGCGCTGGCGCTGGCCGCCGGACAGCTGGCCCGAATAGCGTTTCAGCAATTGCTCGATATGCATGAGTTCGGCGGTGCGGGTGACACGACGCTCGACATCGGCCTGCGGCAATTTCTTCATGCGCAGGCCGAAGGCGATGTTCTCGAACACGGTCAGGTGCGGAAAGACGGCGTAGTTCTGGAACACCATGGCAATGCCGCGGTCGCGCGGCGGCAGATGGTCGACACGGCGGCCGCCGATCCAGACCTCGCCCTGGCTCGGTGTCTCCAGCCCGGCGACGATGCGCAGCAGCGTGGTCTTGCCGCAGCCCGAGGCGCCGAGCAGCACCATGAATTCCTGGTCTGATATGGTGAGGTCGACCTGATGCAGGGCGGTGAAGCCGCCGAAGCGTTTTGCCACGCCCTTGATCGCTATTTCAGCCATGAGCGGTCTCCATGTCACGCGTCATCGGTTGGCGATCCCCCACATGGCGAACAGGTATTTTCGAACGGCGAAGATGAAGACCAGCGCTGGCACGACCAGTGCGGCGCCACCGGCGAATTTGAGATAGAGCGGCGATTCACCGAGGCTTTGCAGCAGGAAGGCGGTCAGCGTGCGGTTCTCGATGGTGAGCACGGCGGCTGCGAACACCTCGTTCCAGGAGATGGTGAAGGCAAACACCGCCGAGGCGGCGATGCCCGGCAGGGCCAACGGCAGGATGACCTTGCGAAAGGCCTGCCATCGTGTGCAGCCGAGCGTCCAGGCGGCCTCCTCTAGCTCGACCGGAATGCCCGAGAACAGCGAGAAAGTGATCAGGACGGCGAACGGCAGCGCCAGCGTGGTATGGACCAGCGCCAGCCCGATGGCGGTGTCGTCGAGGCCCGTGCGGATGAACATCACCGCCAGCGGCAATGCCAGCAGCGGCAGTGGAAAGGCGCGCGTCATCAGCACCAGGAAGCGGAAGGCCTCCTTGCCCGGAAAGTCGAAGCGCGACAGCGCGTAGCCGGCCGGAGCGCCGAAGCCGATGGACAGGATCATCGTCAGGGTGGCGACGAGGACCGAGTTCCACAGTGCCCTGGCGACGCCGGCGAATTCGATGAAGAAAGACAGGCTGCCGAGATCAAAGGACGGCAAGAAGCGCTTGGGAAAGGCGGTGACCTCATCCGGTGACGACAGCGCGTTGACGATCAAGAGATAGATCGGCAGCAGCACCCAGACGCAAAGCAGGATGGCGGTGGCGATCAGCAGCCAGTCGCCGGCCTTGCGCGCATCGGTGGTCGCGGCAACCGGTGCTTGCGTGACCGCGCTCATATCCGGGCCTCCTTGGGCACCCGCAGCACACGCAGGAAAAACAGCGTGAAGCCGATCGAGATGGCGAGGATGAGCAGCGCCGAGGCGGCGGCGACATTGCGATCCTGCAGCGTGAATTGCCAGTTGTAGGTCTCGCCCATCAGCACTGGCAGATTGGTGCCGCCAAGGGCTGCGACCACGGCGAAGACCTCGAAGGCGAGGATGACGCGCAGAATGATCGCCGTCTGCAGGCTGGGGCGCAGCAATGGCAGCGTGATGCGCACAAAGCGCTGCCATGGGCTGGCGCCAAACACCTCCGCCGCCTCATAATATTCCTTGGGGATCAGGCCCATGCCGGCGACGAGGATGACCATCATGATCGCGGTGGCCCGCCAGATCTCGGCCAGCGCCACGGCGATGAAGATGGTCAGCTTGCTCTGGTAGCCGAGGAACATGATTGGCTTGTCGACGACGCCGAGGCTGGAGAGCAGCGTGTTGAGGAAGCCGGACTGGTCGAAGATAGCGAGCCAGATCAGCCCGGCGGCGAGATCGGAAATGCCGAGCGGGATGGCGAAGACATAGAGCGCGGCACTGCGCCCGGTCTCCAGCCGCGACACCACGCTCGCCATCAGCAGCGCCATGCCGAGTTGGATCGGTACGACGATGGCTGCCAGCAGCAGCGTGTTGCGGACCGTGACCGGGAATTTCCAGCTGCCGGCCATGGTGCGGAAATTGTCGAGGGTGAAGGCGCCGTCGCGGGTGATCGCCTCGAAGGCGACCAGCGCGAACGGGTAGAGGAAGAAGATGCAGAGGAACAACGTCGCCGGCATCAGCAGCAGATAGGGCAGAGCCTTGCCGTGCATGGTGATGTCCTTTGCGTGCGGTGGCCATGTGCGTGCGGGTCTGGGCGCCCGAAGTGCAACAAACTCCGGGCGCCCCCTCGGGAGGATTTTAGTCGACGGGGCAAGCGCCAGTGGATGGCTTGTCGGGCGCCCAGCATGGCGCCTTGGCCTGGTCGATGAGGGCCTTGAGCACTGTTGCTTCTTCGCCGAGCACGCCATGCACGTCCTCGCCGCCGAGCACGATGCGCTCGAAACTGTCGGTATAGACCTGGTTGAATTTGCCGCCGAGGTCGCCGAGCCCCATCGGCAACAACGCCGGCAATGCATCGGGCGCACCGGTCATGGTGGCGATCGCCGGGCCGAAGGCCTTGACCGAGGCCGGCATGTCGTCAGGCAGCTTGACGTCGACGACCGGGAAGAAATTGGTTGCCTTGAGCGTCGCGATCTGGGTTTCCGGCTTCAGCATATAGGCGACCAGCGCCTTGGCCTTGTCGATGTCGGGCGAGGTCTTCGGAATGGCGACGCCAGCCACGACAGGCATGAAACCGCGACCGGCGGGGCCGGCCGGCGCCGGGAAGGCAACGAATTCGTCCGGCTTCTTGTTGAAGGCGTCGGCAAGGCGCGCGACATGGTCGAACGCCACCCAGACCTCACCTGAAAGCAACGGCTCCTGCATGAAGGCGTAGTTGGTCGAATTCGGGTTGGTGTACTGCCAGAGTTCCCTGAACTTGTTCCAGGCGACTTCGGCTTCCGGTGAACGGAACTTGGTCACCATCGAGCCGGTGTAGGACGGATAGAGGAACCCCTCGAAGAAGCGGTGCTTGAGCCCCTTGGGACCGGCGGGAAAGCCGAATTTCGGCGAGCCGGTCTTCTCGGCGATGTTCTTCGACCATTCGATAAGCTGATCGTAGGTGATGGTGTTGAGATCGACGCCTGCCGGCAGATATTGCAAGGCCTGCTTGTTGGCCGCCATCAGATAGGTGGCCTGCATCCAAGGCAGGTATTTCTGCTCGCCGGTGCCGAGCATGCCGAGCTTCTTGTAGGCCTCGTTGACCTTGACGCCGCCGATATCGACGCCGGACAGATCGGCAAGGTTCGCTCCGACCGTCGAGAAATCGCCGTGCAGCCCACCCAGCAGGCCGATGGTGCCGGTGCCGGCCTGCAGTTCAGCCTGAAGGCGGGTGAGCCAGGGACCGTCCTCGGCGACCTGATAGTCGACCGGGCCGTCAAAACCTTTCAGCACCTCGTCGCGCATCTTCTGGGTTTCCTCGACCGGACGCGCCTGCGTCGACCAGAACAAAACCTGCTGGGCCTGCGCGCCGCCCGAGGCGATCGTTAACGCCAGCGCGGCGCCGATCAGTGTCTTCAATGCTTTCATCACGGTCTTCCTCCCTGGATAGGCGCCATCATTTCGGCGTCAGCTTGTTGTCCGCGGTGCGGGTCCATGGCTTGCACGCGCAACCAGCGTCGGCCGGATCAGCCGCGTCAGCGGCTCGGCGGGCTTCTCGGCGATCACGGTGAGCAGCATGTCGGCGATCTCGCGCGCGCATTGGCGGATCGAGGCATCGAACGTGGTCAGGCCCGGTGGCGCGTAGCCCGAAGCGGCAATGTTGTCGAAACCGATGACGGAGAGGTCGCGCGGCACGCCGAGGCCCGCGCGGGCCGCCTCCTCCATCACGGTCAGAGCCAGTTCATCGAACAGAGCGACGATGGCGGTCGGCCTGTCAGGCCGCTGCAGCATGCGGTTGACGGCCTGGATGCGCGCCTCATGGTCAAAGCGCGGCGCCGTCGCCACGTCGAGCCGCACCGACGGATCGCCCCGACGGGCAATGGCTGCGGCAAGGCCGTCTTGCCGCAGATGCCGGAAGGTCATCAGCTCGGAAATCGTCACCAGGCCGAAATGGCGGTGGCCGAGATCGTAGAGCATGTCGAAAGCCTCGCCGAAGGCGTGCGCGCCGTCGGTATCGAGCCAGTTGTAGCCGAACTCGCTGTCGAGAAGCCGGCCGTGGGCAACGAATGGAAAGCCACGCTCGCGCAGATAGGCGAGCCGCTCGTCAACCTCGGCGATACGCGTGACGACAACGCCATCGGCCCGCCCGGATTCGACGACATGGCGCAGCACCGACAGTTCCGAATGGCCGAAGGCCGCGGTGGCCAGGATCAGGTCGGCGCCGTGCGACACCAGCCCTTCGCCGAGCCCGGTGACGAATTCGCCAAGGAAAGAATCGACAAGGTTCGGCCCGCGGATCGGTAGTACGAGGCCGACGAAACCACTGCGGCCGGAGACAAGCGTGCGCGCCGCGGTGTTGGGCACGTAGCCAGCCTGACGTGCCGCTTGCGCGACACGCTCGCGCGTCTTCAGCGCGATCTGTTCATGGCCGGCAAGCGCCCGCGACACCGTCGTGATCGACAGGTCGAGGCCTGCGGCAAGCTCCTTGAGCGTAATGACGCGGGTCGTCATCGCTCCTCCTCGAACAAGTTTGAAACGTTTGTAATTGTCTTTCGCAAAATTGCAAACGTTTTAAATTTCTGGCCCTTGGATTGATCCGAGGCTAGCCTGCCTTCCACCCTGCGGTGCAGTTTCGGTCAAGTTGCAATCGAGATGAAGCTTGGCAGCGGCCACCATGCGGCCAGCCCAGGCCTCCGTGCGGTGCTACTATCGCTCCGCACTCCGAGCGGCGGATCCTACTGAAGCGTTCGCGCCGGCGGCTGGCCGGCATGGTCCCGGGCGATGCCGGCATCGCCATCCTCAGCTCCAGAAGCACGGTCGAGGCCTGTCGCCACCACCGAGACCCTGAAGCGGCCTTCCATGCTCTTGTCGAAGATCGCGCCGACGATGATGTCGGCGTCCTCGTAGACCTCTTCGCGGATACGAGTAGCGGCCTCGTCGACCTCGAACAGGGTCATGTCCCTGCCGCCCGATATCGAGACTAGGACACCCTTGGCGCCCTTCATCGACACTTCGTCGAGCAGGGGGTTGGCGATCGCGGCTTCCGCCGCCTTCATCGCCCGGCCCTCACCGGAGGCCTCGCCGGTGCCCATCATGGCGCGGCCCATGTCGCGCATCACCGATTTGACATCGGCGAAGTCGAGATTGATCAGGCCTTCCTTGACGATGAGATCCGTGATGCAGCTGACGCCGGCATAGAGCACCCGGTCGGCGATGACGAACGCATCGGCGAAGGTGGTCTTGGCATCGGCGATCCTGAACAGGTTCTGGTTCGGGATGACGATCACCGTGTCGGCGCTCTCGCGCAGCCGCTCGATGCCCTCTTCGGCCATCTGCATGCGGCGCCGGCCTTCGAAGGTGAACGGCTTGGTGACGACACCCACCGTCAGGATGCCGGCCTTGCGCGCCGCCTGGGCGATGATGGGAGCAGCACCGGTTCCGGTGCCGCCGCCCATTCCGGCGGTTACGAAGCACATATGCGTGCCGGCCAGATGATCCATGATCTCGTCGAGCGATTCCTCGGCCGCGGCCCGGCCGATCTCGGGAAGCGATCCGGCGCCCAATCCCTCGGTGACATGAGAGCCAAGCTGGATCAGCCGCGTTGCCTTCGACATGGTCAATGCCTGGGCGTCGGTGTTGGCGGCGATGAATTCCGTGCCCTGAAGCTGCTCCGCGATCATGTTGTTGACGGCATTGCCGCCGCCGCCGCCAATGCCGATGACGGTGATCTTGGGTCTCATCTCGGAGATTTCGGGCTTCTTGAACTCGGCCATGCCTGTTTCTCCTTCGCCAATTGCGCGCGCTTCACGACCCACCCTCGGACTGCCTTGGGAACATTGCAATCGAGCGGCATGACGCGAATCAGTCCGTTCGCATAGGTACCCCAAAAAGCCAGAGAGCGGCCAGAGGTGCAAGTGCGCGCAAGGTCAAGATTTGTGATGACGGTTTTGCACAGTGGAATCGTGGAGGTGTTCGAGAGCCGGCGCGATACACCAGACCGAATCCCGATGCGGTTGCGATAGCGCCGGAAGAACCGCGACCGTGTCTGGAAAAGTTTGCTGGCTGCAATGGCCGGCAGGGTGACGAGCCGGCTTGCCGCAACGATCGAAGCGTCTATCATGCGTCGATAAATCGCTGACTTGGCGTTCTCGCCGCGATCGGCCAGGCAGGATTATCCGCGGCTGTTGTCGTCAGGGTAGATTTCAGAACGAATGAAGCAGCGCCCCCGCCAATGGCCGACAAAACACAATTCGGGTTGACCGCCGTCGACACCGTTCCCTTGCATGAGAAAGTCTATCTGGAACTCGTGCGGGCGCTGATGTCGGGCCAGTTCACGCCGGGCCAGAAGCTGACTTCACGCAAGCTCGCCAAGGCACTCGGCACCAGCGACATGCCGGTGCGCAGCGCCTTCATGCGGCTTCAGGCACTGCGGGCGCTCAGCCCCATGCCGAACGGCAGCGTCGAAGTGCCGGTCATTTCGGCCGAACGGTTTTCACAGCTGACCGCCGTGCGCACGATCCTCGAAGGCTCGGCGACCGAGCTTGCGACAAAACGCATCAACGGCAACAATCTGCGGGCGATCCGACGCCACTGCACCGACCTGACCCTGGCGGCGCGCAAGGGCGATATCGACGATTACCTGCGCAAGAACCACGACTTCAAATTCTCGATCTATCGCCATTGCGGCAACGAGCAGATGATCTTCCTGATCGAGACCGTATGGATGCAGGTCGGCCCGTTTCTCAGGAACCTTGCCATGGGCTTCGAGGATGACCTCGCCTCCATTCTTGACATCGACCATCACGAGGAAGTCGTCGCGGCGATCGAGGCCCAGGATGGCGAGCGAGCGCGCGCGGCCATCGTGCGTGACATCGATGAAGGCGCCGCGCACATCCTGCAGCAGGCCAGATTTCCGGAAATCAGAACCTGAAGTCGCCCCTTGGCTTTCCGCCCTCTTACCTCTATGTTGCGATCGCAGATCGCGCAATTGGTTTTGAAATGCCTCCCGACATCCCAGCTAGTGAATTGAAAAAATAAGGAAAAAGCCCTTGGCGGCAGCCAGGTCTGTTTTCCAAAACTCACAAGCTATCTTTACCAGGGACAGTGCAGCCGATGAGGCTGCGGCACCTTCAAAAACCAGAGGTTATAAATTGAGCGATGCAATTGCGGACGTTTTGAACTGGCTTGAAAGCAGGACCGACATCCAGAGTCTGAGGGCGGCGGTGTGCGACCTCAACGGCATCATGCGTGGCAAGCGCATTCCGGTCGAGCAGGCAAGGAAGGCGCTGGAAGGCAAGCTGCGCATGCCTTATTCGCTGATCGGGCTCGACATCTGGGGCGAGGATATCGAAGGCAACACCCTGGTGTTCTCGACCGGCGATGCCGATGGACTGTGCCAATGGACGGGGCGCGGCATTCTGCCGGTCGCTTGGACGGCGCATCCGACGGCGCTCATCCCTCTCTGGCTTGCCGACGAAACCGGCGCGCCCTATCTCGGCGACCCGCGACGGGCGCTGGCCCGAATCCTCGATCGCTACAAGGCTTTGGGCCTGACACCGGTCGCGGCAACGGAACTCGAATTCTACCTCGTCGATCCGCAATCGCAGCGGCCGGTCGGACCTGTCTCGCCGGTGACCGGGCGCCGTCTCGATTCCGACGCGGCGCTGTCGATCGACGAGATCGACGACTTCGAATCCTTCATCCATGACGTCTACGAGGCTTGCCGGACGCAAGGCATTCCCGTCGACACGGCCATCGCCGAGAACGGTGTCGGTCAGTTCGAGATCAATCTGAACCATGTCGCGGACGCCTTGCGGGCTGCCGACGATGCGGTGCTGTTCAAGCGCACGGTGAAGGGCATTGCCCGCAAGCACGGCTTTGCCGCCTGCTTCATGGCCAAGCCGTATGGCGACCGGGCCGGCAACGGCTTTCACGTCCATTTCAGCCTGATCGACGGCGAAGGACGCAATGTCTTCGACGACGGCACCGACCAGGGCTCGGAGATCATGCGCCATGCGGTCGGCGGCCTGCTTGCGGCGATGGCCGAGAGCACGCTGGTGTTCGCACCACACTTCAATTCATACCGCAGGCTACGCCCACGATCCTATGCGCCGACCGCCGTCGCCTGGGGTTATGAGAACCGCATGGTGGCGATCCGCATTCCTGGCGGACCGAGCGGTGCGCGCCGTATCGAGCATCGCGTTTCGGGAGCGGACGCCAATCCCTACCTGGTGCTTGCCGCCATACTGGGCGCCGCACTGACGGGCATTGAAAGACAAATATCGCCAGGCGATCCGATCCGCAGTGACGGCCAGGGACTTCCCCCAGCAAAGCTGCCGCCGGACTGGGCGTCGGCGATCGCCGCCTTTGAAAGCGGGGCGCATGTGGCGGAGATCTTTCCGGCGATCCTGCGCGACTCCTTCGTTGCCTGCAAACGCCAGGAGTTGAACACGTTCGCGCTCAATGTCAGCGATTTCGAGATCGAGACCTATCTCGAAAGCGTTTAGGCCAACCGGCGCCTGATCATCGCCAACAGGGCGATGGTCGGGCCGCAAAACAGTTCCGACCACATCACGCACTGGAGCCACGGCACCCCATCGTTTCTTCCGGCCGCCTGCCGTGGCAAAGCGGGCCGGTTTGACATGATATAAAACTTGATAATTTTCATCATGAATATATGTTGCGGGACGATCGACACCACGAGGAAACAGGGTTTGAGCTTCGTCCCGCGCATGGAGAGCCGCATTCAGGGTTTTGCCGTCATCGGCGACCTGAAATGGCATGTCTGGGATGGCGTGGTCGCTGACCTCTGGGATGTTTCATGCGGCAACAGGGCCGAAGGCTATTATGTCTCTCCCGACCCCCGGCTGTTCGTTGCGCTCGATGTGGACGGCGACGGCGCCTTCTTCGTCGAAGGCGCCAAGGGCGAATTGCGCCGCCACGACAAGGCCTTCTCCATGGCCTACATACCGGCCGGCGTGCCAATCCGCGGCCGGGTCGAGGGACTGCGGCGGATCCGGCATCTCGACCTGCATTTCGAGGCGGCGACGCTGATGCGCCGCTTCGGCCGCAGCCTCGACCTTGAAGCCTTGCAGATGTCGCGTTTCCAGTTTCGCGACGACCGCGTCGCCATGCTTGCCAGCCTGATCGCCGCCGAGTGCGGCAGCGACCAGCCTCTGCATGACCTCTATGGCGAGGGCCTGCTCAACGCCCTGTTTGCAAGCCTGTTCCAGATCGACAAGCCGAGCGCCGCCAGGCGTCGGTCGCCGCTGTCGCGCCGCAAGCTACGGCTGGTCACGGATTACATCGATGCGCATTGCCTGGACAGGATCCGCCTCTCCGACCTCGCAGCATTGACCGGCCTGTCCGAAACCGCGATGAGCCACGCCTTCAAGGCTGCGACCGGCGTGCCGCCGCATCGCTGGCAGATGCAGGCTCGAGTCGACAGGGCGAAGGCGATGATGGCGCGTGACGCCGCATCCCTCGGCGACATCGCCGAGGCGACCGGCTTTTTTGACCAGGCGCATCTGACACGCGTGTTCAAGTCGGTCGTTGGAGTGACGCCCGGCGCATGGGCGAAGAACGCCCAGTGACATTTCCGCAACATGGCGTCGCGATGTCCCTCGTTTGGACAAGAACGGACAAACCGCCCAATTCCATCCAATGACCCGCAGATAAGTTGAGATAAATGATCATGTATCTCAATATCGACAGGCGGGAACCTTCCTAATGAGCAAAATTTACCGGGTGAAAGCGCTTCTGGCGGCCAGTGTCGCCGCAGCCGCGATGTTCCCGACGATGGCCGCGTTCGCGCAGGCTGTGCAAACCAGCACCCAGCTTGAACCGGTTGTGGTCGAGGGCGAAGCCGGCGACAGCGCGACTGGACCGGTCAAGGGTGTCGTTGCCAAGAAGACCAAGACCGGCTCCAAGACGGCGATCGAGATCAAGGACATCCCGCAATCCATCTCGGTGGCCGGCCGGCAGGAGATCGACGACCAGGGCGCGCAGAAAGCCGACGAAGCACTACGCTACACCGCCGGCGTCTTCGCGCAGCCCTTCGGCCCGGACAGCGACACCAACTGGCTGTTCATCCGCGGTTTCCAGGCGACAGCCACCGGCACCTATATGGATGGGCTGCAGCTCTTCAGCTACGGCTTCGGCGGCTTCTATGTCGACAGCTTCGGGCTTGAGCGTATCGAAGTGATGAAGGGCCCTGCGTCGGTGCTCTATGGCGGCAGCAATCCCGGCGGTCTGGTGAACTATGTCAGCAAGCGGCCGGAGTTCGAACGCAAGCGCTATGTCGAAACCGGCATCAATGACGCCGGCAATGTCTATCTCGGCTTCGACATCGGCGACGTCGCCAACAATGGCACGGTCAGCTATCGCATGACGGGCAAGGTCGCCGGCGGCGACACCTACAGCGACCTGCAGAACGGCTGGCGCGGCTTCATCTCGCCAAGCATCACCTGGAAGCCGGACGAAGCAACCACGCTGACCATTCTGGCCAACTACAGCCACATCGACGAGAACCACAATGGCGGCAGCTTCCTGCCCTATGATGGCACCGTGATCGATCACGTTGTTGGCGGTGTGAACTACGGCCGCATCGACCCGGATGCGAATTTCACGGAGCCCAGCATTGACCTCTACAAGCGCGAACAGGGCTCCATTGGCTATGAGTTCGAGCACGAGTTCGACAATGACTGGACCGTTCGCTCCAACGCCCGCTTCACCGCTGCCGATATCAATGAGGTCAGCGTCTATCCGAACGGCTGGTCACTCGTCGGAGGGCCTACCGATCTAGCCCGGATAAATTTCGACCATGACACCACGGCCAAGACCTTCCTTGTAGACAACCAGGTCGAAGGCAAGGTGGTGACCGGCCCGATCGAACATACGATCCTGGCTGGCGTCGATTTCAAATATTACAACATCGACCAGGTACAGTCCTCTGGCCTCTACGATCCCAACTATGACAACCCCATTGACGCCTTCCATCCGGTGTACGGCTCACCGCTGACCCCACGCGTCAGCTACCTCAACCAGAACCTGACGCAGAAGCAGCTTGGCTTCTATGCGCAGGACCAGCTGCGCTTCGGCGATGGCTGGCTGGTGACGTTGAACGGCCGCTACGATCGTGGCTGGCTCGACGCCGACAACGGCCCGACATACTACTCAGCGAGTTCCAGCTCGCAGAGCAGCACCGTCGGAGACTTCTCCGGGCGCGCCGGCCTGGCCTATGAATTCGCCAACGGCGTAACCCCCTATGCCAGCATCGCCACTTTCTTCAATCCGATCATCGGCACCGACGCCAACGGCAATCTGTTCAAGCCCGAGGAAGGCACGCAATATGAAGTCGGCGTGAAATACGCACCGACCTTTGTCGATGGCCTGTTCACCCTGTCGCTGTTTGACCTGACGCGTCAGAACGTCCCTTCAAATGTTACTCTCTTCACGCAGATGCAGACCGGCGAAGTGCGCTCGCGCGGTGTTGAACTCGAAGGCAAGGTGAACGTGACCGACGATTTCCGGGTCACGGGTGCATTCACAGCCTACGACATAGACATCACCAAGGACGCCAACCCGGCACTCATCGGCAAGACGCCCTTCATCGTACCCGAGGTTATGGCCTCCGCCTCGGTCGACTACACGTTCCGCGGCGGCTGGTACGACGGCATCTCGATCGGCGGAGGTTTGCGGTATCTCGGCTCCTCATGGGCAGACGATGCCAACACTGCGAAGGTGCCTGCGGTTACGCTGGCCGATCTGAAGCTCGGCTACGAAAAGGAGAACTGGGGTATCGATCTCAACATCACCAACCTCTTCGACAAGATCTATGTGTCGAGCTGCCAGACGATGCTGACCTGTTCCTATGGTGAAGGCCGTTCGTTCAAGCTTAAGGCGCATACGACTTGGTAGCCATGGGCCAAATCCGCCAGCGATGATCCACCTGCCCAACAGACGGCAGGTGCTTGCGCTGGCGGCCACAGCTTTGCTGCCACCCGTCGCCGCCAGAGCTGCGGCAATACGTGTTGCCGCGATCGACTGGGGTATGCTGGAGACCTTGCCGGCGCTTGGCATCGAGCCGGTGGCGGCGACCGAACTGATCCAGTTCCGCAAGATCGCGGTCGAGCCGGCCATCCCCCAACCGGTGATCGACCGGACTGCGCGGCGCGCCCAATTACGAGCTGCTGCGCATCGTCGCACCGGATCTCATCGTCATCTCCAATTTCTACGAATACCAGCGCCCGATGCTCGAGCGCATCGCGCCGGTGTTTGCGCGGACGATCTATGAGGCCGGTATGCCGCCCTATGCGCTCGCCGAGGCAGCGACGCTGGCCCTGGGCGAAAAGCTTGGACCGCAGGCCGAGGCGAAGCGCTACGTGGATGATACGGCTGAGGAAATCGCGCGGCTTCGCGTCACCTTGCCGGCGTCCTCCGGGCGACCGGTCTTCGTCATCAGCCTTGGTGATAGCAGGCATTTCCGCGCTTTCGGCCGCGATTCCATGTTCGGCGATGTGCTCACGCGTCTCGGCCTGGTCAATGCATGGACCGACGAGACAAGCTACAGTGCGGCAGCGCCAGTCGGGCTGGAGGCGCTGGCGCGCGTGCCCGAGGCATCGATCCTGATCGTCTCGCCGCTGCCGGCCGATGTTGGGCGCTCGCTTCCGACAAACGCCTTGTGGAACGCCCTGCCGGCCGTGCGCGCGAACCGCGCCGCGGTGCTGAAGCCGGTCAACCATTTCGGCTGCCTCCCATCCGCACGCCGCTTCGCACGGCTGGCCATGGCGGCACTTGCTGGACGGACCCATGGCTGAGCGTCCAATCGATCGTCGCGCCATATCTGGGGTCACACTGTCGCCAATCGCCCTGTGGAGCTTCCTGGCGGCGATGGCAACACTTCTGTTTGCATGGCGGGTCGGCATGCAGTGGCCGGTCGCACTGCCCGGCGACGGCATTGACCTCGATCGTGTCATCCTGCTCTACAGCACACTGCCGCGCGCCGCGGTGGCCGTGCTGGCGGGTGCTGTGCTCGGCTTGTCTGGCCTGCTCTTGCAGCATGTGCTGCGCAATCCGCTGGCCGAGCCATCGACGCTCGGCATTTCGGCCGGCGCGCAACTGGCCATGACGATCGCCTCGCTATACGCGCCATTTCTGATGGAGCGAGCGCAGGGACTGGTCGCCTTTGCTGGTGGCACCACGGCAGTGCTGCTGGTGCTGGCGCTGACCTGGCGGCGCGGGTTGGAGCCGGTGTCCGTCGTGCTCGCCGGCATGATGGTGGCGCTGACCGCGAGTTCCGTCAGTGCCGCCCTGATCCTCGCCAATGGCGAGTATCTGTTCTCGCTGTTCATCTGGGGCGGTGGTTCGCTGGTCCAGCAGGATTGGGGGCCGACCATCGCGCTGACGGTTCGGCTGGCGGCCGGCGCCGTTGCGGCGCTGATGCTGCTGCGGCCGCTGACCGTCCTTGGCCTCGACGACGCCTCCGCGCGCGGCTTGGGCGTCGCCCGTCATTCAAGCCGCTTTCTCATCATCGCGCTTGCCGTGTGGATGGCGACGACTGTCGCGGCCAAGGTTGGCGTCATCGGTTTCATTGGCCTTGCCGCGCCGGCGCTGGCCTCGCTTTCCGGCGCACGCACCTTGCGGCAAAAGCTGATCGCCGCGCCGCTGATCGGCGCCGTGCTGCTGTGGCTGACGGACGGGCTGGTGCAGCTCGCCGCCGGTTCCGGCGGAGAGCGCATTCCGACGGGTGCCGGCACCGCACTTCTAGGCGGCCCGCTGCTGCTGTGGCTGTTGCCCAGGCTGCGCCTGTTCGAATGGCCGCAACTCGTGGCCAATGGCACTGCACCGCGCAAGGCCAGCCGACCCTGGCTCATTATTCTGCTGCTGCTTGCGGTGACACTTGTCGCCGCCGCCGTGGCGCTCATCGTTGGGCGTGGCCCGATGGGCTGGTCGGTCGCCAGCGGCGACGTGCTGAGCGACCTCGCCGCCTGGCGCGCGCCACGGATCGGCGTGGCGGCAGCCGCCGGCGCCATGCTGGCGGCAGCCGGCGTCGTCATCCAGCGGGTCACCGGCTACCCGTTGGCGAGCCCCGAAGTGCTTGGCGTCGGCACCGGTGCCGGTGCCGGGCTGACCGCCGTGCTGATGGTCAGCGCCACGGCCGATCTCGGCTGGCAACTCGCCGGCTCCGCCTTGGGCTCACTGGCGGCGTTGATTGCCATGCTCGCCCTTGCCGCACGAGCAAAATTCGGCGCCGAGCGGTTGCTGCTTGCCGGCATCGCCATGAGTGCGCTGTGCAGTGCGGCGATCACCGCGACGATCGCCATGGGCAACGCGCAGTCCTATCTCCTGCTGCGCTGGCTGAGCGGCTCGACCGGCCAGGCAACCGCCCTGGATGCAGGACTAGCACTCGCCTGTCTGTTGCCGCTGACGCTGCCGCTTTTTCTCGCCGCCCGCTGGCTCGACATCCTGCCGCTCGGACCCGACAGCGCGCGCGGGCTGGGCATTCCGGTCGCCGGCGGACGGCTGACGTTGATCATTGTCGCCGCGATGCTGACAGCGCTCGCCGCCATGGTCGTTGGCCCATTGAGCTTCGTCGGCCTGATCGCGCCGCACCTTGCGCGGCTGGTGGGATTTTCCCGCGCACGCGTCCACCTTGCTGGCGCAATGCTTTTGGGCGCCTTGCTGATGATCGTATCGGACTGGCTGTCGCGCATGGCGGCCTTTCCCTACGAACTGCCGGCCGGCCTGTTCGCCTCGCTGCTCGGCGGACCGTATCTCGTCTACCTGCTTGCCAGGGGCGTGCCGCGCCAAGGCTGACAGTCTCGAACTATCAGCACCGCTCGGCCTTCAGCAGCAAGACCGCCGCTTCATACGGCTGGGCCAGTGCGACCGAGCTGGCGCGTATCGATCGGTCATGTCCCCGCGGCCGCGATACTGTCGGCAGGCCTCGGGCTTCTTGCGCACCGAAACCCAATCGGGTCAGACAGGCTCGCGCCAAGGCCGCATTGCTGTCGATGACGACCAATCCATTCACATCGGCGAGGCTGGCGGCCACCACCGACAGTTCGGTGCAGCCGAGGAGGGCGGCATCAGCGCCAGCCGCTTGCGCGATGTCGAGCGCACGCTCGGTTTCGACCGCCGCATCCGCGATCGAACCAGCCTTGACGAGGCTGATCGCGCAGTCGACGCCCTCCTGGAACTCGGTGTTCGCGGGAAGGGAGAGCTCAAATCCCGCCGCCGACATCCTGTCCCGATAGAAGCCGGAGACCAACGTGCCCTGGGTGGCGAGAATCGCAACCCGGCCTCGGTCCAAGCTACGACGCGTTTCCGCCACCACTGCATCGCCGATATGGATGATCTCCGCGTGCGAATTCGTCGCCAGTTGGTCTTACCAATGATGGGCGGTGTTGCACGGCACCGCGATGCAGGCGACGCCGAGCGTATTGAGCGTCGAGACCGCGGCTTTCAAAGGCGCCAGCGGGCCGTCATGACCGGCAAGGATGGCCTCGGTCCTGTCGGGCAGCTGAGGTAGGCACATGTTCGTTGTCCCGGAACGCCTGGGTCATTCGGGTCAGCTTGAAGTAGAAGTCAGCCGATGCAAGCGGCCCGAGGCCGCCGATAATGCCGAGCTGGGGACGGATGCTGTCGTCGATCATCCGACGGGCTCGGGTTCGAGCTGTCCCGAGACGGTTTCAGGTTGCGTCGCCTCCCTGTGGCTGGGAGCGATCATTGCCGTACTCGCCGCGACGGTGCAGACGCTGGCCAGCATCATGAACGTGTCCACGGCCGCATCCATCGCGACGAACAGGGCGAACGCCGCCTCGAAGGGAAGTTTGCAACATGCACAACCGAAGTTAAACAAACGTATATATTACATAGTGCCTTTTTTGTGTATTGGATAGACAGCATAGCATCGCGAAATATGAGCGTCTCCTGATGTATAGAAGTACGGAAGGATTGCGTTGCTTCCCCTGGGCGATCCGCTGAATCGTCAAAACGTCTCGACCCAGGGCCGCAGCTCGAGCTCCGAGCTCCAGGCGCTGCGATGCTGGCGATGGGTCGCGAGATAAGCCTCGGCGATGGCGTCCGGCGACAGGCGGCGGTCCGGCCGGTCGGGATCGGCTGCCTGACCGGGCGGCTCGATCACCCCGTCGATGATGAAGTGGGCGACGTGGATGTTCTTCGGGGCGAGTTCGCGGGCCATGGACTGCGCCAGGCCGCGCAGGCCGAATTTCGGCATGGCAAAGCCTGCCGAGCCGGGAAATCCCTTCACACTGGCTGTGGCGCCGGTGAACAGGATCGATCCGGAACCCCGGACCAACAGCCGGCGCGCCGCCTGCTGGCCGACCAGGAAGCCGCCATAGGCGCCGACCAGCAATGCCTGTTTGACCGCTTCGGCATCGAGTTCGGCGATTGGGCCGCGCGTGCGCGCGCTGGCATTGAAAACCACGAGCGCCAGCGGGCCGGCCTTGTCGGCGGCGTCGAACAGCTTGGCGACGGACGCAGCGTCGGCGACATCCGTCTCGACGGCCAGCGCACCGGTCTCGTCGACCAGAGCGCTCAGCTTCTCCACGTTGCGGGCGGCCAGAACCACGCGAAAGCCTTCCCGGGTGAGAAGGCGCGCAAGCGAAGCGCTCAGACCAGCGCCGGCGCCTGCAATGACGGCCACATCGGATGTCATGATTTTTCTCTCCCTGCGGATTTCGGCGGATGCGTTTCGCCTGATCAGGCAGGGTCGCGCCTTTGCGGGTGACAGGCAAGAGATGGCATTGCTGCAGCTGTTGCGCCAGACGGCCGCAGGACCGGCGTTGCGCGGTCCGGTATCGTCTATGGCGTTACGAAGGCCGTTCCGCCTTCAGCACCGAAACCGCCGCTTCACTGTTGTGGACATACTCGTTGGCGTCCGGCTGCTTCTGTACCAGCAGGATGAACAACAGGTCCGTCAGCGTCAGCTGTGCGTCGCGCGCGGTGATGGAGGAGGAGCGCGCACGCTCCTCGTCGGCGATGGTGTAGAGGCGGATGTCGGCGACCCGGCTCAGCGGATTGTCGTGCAGGCCGGTGACGGCGATCACCATCGTGCCGCGCTTGCGGGCCAGCTCGGCGATGCGCAAGGTTTCGATGCTGGCGCCGGAATAGGAGAGTGCGAACAGTACGTCATCAGGCCCGAGCGTCGAGACATTGGCCATCTGGATGTGGCTGTCGCTGTCATGCATGACATTGCGGCCGAGCTTCATCAGCTTGTAGGAGAAATCGCGCGCCACCAGCGAGGAAGCGCCGACGCCGACCAGATGGATGCGGCGCGCGCCATCCAGCAATTCCAACGTCCTGGAGATGATGCGCTCGCTGTTGGCGGCGATCGTCCGCTGCATCGACAGGAGCTTGCTGCCGATCAGCTTCTTCAAAATGACCTCATGGTTGTCGCCGACCTCGATCGACCCGTGGATCATGCCGGCCGGCACCTGCCACTCCCGCGCCTTGGCCTCGCTGACGGCGAGCTTGAGCTCCTGATAGCTGGCATAGCCGAGCTTCTGGCTGAACTTGACGACGCTCGACTGGCTGCGTCCGATCTCGGCCGCGAGGGCGGCCGTCGACAGGCGCAGCATCTGGTCGGGATTGTCGACGATGTACCGGCCGATCTCACGATCGCCGGGCGCCATGCCGTCGAGCTTCACATTGATCCTGTTCAGGACGGACACGGGATTTCCTCGCGCTTTCAGGTGCCGGCTCAAGGAATAAAATATTCCAATTCCGATTGACAGCCAAGAACGTAGAATTAATTCTCGAACTGGGCCGAGCCAACATCCGGGATTCGGAGCAGTATCTCCGGAGAAAGCCGCCCGAGTATGGCCGGCTTTCGTCGCACAAGGTTTCAGCCCATGGACAGATTGCGGATCGTCGGCGGACAAAGATTGGAAGGCGCGGTCACCATATCCGGCGCCAAGAACGCCGCCTTGCCGCAGATAGCGGCGGCGCTGCTCAGCCCCTACCCGCTCGAACTGACCAATCTGCCTGATGTGACCGATGTCGAAAACATGCTCGGCGTGGTGCGGCTTCATGGCGCCGAAGTGACACGATCGGCGCATGCCGCGACGATCGACACCAGTGCCGCCGTTTCCAAGGAGACGTCCTACGATACGGTCAGGAAGATGCGGGCGACGGTGCTCGTCCTGGCGCCGCTGCTGGGCCGGTTCGGCCATGCCCGGGTTTCGCTGCCGGGCGGCTGCGCGATCGGCGCGCGGCCGGTCGACATGCATGTCGCGGCACTCGCCGCGCTGGGCGCCAAGATCGCCATCGAGAACGGCTCGATCGTCGCCTCTGCCCCGAACGGGCTGACCGGCACGCGCATCGTCTTGAGCTCGCCATCGGTTGGGGCAACGGAAACCGCCATGATGGCCGCGACCACGGCCAAGGGAGAAACCGAGATCCTCAACGCGGCGCGCGAACCCGAAGTGGCTGATCTCGCCGCTTGCCTCAACGCCATGGGCGCCAGCATCGAAGGCGCCGGTACGCACCGCATCCTGATTGCCGGCGACACGATTTGGCATGCGGCCAGGCACGACATCATCCCGGACCGGATCGAGGCCGGCACCTATGCCATCGCGGCTGCGATCACCGGCGGCCAGCTCGAACTGACCCATGCCCGGCTCGAGCATATGGCCTCGGTGGTGCAATTGCTCGAGGCCACCGGCGTCAGCGTCTGGCCTGGCGACCGCGGGCTTATCGTCTCGCGCGATAGGCCGCTCAAGGCTGTCGATCTCACCACGGAACCCTATCCGGGGTTTCCGACCGACCTCCAGGCGCAGTTCATGGCGCTGATGTGCTGCGCCGACGGTGCTTCGCTGCTGCGTGAAACCATCTTCGAGAACCGCTTCATGCATGTTCCCGAACTGATGCGGCTTGGCGCCAACATCAAGCTGCAAGGCACCACGGCGCTGGTGCGCGGCGGCGAGAAACTGCATGGCGCGCAGGTGATGGCCACCGATCTGCGCGCATCGGTGTCGCTGGGGCTGGCGGCGCTTGTTTGCGAAGGCGAAACCACCATCAACCGGGTCTATCACCTCGATCGTGGTTATGAACAGCTGGACCGCAAGCTGCGCCTGTGCGGCGCCGACATCGAGCGGCTGAGCACATGAGCAGCGGCGCGGATTATTTCCTCGGCGTCGACGGCGGCGGTACCGGTTGCCGCGCCCGCATCGAGGACTCGGATGGAACCGTGCTGGGACAAGGACTGTCGGGCCCGGCAACGACGCGGCTCGGCATAGACGTCGCCTGGGCGTCGGTCGCGAAGGCGTTTGGCACGGCGGTCGAAGAGGCGGGTTTCGGGGCTGCGGAGATCGCCCGGACCCACGCCGGCATCGGCCTTGCCGGCATCGGCCGCAAGGGCGCGCTGGAAGCCCTCAGGGCAATCTCGCATCCCTTCGCCAGCATCGATTTCGTCAGCGACGGAGTCGGCGCCTGCCTCGGCGCGCATTCGGGCCAGGACGGCGCCATCGTCATTGCCGGAACGGGCTCGATCGGCCTTGGCTTTGTGGAGGGCCGCGACCTGCGTGTCGGCGGCTACGGCTTTCCGATCTCCGACGAAGGCAGCGGTGCCGATCTCGGCCTGAAAGCCGTGCAGCTGGCGTTGCGCGCCCATGACGGCCGGCATGAGCGGACGGCACTTCTGGCCGAGGTAATGCAGCGTTTCGAGGACGATCCGATGGAAGCCGTCGCCTGGATGGACCGCGCCAGTCCCACGGACTATGCCGCGCTGGCGCCGATGGTGATGCGCCACGCCGACCAGGGCGATCCGGTCGGACGGCGCATCGTGCAAAGTGCGGCCGAGCAGATCGATACGCTGGTGCGGGTGCTGTTCGAGAAAGGCGCGCCGCGTGTGGCCTTGCTCGGCGGCCTCGCCAGCCCGCTCGAGCCCTGGCTCTCCCCCGATGTCCGGCGTCGCCTGAAGCCCGCCGACGGCGACGCGGTGTCGGGCGCGATCATCCTTGCCAAAAGACCCCTCGACGGACGGTAGTGTCTTGTCAGCGAAGGAATAAAATATTCCCAATTTCTGTTGACGATATGAATATCCAATTCTAAAAAGTTAACAGAGAAAACAGGGTAGCGACCACGGACCTTGGTCCGTGTGCGTTTGGCCGATCAGCGAGCCATGCTCATCCGGCTGCGCCGCATGGTTTTTGAAAGCATTGGGATGACCGAGCAAGGGTTGATGTCCGAGCTGGACCGGCTGGTTTCCGAGGGCCGGAACCCGAGGACGATGGACATCGATCTGCTGCCGACCATCGACGTGCTGCGCAAGATCAACGACGAGGACAGGGCCGTCCCGGCGGCTGTCGAAAAGGTCGTGCCTGAAATCGCTGCCGCGGTGGACCGCATCGTGCTTGCCTTCCAGCAAGGCGCGCGTCTGATCTATATCGGCGCCGGCACCAGCGGCCGGCTGGGCGTTCTCGACGCCTCGGAATGCCCGCCCACCTTTGGTGTGCCCGAAGGCATGGTCGTCGGCCTGATCGCCGGCGGTCCCGACGCCCTGGTGCGGTCGACGGAAGGCGCCGAAGACGATCCGAAGATGGGCGCCAAGGCATTGCAGGATATTGACCTCACATCAGACGACGTCGTGGTCGGCATCGCGGTCAGCGGACGCACGCCCTATGTCATCGGCGGGCTGAACTATGCCCGGCAGGTGGGCGCAACGACGGTTGCCCTGTCCTGCAATCCGGCCTCGACGATTGCCGGCATCGCCGACATCGCCATCTCGCCGGTCGTCGGCCCGGAGGTGCTCACCGGCTCGACCCGGCTGAAGTCGGGAACCGCGCAGAAGCTGGTGCTCAACATGCTGACCACCGCCTCGATGATCCGCATCGGCAAGAGCTATCAGAACCTGATGGTCGACCTTAACCCGTCGAACAAGAAGCTTGTCGCCAGGGCGATCAGGATCGTCATGCAGACGACTGGCTGTGGGGCGCAGCAGGCCAAGCAGGCGCTCGGCCAGACCGGCAACGATGTGAAGCTGGCGATCCTGGTGACGATCACCGGCATGGGCGTCGAGGAGGCGCGAGCGGCTCTCGGCAAGGCCGGAGGCTTCCTGCGAAAGGCAATCAGCGACAAGACCGCGTGAAGCCGCATAGACTGGGCCGATCGTCCAAAGCATGTGTGTCTTGGAAGCAGTCGGCGGAAACTGCAAGGCATCGAGTTCAAACAAAATGGGAGACGAGAATGGTTCATCTCACAAGAAAGCTGCTGTCGGGCATTACGCTGGCCGCGATGCTCGGCGTGGCCGCGGTCTCAACGCAGGCGAGTGCTGCAACACTGCATATGGCCTGGTCGCAGGACGCAACCGGGCTTGACCCGCATAAGCAGACGGCGTTTTCGTCGCTGCGGCTCTTGGAGCTGATCTATGAGCCGCTGGTGCGTGTCGATGCCAGCCTGCGGATCATCCCTGCAATCGCCACCTCCTGGGCGTTCTCCAAGGACGGCAAGGAGCTGACCTTCAAGCTCGACCCCAAGGCAAAATTCCAGGACGGCACCGCCGTGACCTCGGCCGACGTCAAGGCATCGTTCGAGCGTATCCTCGACGAGAAGACGGGTGCCGCCGCTCGCGCCAACTTCCTGTCGATCGCCAGCATCGATACGCCGGATGCTGAAACCGTGGTGTTTCATCTGTCGCAGCCCGATGTGCCTATCCTGACGGCGATGAGCGACGTCAACGCTGCCATCGCCCCGGCCAGCGAAATCAAGGCCGGTTCGATCGGCACCAAGGCTTTAGGCTCCGGACCCTTCAAGCTCGACAAATGGGACCCCAATGCCAAGGAAGTCTTGAGCGCCAACAAGGATTGGGCCGGGGGTGCGACAGGTGTCGACGGCATCGAGATCAGCGTGCTTCCCGATGAAGCGGCGATCCTGGCCGCCATGCGCACCAAGCAGATCGATTTCGCGCTGCTCAACGACCCGCTCGTCGCCACGCTGGTGCCCAGGGAACCCAGCCTGCAGCTGAACCGGGTGCCGGTGCTCGCCTACCACGTGCTGCAGCTCAATCCGTCGCGCAAACCGATGACCGAGCTCAAGGTGCGCCAGGCGATCTCCTGCGCCATCGACCGACAGGAGGTGCTGGATACCGCTTCGCTCGGCGAAGGCAAGGTGACCGGACCGCTGACCATCCCTGCTCTGGCGACCGACCCAAGCCAGTTGTTCTGCTACAAGCGCGACGTCGAAAAGGCCAAGAAACTGATGCAAGAGGCCGGCTTTCCCGACGGCTTTTCCGCGACGGTGATCGGCGCCACCGGCGAGCCGCCGACGGCAGCGGCGGAAGCCCAGGTCATCCAGTCGCAACTCGCTGAAATCGGCGTCAAGCTCGACATCAAGATGATGGAACTCAACGTCTATGTCGACGCCTGGCTGAAGGGCGATTTCGACATGGCGATCGCCTTGAACGGCGGCCGCGCCGACCCCTACACCATGTACAACCGCTACTGGACCAAGGTGGGCAATCTGCAGAAGGTGGCGAACTACATCGACGACACGCTCGACAGCCAGATGCAGCAGGGCCGCGCCGAGACCGATCCGGCAAAACGCAAGGCGATCTTCGCCGCGTTCGAGAAGCACCTCGCGGAAATGTCGCCGTGGATCTGGCTCTACACGTCCTACAGCTATACGGCCCAGCAGAAGAACATCGCCGGGTTCGTGCCGACGCCGACCGGCACGCTGTTCAGCCTGAGCAAGGTTACCATCCAGCAGTAGCCGCCGCAGGCATTGGACGAGAGGTACTCTTCGCGTGAACTATCTGATGCGACGACTGGCGACGTTTCCTCTCGTCCTGCTTGGCGTGTCCATCCTGGTCTTCGTGGCGATCCGGATGGTGCCGGGCGATTCGATCACAGCGATGCTGGGGACCGAAGCCGGCCTGCTGACGCCGGCGCAGCGGGATTCGCTCGCCGCCTATTTCGGCATCGACCAGCCCTGGTTCGTCCAGTACTGGCGCTGGATAGGAGGTATCCTGCACGGCAATCTCGGCATCTCCGTCACCTATGGCCGGCCCGTGCTCGACGTCATTCTCGAGCGCTTTCCGCTGACGCTCGAACTGGCCGTACTCTCGATGATCATCGCGCTCGCCGTCGGCATGCCGGCCGGGATCTTCGCCGCCACACACAATGAGAAACTGTCCGATCTGGGCGTGCGCATCGTGGCCATGATCGGCCAGTCGACGCCGAGCTTCGTGCTGGGCCTGCTGATCATCTACACGCTGTCGGCCGGCTTCGGCGTGCTGCCGGCGATGGGCGAATTCGCGCCGCTCTGGCAGGATCCCTTGCGCAATCTCAGCCAATTGATCCTGCCCGCCATCACGCTTGGCTTCGCCTTCGCCGCGTCGGTCACCCGTATATCGCGTTCGGCCATGCTCGACGTGTTAAGCGACGACTATGTGCGGACCGCGCGCAGCAAGGGCGCCTCGGCGCGCAGCGTCATCTGGCGGCACGCTCTGCCTAACGCGCTGATCCCTGTCGTGACGCTGAGCGGCATCGAGTTCGGCTACCTCCTGGGCGGCGCCGTCATCGTCGAGCAGATCTACGCCCTGCCCGGCCTCGGTCGCATGGTGCTGGATGCGATCCAGCAGCGCGACTACGCGCTGGTGCAGGGCAGCGTGCTGTTCATCGCCTTGAACTTCATGATCGTCAATCTCCTGGTCGATCTCGCCTATGTCGCCCTTGATCCGCGCATCCGGCTGGAAGAGTCCTGATGCGCATCCTGCGCGCCATCTTCGGCCATGGCAGCGGCCGCATCGGCGGCGTCATCGTCGGCGTCTATCTCACGGTCGCCATCCTCGGCATGCTGGGGCTGACGCCGCACAATCCCATCACGCAGTATCGCGTCGACCGGCTGCATTCGCCCAGCGGCGCCTATTGGATGGGCACCGACCTGTTCGGCCGCGACGTGGCCAGCCGGCTGATGGCCGGCGTCGGCCAGTCGTTCACGGTCGCCTTCTTCTCCGTTGCCTTCGCGACGCTTGCCGGCACGGTTCTGGGACTGGCCGCCGCCTGGCTCGGACGCCGATGGGACGGCATCGTCATGCGGATCATGGACGTGCTGCTCGCCTTCCCGGCGATCCTCCTGGCGCTGCTCATCGTCACCGTCGCCGGACCCGGCACCTGGACCAGCGTCGTTGCCATCGGCATCGTCTACACGCCGATCTTCACCCGCGTGGTGCGCGGCCCTGCGCTTTCGCTCAAGGCACGTGAATTCGTCGACGCCGCGCGCACCTTCGGCAGCAGTTCGAGCTACATCGTGACGCGCCATCTGCTGCTCAATCTGGTGGCGCCGTTGACCGTGCAGGTGACGCTGGCGCTAGCATGGTCGCTTTTGACCGAAGCCGGTCTGAGCTTTCTTGGCCTTGGCACGCAGCCGCCGGCGGCCTCGCTCGGCCTGATGCTGAGCGACAGCCGCAATCTGATGGAGACCGCGCCCTGGCTGATGATCTTCCCAGGCCTGGCGATCATGATCAGCATCCTCGGCTTCAACCTGCTTGGTGACGCCTTGCGCGATATACTCGACCCGAGGATGCGGAGGGTGCCGGCATGAGCCCGCTGCTGTCCGTATCAGACCTGCGCGTCGGCTTCGGCCGCAATCCGCAAGCCAATGAGGTGGTGCGCGGCATAAGCTTCGACCTCGCCGACGACGAGACGCTGGCCATTGTCGGCGAAAGCGGTTCGGGCAAATCCGTCACGGCATTATCGATCAACCGTCTCATCGATTTCGGCGGCGGCCGCATCACTGGCGGCGCCATGAAACTGAAACGCGCCGACGGCAGCCTTTTCGACCTGATGACCGCAACCGAACCGCAATTGACCGGCATTCGCGGTGCCGAGATCGGCATGATCTTTCAGGAGCCGATGACCTCGCTCAACCCGGTGCTGACCATCGGCTGGCAGATCGAAGAATCCTTTCGGCTGCACCGCGGCCTGACCGGAAGACAAGCCACGGCGGCGGCCAAGGATGCGCTCGACCGCGTGCGCATTCCCGATGCCGCGCGGCGGCTGAAATACACGCCCAACCAGCTGTCGGGCGGCATGCTGCAGCGGGTGATGATCGCCATTGCGCTGGCCTGCAATCCGCGCCTTCTGATCGCCGACGAGCCGACGACGGCACTCGACGTAACGGTGCAGGCGCAGATCATGGCGCTGCTTGCCGAACTGAAGCGCGAAACCGGCATGTCGATGATCTTCATCACGCACGACATCGGCCTGGTGGCCGGCATCGCCGACAAGGTGATGGTGATGCAGAACGGCCAGGCCGTCGAGCAAGGCGAGTTGAACCAGATCCTCGACAATGCGCGGCATCCGTATACGCAGCATCTGCTGCAGGACGTGCCGCATTTCACCAATGGCAGCACGACGCGTTCGGACGGACGGCGCGACAAGGGCGCGAGCCACGAGCCGGCCTTGAAGGTCGACGGCCTCGTGGTGCGGTTTCCGCTCAGGAGCAATTTCTTCAGCCGCGCCACGGGCGCCGTGCATGCCGTCGACGGCGTCGATTTCGACCTGATGCCAGGCGAGACGCTGGCCATCGTCGGCGAGAGCGGCTCGGGAAAATCGACGACCGCGCGCGCGGTGCTGGGGCTGGTGCGGTCGACACGCGGCAGCTTCTCGGTCGGCGCTAGAAAGGCGTCAACGAAAAGCGCCCTGCCCGTGCAGATGGTGTTCCAGAATCCCTACGCCTCGCTCAATCCGAGGCTCAGCATCGAGAGCATTCTGGCCGAACCGGTGATCGCGACCGGCGGCCGGGTGGATGCCGGAACGCGGGCCAGGATGGCGAGCCTGCTGGAACGCGTCGGCCTGCCAAAAAACAGTCTCGAGCGCTATCCCCATGAATTCTCCGGTGGCCAGCGGCAAAGGCTGTGCATCGCCCGCGCGCTGATGCTCAACCCTTCCGTCGTCGTTCTCGACGAAGCCGTGTCCGCCCTGGATGTCTCGGTACAGGCGAAAGTGCTGGAGCTTCTGGTCGACCTGCAGCGCGAGTTTGGGCTGGCCTACCTGTTCATCTCGCACGACATGGCGGTCGTCGAGCGGATCGCCCATCGCATTGCCGTCATCTATGCCGGCCAGATCGTCGAGATCGGCGACGCGACCTCGGTGCTGTCGAAGCCGAAGCATTCCTATACGAAGAAACTGATCGCCGCCGTTCCGACCATCGACCGGCGCCACGAACATTTCGAGCTCGACACGCGCCAGGTTCCCTCGCTCGTGCGCCCGCAGGGGTATGAGCCGGCACCGGCGAGGTGGGAGCAGTTTGGCGGGGATCACATGGCGAGGGTGGAGGTGTGATGGGTGGCACCCTGGAATACGCGAGGTCGGCGGGACAGCACCCCCCTCTGCCCTGCCGGGCATCTCCCCCGCAAGGGGGGAGATCGGATGTCGCCACGGCTTTCGCCAATCTCCAACATTGGAAGGTTGGCGGAACATCAACGCTGCCAATCTCCCCCCTTGCGGGGGAGATGTCCGGCAGGACAGAGGGGGGTGTGACGGATCGCGGCCTCTCGGACGGAGGCCGACATTGAGCGACCTCCCCGAGCTCTTCAATCGCGCCTTCCAGCCCCTCGCAGCAGCGGTTTCCGCCAAGCGCATCCCCGGCGGCGTGCTCGGCATTGTCGACAAACATGGCGAACGCATCATCCGATCGATCGGCTCGGCGCAACTCGTGCCGAAGCCCCGCCCCATGCAGGACAACACCTGGTTCGACCTGGCATCGCTGACCAAGGTCATCTTCACCACACCGCGCATCCTGACGCTCGCGCAAGACGGCGTCATCGATCTCGATGCGCCGCTTACTTCCGCCCTGCCCGACCTTCGCCAGTATGATACAAAGGCCTGGGAGCGGAACGTGACGTTTCGCCAGTGCCTCGGCCACCAGACGCCCTTTCCGGCTGTCGAGCCGATCTACACTTACGGGCGCGATCCCGACCTGCTGCGCGCCTTCATCCTGCAGCGCGAGTGGCGGGCCCGCGACCCCGTCTATTCCGACATCAACTTCATCCTGCTCGGTTTTGCGCTGGAGCGGCTGTCGGGAAAGACGATCCGGGAAATGGATCCCGGCCCCGGCTTTGCGTTCTCCGCCGACGCCGATGCGTCAGCGGCGACCGAGGACTGCACCTGGCGCCACCGCGTGCTGTCCGGCGAGGTCCACGACGACAATTGCTCGGCGCTGCAGGGCGCGGGTCACGCCGGCCTGTTCGGAACGGCCGCTTCGGTGCTGGATTTCGCGCAAGGACTATTGGATGGCAACGGCGCGTCCGAGCGTTCGATCGCGCTGATGCGCACGCCCTTGTCCGCCACCCGCACCCATGGCTGGGAGCGCCCCTATGAGGGCTGGTCCGGCGGGGCCTTGTGCAGCCCGGGAACCATCGGCCACACCGGCTTTACCGGCACCGGGCTGTGGATCGACTTCGACAATGGCAAGGCCTGGACCTTGCTCACCAACCGGATCCATCCGACACGTCATTTCGACAGCGGCATCGTTTCGCTTCGGCAGGCGGTCGGCGATCTCGTCAATGGAGCTCAATAATGGAACCAATCTGGGCCGTCGGCCTGATGACCGGCACCGTGCTGGACGGAAACATCGACGTCGCGCTGATCAAGACCGATGGCGAACGGATCGACGATTTCGGCACCTATCGGCTGATGCCTTATCCCTCGTCGATCCGCACCCTGCTGGAAGAGACGCTGAAGCAGGCACGGGCCTGGAATTTTGTCGGGCCGGAGCCGGCGATTTTTCGCAAGGCGGAGGAAGCCCTGACGCGTGCCCAGTCGGCGGCGGTCAAGGAGCTGGTCGAAGGCTTTGGCATGACGATGGCCGATATCGGCGTCGTCGGCTTTCACGGCCAGACCGTGCTGCATCGTGCGCCGCAGGTTGGACGTCTCGGCCAGACCCGGCAGCTCGGCGATGGGGAGCTGATGCACGCCCTGTTGGGCACCAAGGTCGCCTATGACTTCCGCTCGGCCGACATGCGCGCCGGCGGGCAAGGCGCGCCCTTGGCCGCGGCCTATCACACCGCGCTGATGCGCAGCGCCGGCGCCAATGGCGAGGTGGCGGTGCTCAATCTCGGCGGCGTCGCCAATATCACCTGGTGGGACGGAGCCGACAATGTCGTTGCCTTCGACACCGGCCCCGCCAATGCGCCGCTCAACGATTTCATCAAGTCGAAGGGACTGGGCGAAATGGACCGTGACGGCACGCTTGGCCAGGCGGGAACGGTGGACGAGGCAAGGCTCGCCAGGCTGTTGGAGCACCCCTATCTGAGCAAAGCCTATCCCAAATCACTGGACCGTTTCGACTTCGGCGCCGCGATGGCCGACGGCCTGGGCGCCGAGAATGGCGCGGCGCTGCTCACCGCCTTCACCGCCGCCGCCGTCGGCAAGGCGCTCGACCTTTTGCCGCACCGGCCGAAAAAGCTCGTGGTCAGCGGTGGCGGCCGTCACAACCCGACGATGATGGCGATGCTGGCCAGCCGAGCCGGCGTCGAGGTGGTGCAGGCGGAAAGCCTGGGCTGGAGCGGTGACGCGGTGGAGGCGGAGTGCTTCGCCTTCCTCGCGGTTCGCGTGCTGCGCGGCCTGCCGATCAGTTTTCCAAGCACCACCGGTGTGCCGCAGCCGATGCGCGGCGGAAAGCTTGCCGGATAAAGTCTTTTTGTTTGACGCAATTCCCAAGGGAAGGCCGCTTTACACTTTTCCTGGAATTGCTGATCAATCAGCCAACCAGCTTCTTCTGCAGGAAAATGCGGCTGCGGCCGACGGGAAAATCGGCAAGCGCGCCAAACGGCTGATAACCCTGGCGCTGATAAACCTTGGCGGCATTCGGATTGAAGGTATCAATCCAGGCGTTCTGGCAGCCGCGCACCATCGCTTCCTGCTCAGCCGCGTCGAGCATCTTGCCGGCCATGTGCTGGCCGCGCAGCCTCTCGTGGACCCACAGCCACTGCACGTAAAGCCAGCCCCAGGCGGTGTAGCCCGAAATGCCGGCAACGACCGCACCGGCCTCGTCGCGCACGAACACTGCCAGCGCCTTCCTTTCGGAAGCACCGATATCGCTGTCGTTGAACGCCGTCAGACGCTCGCCGAGAAAGGCGAGTTCTTCCGGCAAGGGGTTTGCCGTCGTTTCAAATGTCGTGTTCATGGCTCTTTCCGAAATGCGCGACGGGATAAAAACTAGCGTTACGAAGGGCGGCGCACTTGCGCAATTTCTATATCTGTCCCCGAGGTTGCGCATCCGCGTCGCCACCGTTGCGGAATTCAGACGCGGCGATGCCGTAGCGCTTGAGCTTGTCGTAGAAGGTCTTGCGCGGTACGCCGAGTGCGTCGATAGCGCCGCGCACATCGCCGCCATGGTCGCGTAGCGCATCGCGGATGAGTTGCGCCTCATAGTGACCGACCCGTTCGGGCAGTGTTGCCGCGGGCTCCGGCAAGTGTGCGGAGGCCGCTTTCGTCTCATCCTCTGGACCAAAGCCGAGTGCGACGCGATCGGCAAAATGGGCAAGCTCGCGCACATTGCCCGGCCAGGCGTGCGACTGGAGATGATCGCTGACCGCGGCGTTCACCTTGGCGATTGGCCGGCCGAACCGTTCCGAGGCCTTGCCGAGGAAATGCCCGAACAGCATCGGGATGTCGCCGCGCCGCTCGCGCAGGGGCGGGATGCGCAGCGTCACCACGTTGAGGCGAAAATACAGATCCTCGCGAAAATCGCCGCGCTGGTCCGGCCGTCCGAGATCGACCTTGGTCGCCGCGACAACCCTGAGGTCGACGCGGCGGGTCTCGTTCGAGCCAAGCGGGGTGACGCTGCGCGTTTCGAGTACCCGCAGCAGCTTGACCTGGAGGGCCGGCGGCATAGATTCAATCTCGTCGAGGAACAGCGTGCCGCCGCTGGAATGTTCTATGCGGCCGATCCGGCGCCGCTGCGCGCCGGTGAACGCGCCGGCTTCATGGCCGAACAGTTCGCTTTCGATGACTGTCTCCGGCAGCGCGCCGCAATTCAGCGCCACGAAGGGTTTTGCGCGCCGCCGCCCCCATCTGTGCAGGAGGTCCGCCACCACTTCCTTGCCGGTTCCGGTCTCTCCTTCGACCAGCACGTCAACATCCATGTCGGCGATCTGGCGCAAAGTCTCGCGCAGGCGGCGGATGGCAGGCGCTTCACCGATCAGCGGCAGACCGTCGGCGGCTTGTGCGGCGGCCTCGCGCAGGCGCCGGTTCTCCATCACCAGCCGCCGCTTCTCCGATGCCCGTTTCAGCGCCTCGACAAGGCGATCTCCGGCATAGGGTTTCGGAATGAAATCGTAGACGCCGTCCTTGAGCGCGGCGACCGCAAGATCGACATCGCCATGCCCGGTGACAAGGATCACGGGTATGTCCGGATCGATCGCCTTGATGCGGTCGAACAGCTGCAGACCGTTCATGCCCGGCATGCGGATGTCGCTGACGACCACGCCTTCGAAATTCCTGTCGACGACACCAAGCGCGGCCTCGGCGGCATCGAGCGCGACGACGGTGAAGCCGGCAAGCTCGAGCAATTGCGTGGTGGCGTGAAGCAGGTCCGCATCGTCGTCGACGAGTGCCACCAGCCCTGATCGGTCCGTCATTCTATCCGCCTCAGGTCGATGGTGAAGGATGCGCCGCTGGCGCTGGCGGGATCGAGCCGCAGCGTGCCGCCCAGTTCCTGGGCGATCTCCTGCGAAATCACCAGCCCGAGACCGAGCCCCTTCTCCTTGGTGGTCTGGAACGGCATGAACAGATTGCCGGCGGCCTCCGGCCCGAGGCCAGGGCCGTTGTCGCGCACCGAAATCAGCACCCGATCGTCGCGCTCGGCGAGTTCAATCTCGATGCGGGGATCAGGCTGGTCCTTCATGGCGTCCAGCGCATTTTGCAATAAATTGACGAGGATCTGCTCCAGCCGGATGCGGCTCGCCATGACGACCGGCGATGCGTTGCCGCGCGGCTTGACGATGGTCACGCCGGAATCGCGGATGCGGCCGGACAGCAGCGACAGCGCGCCGTCGATCGCCTCGCGCACCGGTAAGGGCGAGGCAGCGACACCCGGCCGGCGGGCAAAAGTGCGCAATGTGCTGGTGATCGCGCCGATGCGTTCGGTCATCGACACGATCGACATCAGATTGCCGCTGGCCGGTTCGGTCTTGCCACTGTCGAGAAAGCGGCCGGCATTCTCGGCATAGGTGCGGATGGCGGCGACCGGCTGGTTGATTTCGTGCGCCACGCCGGCGGCGATCTGTCCGAGTATCGACAGCCGGTTGGCCTGGGCGAGGTCGTCACGCAGCCGGCGGACCTTGGCTTCGGCGTTCTCGCGCTCGGCGATTTCGCCGGCAAGTGCGGCGTTGGAGCGCGTCAGCTCGGCCGTCCGCATGCTGACCCGGCTCTCCAGTTCGACATTCATCCGCGCCAGCGCTTCCTGTCTCAACAGGCGGGCGCGCCGGCGCCGGGTCAGCACGAAGGTTAGCAAGCCTATCAGCAGCAAGCCGAGCAGCGTGGTGAGGCGCGCCGTGTTGGCGGCGGCGGAGAGTGCCGCATCGGCGGGCGTCAGCAGCCAGAGACGCCAACCGGGGACAGCACCGGGCAGGTCCTGCACCACCTCAACGAACTGACGCTGCTTGCCGGCGCTGTCGATCGTCGCCAGACCGTCACCAGCGCCGCGCCGGATCGGCAGGGGTTCGAAGCCGGCATCGGCCAGCTGGAGCTGCTCGCGGGCAGCGGCCGCGTCCTGCGCCGACAGTGGCGCCAGAGCATGAAAGCGCCAGTCGGGCTGGCTGGTGGCCAGCACCACACCGCGTTCATCGGTGACGAAGACGAGAAAGCCGCTGGAGCGCCAATTGGCTTCGACGCGGTCTAGCTCGACCTTCAACACCGCAACGCCAAGCGGCTTGCCGCCATCGTCGACACGGCTGGCCAGGTAAAGGCCTGGCTTGCCGCTGATCGTGCCGAGGCCATATTGGCTGGCGGCACCCTTCGCCATGGCCTCCTGAAAATAGTGCCGAAAATTATAGTCGATGCCGACAAAGCTGGTCGGCTCGCCGGCATTGCTGGCTGATATGGCGATGCCTGCCGTGTCGATGACATAGATGGCGGACGCCGAGGCATCGCCGGCAATCGCCTTGAGCTTGTCGTCGAGGGCCTTTTCTTGCATTTTTCCGGCTCGGCGCAGAGCGCCCCGCACAGCGTCGTCTCGTGCCAGCACCAAGGGAACCAGGCGCTGCTTTTCGATTTCGCCGGTCAGCGTCCCCGCCGCCAGCGGCAGGGCCGCAAGCGCTGTGTCGCGCAGATTGCCTGCCGCTTGGCCGGAGGCAATGCGCCCGGCAATTGCGATCGCGCCGGCCAGAAATACGAGGGCGACGACCACGACAAGCCAGCGGCCATCGCGCGCGGCCTCGCGCAGCAATTCACGGCCGGCAAATCCAGGGGAGCCACTGTCGGTACCTGCTTGCGACGTCTGCCCTCTCCTCTTCCTCCCAGCCCTCCGGCTTCGCGGCCAGTGTAATGCGAAAATCCGCCCAGGCAAACGCTGCTTGTGCGGAAATCCGCACAGGCATTGCCCGCATGGCCTCTGACAAAGGCGGAAACCCTGGGATTCCGGCCTTTTCCCGATCTGGCACGACGCTTGCAAAAGTCCTTGCAGCGGCGTGCGACCGGAGCGCCGCGATGGGAGAAGTCACGCAGGGCGGTCCATTTTCGCCCATCCGGCCAGGGAGAGTTCGATGCACATCGCAGATCATTCAGGCGCGGCTTCCGCGCGGCGCAAGCCTTTCTATGCCCAACTCTACGTGCAGGTGCTCGTCGCGATCACCGTCGGCATCCTGCTCGGCCATTTCTATCCGTCGGTCGGCGAGAGCATGAAGCCGCTCGGCGACGCCTTCATCAAGCTGGTCAAGATGATCATCGCCCCGGTCATCTTCCTGACGGTGACGACGGGAATTGCCGGCATGAGCGACCTGCAGAAGGTCGGGCGTGTCGCCGGCAAGGCGATGCTCTACTTCCTCACCTTCTCGACCCTGGCGCTTGTCATCGGCCTTGTCGTGGCCAATGTCGTGCAGCCGGGCGCCGGCTTCAACATCGACCCGGCGACGCTCGATGCCTCGACCGTAAACACCTATGCCGCAAAGGCGCACGACCAGTCGGTCACAGGCTTCCTGATGAACATCATCCCGACGACGATCGTCGGTGCCTTCGCCGACGGCGACATCCTGCAGGTATTGTTCTTCTCGGTGCTGTTCGGCATTGCGCTGGCGCTGGTCGGCGACAAGGCAACGCCCGTCCTCAATTTCCTGCAGGCGCTGACGACGCCGATCTTCAAGCTGGTCAGCGTGCTGATGAAGGCAGCCCCTATCGGAGCCTTTGGTGCCATGGCATTCACCATCGGCAAATACGGCATCGGCGCGGTCATCAACCTCGCCATGCTGGTCGGCACCTTTTACGTGACGTCGTTTCTGTTCGTCTTCGTCGTGCTGGGAGCGGTCTGCCGCTACAACGGGTTCTCGATCCTGGCGCTGATCCGCTACATCAAGGAAGAGCTGCTGCTGGTGCTGGGCACCTCCTCGTCCGAGGCAGCCCTGCCCTCGCTGATGGAGAAGATGGAGAAGGCCGGCGCCAAGCGCTCGGTGGTCGGTCTGGTCATTCCGACCGGCTATTCCTTCAACCTCGACGGCACCAACATCTATATGACGCTGGCTGCGCTGTTCATCGCGCAGGCAACCAACATTCACCTGTCGATGGGCGACCAGATCCTGCTGCTGCTGGTTGCGATGCTTTCGTCCAAAGGCGCCGCCGGCATCACCGGGGCAGGCTTCATCACCCTTGCCGCCACGCTTTCGGTCGTTCCGGCGGTGCCGGTCGCCGGCATGGCGCTGATCCTCGGCGTCGACCGCTTCATGTCGGAATGCCGGGCGCTGACCAACTTCGTCGGCAACGCCGTCGCCACGCTGGTGGTGGCGCGCTGGGAAGGCGAACTCGACGAGGCCAAGCTGGCGAGAGCCCTGGCGGGCACGGCGGACGACAGCCTGCCGGCGGACGTCGTTCCCGCCGAGTAATCCGTGCGGTTTGATACCAATAACGGCCGGAGGCATACTGCCTCCGGCCGCTGTCGTTCAAGTCGCAGCGTCGACTTTCGGCAGCCCGACGGGCCGACGAGGACAACGAACTCGCGGTCACCGACATCGAGGTCGACACCCTTGATCACCTCGGCATTGCCATAGGACTTGCGCACGCCGCGCAGCTTGAGCTCAGCCATTGAAGTCCCTCCTCGTGTCCGGAAATGTGCTTGGGCCGACAGGCATGCGGGCGGCAATCGTGCCCACATCATCGAACAGGATGAGGCTGGCGGCGCCGACCAGCCCGGCATGGCGGCCGAGTTGGGCCTGAACGACCGGCACGTCGCGATAGGCGCGCATGGCGCGCTGCCTGATGGTCGCCTCGATGGTCGGCAGCATCAGGTCGAGCCCGTTGGCAATGCCGCCGCCGACGACCAGCACATCGGGCGAATAGAGATGCAAGAGGTTGGTGAAGCCAATGCCCAGCCAGCGGGCTTCCTCGTCCAGCAAGGCCGAGGCAAGACCGTCCCGCAGCCGTGCCGCCTCGACGACATGGCGGCCGGTCACCTCGGCGTCGCCTGAGAGGTGCCGCAAGCTCGAGCCATCGCCGGCGGTTGTCGCAGCGGTGGCGCGGCGGCCGAGCGCTGTGCCCGAGGCGATCGCCTCGAAGCAGCCGACGACGCCGCATATACAGCGTTCGCCTTCATTGGTGATGGTCATATGGCCGATCTCGGCGGCAAGGCCACGGCGGCCATGCAGGATGCGCCCGTCGACGACGACACCGCCGCCGATGCCGGTAGAAACCGTGACGAAGACCAGCGAGCGCGCGCCATGGCCGGCGCCGAAGCGCCATTCGCCGAGTGCGGCGGCATTGGCGTCGTTCTCCAGCCGCACCGGCAGGCCGAGCCGCCGTTCGAGGATGTCGGCAAGCGGTACGTCCAGCCAGCCGGCGAGTGTCGGCGGGCCAACGGCGATGCCGGCCAGCGGATCGAGCGGTCCCGGCGCGCCGACGCCGACGCCGACGACTGCAAGCGCCGGCGCCTCGGCATGGACGGTTGCCGCAAGTGCCGCGATCTGATCGACAATCACATCGGGGCCGGCCTGCGCCTGCGTCGGCACCGCCGCGAATGCCAGGATCTTGCCGTCGCGGTCGACCAGGGCGGCGCGAAGCTCCGTCCCACCAAGATCGATCGCAAGGGCGGCTTGTATCGTCATGCCGCGACCTTCAATCCGTGCAGCCAGCCGATGCGGCCGGCGAGATCCTTGTCGCCGAAGGCGAGCGAACCGAGAACCACCGTCTCGGCACCGGCGGCACGCAGCAGCGGCACGGTCTCATGGCGGATGCCGCCGTCAGCCGCCAGAACCACTTCCGCCTCGCGGTCGGCCTGCCTCAGGATGGCGCGGGCAGTGCCCAACCGGTCGCAAGCCTTGTCCGACAGGCTCTGCCCCTTGACGCCGATCGCCGTACCCAGAAGCGTGACGAACGCGACCTCGGAAACGAAAGGCGTCACCGTCTCGACCGGCGTCTCCAGCCTGACCACGACGCCGGCCTCGGCGCCGAGTTCCCGCGCCAGCCGCACGGCGCGCAATCCCGCTTCGCCATTCTCGGCATGGACGCTGATCATGTCGGCGCCGGCTTCGATGAACTGGCGCGTCTGCGCCTCGACGATTGCTTCATCGACCATCAGATGGACATGGATAGGCTTGGCCGTCAGCCTGGCGATGCGGGCGACGAGATCGGGAAAGAACAGGAAGGACGGGGCGAAATGCCCATCCGCCACATCGATGTGATGAAGATCGACATAGGGCTCGATGCGCCTGAGATCGCTCTCGAAATTGGCGAGGTCGGCGGACCACAGCGAGAATTCGGCGATCATGCGATCGCGTGGCAATGCGGCGATAGCGGCCGGGCCTGAGACGAGTTTCGAGATCATGACTGGTCCTAGTTGTTGAAATTTGTGTCGAGAAAGCCCGCGATAGCAGCGCGGATTTCGGCGAAATGGCGATCCTTGTCGGTGGCCTTCGGCGTCACCTCGACAAAGGCGGCGTTGGGAATAGCGTCGGCAAGGCTGCGGGCGGTCGCCAGCGGATGGACGAGATCGACACCGCTGCCGATGACGAGTGTCGGGATTGCCAGGCCGGCGGCCGCTGCTCGCGTCACGCCGGGCCCATCGTTTGCGATCGCTTGCATCACCTCGGCCAAGACGGCCGCGTTGTCGCGCGCGAAGAAGCCGAGCAGCGAGGCGAGATTATCCGGCGCTTCTTTGCGAAAGCGGGCGGCAGTCGCGGAAGCCGCGAAGACATCGCGCGCTTCATCCAGTGGACGACTGCGAATGAGCTCCGCCACTTCCGCGTAAGGGCGCATGTTTTGCGGTGCCGCGTCGAAAGCCCAGGCCGGGCGTACAAGGATGAGGCCGGTGACACGGTCCTGATACCGGGCGGCAAGCTGCAAGGCGATCGCCGCGCCCATCGAAATGCCGCCGGCGACGAAACGGTCGACGCCGGCGGCATCGGCGGCGGCCAGCACGTCATCGGCGAACATCGCGATCGAAAAGGGCCGTTTGGTGCCGGCGCCGGAATCGCCCTGCGCGCGGCATTCGACGGTGAGCCGGCGGTATGACGGCCTGTCGGGAAAATTCTGCGCGACCTGCGCTGCATCACCGCCAAGGCCATGCTGGAAGATGACGGGAAGCCTGCCCTGCCCCGTGTCGAAGACACGAAGCGATGCATCATCGCGCAGCAGGATCGACGGTGCGGCGCCCATCAGAGCAGCCCTCGCAGGAAGGCAGCGACGCCGGGGGCTTCTTCCGCGGACAGGCCGTGGGTGACGAGCGGGCCGTCGAAGCCCGCTGCCTTCAGCCGCGCGACAAAATCCGGGAAGTCGACGATGCCTTGTCCTGCGGTGGCAAAGCGGCCGTCGCCAAAGCGGTCCTTGGCGTGCGCCATGGCGATGTGGCCGGCGGCCCCGTCGATCGCGGCGGCGACGATGGCGCGCGCCTCGTCGGGCGTGGCTTGTTCGAACAGGTTTGCCGGATCAAGCACGATCTTCAGGTGTTTCGATCCCATCTCGGCGATCAGCCTTGTCGCGTCCCTGGCGGAAGTGACGATGTTGGCTTGCTCAGGCTCGATGCCGAGATCGACGCCGGCCTCTTCGGCCAGCGCCAGCGCCTTCGCCATCTCGATGGCCATGTCGGACCACGCGGCCGGCGTGGCATTGTCGGGGTGATACGCCCACTGATCGGCTGCGTTGCGCGAGCCGGTGCAGAGTGTGACCAGCGGGATGTCCAGGGCAGCAGCAACCTCGATGACGACGGCGAGACGCCGAAGGCCATCGTCGCGCACTGCCTTGTCGGGATGCGCCATGTTGTAGGTGCCGGAAAGTGCTGCAAGTGAGACGCCGCTCGATTGCGCGGCAGCGCGGATGGAAGCGACGGCATTTGCCGGCATCGCATCCGGCATCGACGGCAGGCCGGCGCAGGCGAGATTGAATTGCGTCGTCTCATAGCCCGCTTGCCGAACGGCCGCGAGCACCGCGGCCGGCTCGGTACCGGGAAAGGTCTTGGCGAAGATGCCGAGACGCATCAGACCGCTCCCGAAACCGAAGCGAGTTCGAGCCGCTCGCCAGTCTCCACCGAACGCGCGATAGCGACCATGGCGCGGATCGACGCGATGCCGTCCTCGACATTGGCGCCGCGCATCGGCGTGCCTTCCAGTACGGTTTGGGCAAGACCTTCCAACTGGCGGCGGAAGAAATGGCCGTCGGCGCCGAGCGGCTTGTGGGCAGTGGCGGTCTTCTCGTGAAAGATCTCAACCTCACTGGCACGGAAGTACCAGGGGTTGAATGTCTTGGCGATGACCGAACCGTTCTCGCCATAAAGCTGAAAACCTTCGTGCCAGTCCATCCGTACTGCGACGGTCAGGTCGAGATGGCCGAGCGCGCCGCTGGCGAACTCAGTCTCGACGAACCAGCAATAGGCACCGAAGCGTTCGTTGAGCCGGGCGCGCACGGCGACGATCTCGCCGCACAGGAAGCGCGCCGTGTCGACGAGATGCGAGCCGTGCGCCAGCATGAAATACTGCCGCAAATCGGCCTTCGGATTGCCTCCCGGTTTGCGCGCCAGCTTGCTGGTCACGGGCAGCGGCTGAACGGCGTCGGTGTTGGTGTAGCGATGGGTGGAATCGCAGTACCACGCCTTCAGCGCCAGCACCTCGCCGATCTCGTCGCGGACAAAATCGCGCGCGGCCTCCAGCGCCGGATCGAAGCGCTTCATGTGCCCGACCTGCAGAACTTTGCCCGAGCGCCTGACTGCTTCGGCCAGCGCCTCGCCTTCTTCCACCGAGGTGCCGATCGGCTTTTCGCACAAGACATGCTTGCCGGCATCGAGCGCCTTGATGGACATCGGCACGTGATAGGCGTCCGAGGTGGCGACGATCACCGCCTCCAGTTCCGGATCGGCGAGCATCTCGTCATAGTCGGCGTACATTTTTTCGGGCTCGTAGGTGGCGCCCATGCGGGCAAGCAGATCGGGTGCCGCGTCGCAGATGGCGTAAAGGTCGGCATTGCCGGCTTTGACGCAGGATTCCAGATGCGCGAACTGCGCGATGGGGCCGCAGCCGAGCACGCCGACCCTGAGGCGTCTGTCCTGTTTCTTGATCATCGTCTCGTTCTTCAGGCGCCGTAGGAGCGCATTGTCTGGCGGTTGGTCTTCACCGCGCCGGCGGGATCGGCGGCGGCCGTGTCGGATTCCTCCTCCAGCACCAGCCAGCCGTTGAAGCGTGGCGCGGTGCCGGCAATCTCGATGACATCTGGCGTGTCGCAGACGCCCTTGCCGAGCATCGCCCAGGTGCCGTTGGCATCGACGTCCTTGAGGTGGATGTAGCGGATGCGGTCGCGATAAGTGCGCAGCGTGTCGGACATGTCCTTGTGACCACGCAGGATATGGCCGGTATCCGGCACCCAGCCGACCAGATCGCGGTCGAGCAAGGCAAAGATCGTGTCGTAATCGGCGCGGTCGAACAGCAGCGTGTTGTGGTGCGAGCTTGGGTGCACCGCGACATCGACACCAGCCTTGCGGCCGATCTCGGCGGCGCGGTTGTAGAATTCGGCTGCAATCGCGAATTTGTCTTCACGCGGACCGTCGGAGACGACCGTCGCCGAGCCCATCGACACCAGCGCGCCAGGAAAGGCGACGGCGAAGTCGATCCAGCGCTGCGCCGCCTCGAGGTCGGCGCCAATCTTCTCCTTGAGCGTAAAACCGCTCTTCGAACCGAAGGCGAAGGAGACGAGCGTCAGCTCGGACGCCTTCAGCGCGGTCGCGAACTCCGACGGCTTACCGGCATAATGGCCGATCATGGTGTCGGTGATCTCGATGCCGGCGTAGCCGCCATCGGCGATCGCCTTCAAGAGATCGTCGGGACCGCCGGTGAACCGGTCTCCCAGCATTTCCCAGGTGAAGGTCTGGCAGCCGACTTTGAGGTCTTTCACGTTCATCCTTTCATTCCTTGCCTATTCCTTGATGCGCCCTGCGTCAGCCGTTCGATGATGTGGCGCGGGAAGAGAGCAGCACGAGCACGATCGGCGGAACGGTGACGACGGCCGCGGCCGCGGCGATGCCGCCTGCCAGCAGACAGGGCCCAATCACCGATTGCGATAGGCGGGGGCCTGCTCCTTCGGTTCTCCTTGGGATGGACATCCTACTTGACCGAGCCTGCGGTCATGCCGGCGAGGAAATACCTTTGGGCAACTAGGTAGATGAGCAAGAGCGGTAGCGAGCCGAGCACGCTCATCGCCATCATCTGGTTCCATTCGAAGGCGTGCTGCCCCATCAACAGCTGGATGCCGATCGGGACGGTGCGCATGGACGTTGACTTCGTCAGCGTCAGCGCAAAGAGAAATTCGTTCCAGCACAACAAGAAGGTGTAGACCGACGTCGCCACGATACCAGGCAGTGAAATCGGGACGATCACCCGCCAAAGCGCTGTCCAACTGGAGCCGCCATCGACAGCCACGGCTTCATCGAGATCGCGGGGCAAGGTGTTCAGATATCCCGTCATCAGCAGGATCGCGTACGGCAGTGTAAACACCAGGTAAGTCAGGATCAGTGCGACGTAGGTATCGAAGATACCGTATGAGACGACAAGCCCGAAGAAGGGGATCAGAAGTGTGATAGGCGGAATCGTCTGCGTGCTGATGATGAGTGTGTTCAGGCTGCCCTTGCCGCGGAAGTCGAAGCGGCTGAACCCGTAGGCCGCCAGCAAGGCGATCAGCACCGTCAGCACGGTCACCGCTCCCGCCACGAAATAGCTATTGAAGAAGAAGCGCAGTTTTACCGGGTCGCCAAGGATGGCTGCATACGCTTCCAACGTGAAGGCCTTTGGCAGGATGGTTGGTGGCAGGGCAAAGATTTCGGTATTCGATTTGAACGAACTGCTCAGCATCCAGTAGATCGGGAATGCCGCGAAAAAGAGCCCCGCAGCAAGCGCTAGATGGAGCGCGACGGTGATCAGCCTGTCTTTCGGCGTATGCCTTTTCCTCATGGTGACTACCGAGCCTTTTGATAGCGAATATAGAACAGCGTCAGGCCGAGAGAGATCAACAAGATGACCACAGCGCTCGCCGAAGCTTGCGACAGGTTGTAGCTCGAAAACGCCAGCTTGTACGTGTAGGTGCTGAGGACCTCGGTCGAGTAGATCGGGCCACCGCCGGTCGTTATCCAGATTAACGGGAAGACCTGCATGGTCCAGATGAAGTCGAGCAGCGAGATGCTGATGATGATCGGCATCAGCATCGGGATGGTGATGAAGATCAGCTTCTGGTAGGCTTTTGCTCCGTCGATATCGGCGGCCTCGTAGAAATCCTTGGGAATGCCCTGCAAACCCGCGAGCAGGCTGACCATGAAGAGCGGATAGCCCGCCCAGATATTGGCGAAGGTGACGGCGTGCAGCGCGGTCTCAGGCGAGGAAAACCATTCGACCTTGGAACCGATGACGCCGATTTGCATGAGAATGCTATTCACGACACCGTTCGGCTCAAGCAGGAGGCGCCAGATCACGGCGATAATCACCGCGGTGAACAGCCAGGGCAGTATGTAGAGCACGCGCAGAATATTGCGCAGCGTCGGATTGATGCGGTCGCTGTTCAGCATGAGCGCGAAGACCATGCCGATGGTCATGTGGAAAATGACACTCATGCATGTGAAGTAGAGCGTGTGCCACAGCGAAGCCCAGAACACGGGATCGTCGAAGATCGCCTGGTAGTGTTTCAGTCCGGCAAAGGATGGGTCACGACGCAGCACCGCGCTGTTCTGGAACGAGTAGGCAATCACCGTCACCATCGGCAGCAGCATCAGAAGCCCGATTATGAGCAGCGAGGGCGACAGATAGAGGTAGGGTGCGACGGCTCGTTTCAGCTTGTGGTGGGAGCGCTTTTGCCGGGTCATATGCCAACCTTGGGATACGCCTTCAAGAGAAGGTAAGCTTCGGAAACAGGTCCATCTCAAATTGCCGATCCGTTGTTGCCGGGGGGCCTGCCCGAAGTCAGGCCACCCGGTCGAAGATAGCAAACGGGAACAGGCCGATCAGAATTTCGCCATCCAGCCCTTCTGAGCGGTGGCTGCGGCTTGTTCCGGAGACTGCTCGCCGGCGAGCATCTTCTGGGCTTGCACGTCGAACTGGGTCATCAGGTCTTCAGCCACCGGCAGGCCCGTGAACTCATTGGCGAGATAGCCGGTCTTGAAGATTTCAAAGGCCTTGCCGAAAGCCTTGTCCGAGGTCACGAAATCGGGCTTGGCGTTGACGTTGCCCGGGAAGGCGTTTGCAAGCGACACGAGCTTGGCGTTCACCTTTTCACTCATCAGATATTGGACGAGTTTCCAGGCCTCTTCCTGATGTTTCGAGGCAGCAGAGATGCCGATGCCCCAGGAGGCATAGGGAAGGCCGCGCTTGCCGGTATAGTTCTCCACGACCGGGACCGGGATGAGGTCGAAGTTCAGCTTGGGATTGCGCTTGCGGATGAGGTTCACATGCGCGAGCGAGTCGATCATCATCCCGACGCGGTCGTTGACGAATTCCTCGACCTTTTCCTGCTCGGTCTTGGTGGCAATGCCGGGCGAGATGGTGCCGGCGTCGTTGAGTGATTTGACGAAGGCGAGCATATCCACCACCGGTTTGCCCTCAAGGTCCGGCTTGCCGCTCGCCATCATCGACTGACCCGAAGCCCAAACCCACGACATCATGTCGTTCTGGACGCCGGATGGCGTTTGCAGCGACAGGGGCAGCACCCAGCCATACTGGTTCTTGTCGGCGTGCGTCATCTTCTTGGCGGCTTCGAGAAACTCCGCACGGGTCGACGGCAGCTTGGTCACGCCTGCCTGGGCGGCGAGGTCCAAATTCACGAAGACCGGATAGACGAAGGAAGCCACGGGAAACATCACCGCCTTGCCGTCCACCTTGATGATGTCCGCGACCTGGCTCTTGTCGAAACCGCTCGCATCCATCATCGGATTCATGTCGGCGAGTGCGTTCTGCGCATTCAGATTGTTCACCCAGGCACCGTCGAGCCCGACGACGTCGCTGAGCGTTCCGGTTGCAGCACCAACCGAGATCTGGTCTCGCGTGGTCGCGTAGGGACCGCTGACCAGCGTCACCTTGATACCGGGGTTTGCGGCCTCGAAGTCATCCATGATTGCCCTGAGCGAGCCAGCCGGCAATTCGGGCTCCCACCATTGGGTGAATTCCAGCGTCGTATCCGCCATGGCTCCGGTTGCGCCAAGCAACCATGCGGCCGCGGCTATTTTCAGCATCGTGGGCTTTATACGAAACGTCATTTTCTCCTCCTTCTTTATATTCGACCGCACAATGCGGCCGATCGTCTGTTATTCAGAAGTCTTCTTATGCAGGCGCCTCACCCTCGCCCGCGGGTCTTGTCGCGGATATTCAGATCGCCAGATGCGTCTCGGGATCGAAGAAATGGAGCTTGGCGTCATCCAGGGCCAACCTGATTTCCTCGCCGGAGCGGACTGTGCTGACCGGTTCGAATTTCGCCACCGCATTCGACGCCCGGCCGAAATCCTGCACCGCGTCAGGGTCGCCGGAGTCCACCCGGACCGCGTCGATGTTGAGATGAACGATATGTTCGGATCCGAGTTCTTCGATCGAGGTCACCTTTGCCGGTATCGTCTGATACTTGCGGCCGGATTCGAGGCTGCTGTCATAGAGATCCTCCGGTCGTATCCCGAACACGACCTTGCGCCCCGCATACGACCTCAAGCCCGGCCTGCGGACGAAGGCTGCATCCTGCAGCCGGATGGCTAAGGCGCCGGACATCAGTTCGTCGCCCGTCAGGGTCGCCTCGAAAAGGTTCATCGAAGGAGACCCGATGAAGCCGGCAACGAAGGCGTTCACCGGCAATTCATAGAGCCTCTTGGGTGTGTCTACCTGCTGCAGCACGCCGCCTTTCAACACCGCGACCCTGTCGCCCATCGTCATGGCTTCGGTTTGGTCGTGGGTCACATATATGGTCGTTACGCCGAGCTGCTTTTGCAGACTGGTGATTTCGGCGCGCATTTGAACACGCAGTTTCGCGTCCAGATTGGAAAGGGGTTCGTCCATGAGAAAGGCTGCCGGCTCGCGCACCATGGCGCGGCCCATGGCAACCCTTTGACGCTGTCCGCCTGAAAGGTTCGCGGGTTTGCTGTCCAGCAGAGACGTCAGTTGAAGGGTTTTGGCGATCTCGTCCACGCGCTTTTTGCGCTCGGCCTTCGGCTTGCCTGCCAGCCGCATCGAAAAGCCGATGTTTTCGAACACCGTCATATGCGGGTAGAGAGCGTAGCTCTGGAAGACCATCGCGATGTCGCGGTCCTTGGGCGGCATGTCGACAACGTCGACTCCGCCGATCCGAAGGCTGCCGCTGGTGACGTCCTCCAATCCCGCGATCATTCGCAACGCGGTGGATTTGCCACAGCCGGACGGCCCGACGAGAATCAAAAACTCGCCATCCTCGACCGACAGGTTCAATTGGTCGATTGCGTGAAAATTGTTCCCGTATGTCTTGCAGATATTCTCAAGAACGACTTCTGCCATATTCCTCCCTCCACAAGTCCAAGCCACTGATCTTTATGATTGTCCTTTGCCTATGTTCACCTGCGAATATTTCCTCGGGATAGTTCGGTCTATGTTCCGGTATGGAGCCGCGCATACTTCAGTTCGACTGCCGACGGCGCGTTCGTCGATGCCAGGAGTTCCGTGACCTGGTCGTTGTTCGGAAGCGCCTCGCGCCCGCCCCGCCCCGTTATCGAAAGGGCCGCCGCCGCGGCCGCGAATGCGACCCGGCCTGCGGTGTCGGCCCCGCGCGTCAATGCAAGGGCATAGGCGCCATGAAAGCAGTCACCGGCGCCGGTCGAGTCGACGACGGCAACCCGGTACGGAGGCAAGTGCCAGAGCCCTGTCTCGCCGCGTCCGCGATAGAAGACACCCCTGCCGCCATCCGTCAGAACCACGGCGGACCGCGACGGCAACCACAATGCATCTAGTATCTCGGCCGGCGAGCGGCGGCCCGTGGCGGCCCGCGCAAAGCCGAGCGGAAGAATGAGATGGTCGCAGAGCCCGATCAGTCTCTCGGTGGCTGGGCCGCGGCTCCATTCGACATCGCCGAGGATCGCCAGGCCGAGATCGCGAGCCCGAGCCACGACATCCAGCGACCCGATCCCGTAACTATCGACGATCAGGACGGTCGCGCGGCTGAGAACCTCGTCCGGAAAGTCCGGCGCGGTGCCCAGCATCGCTTCGTCGTCATACGCGATGAACCGCTCCCCATCCGAACCGACGGTGATCCGCGAGCGCACCGGGCGCGCGTTCGGGTGGCGCGGCGCGAACGCGGTTTCAACGCCGCTCGCAACGAGATCGCACAACACGGCGTCGTCGGCGGCGCTGCCCAGCCATCCGACGAAGCCGGCGGTTCCGCCGAGCCGCGCGACGGCGGCAAGTGCCGTCGCGACATTTCCCCCGAAAGCCCGGGCACTTTGCAGAACCTTCCCCTTGCCCGCCGACAACGGCTGATCGACATAGACGATGTCGTCGATCGCAATAGCTCCGAAGCCGAGGATTGAAGGGACGGTGGGCATCGTTCAGGCACTCGCCTTCGCCAAGGCGTCTTGCGCCGAAAGGCCGTCGTGGATGACGCCCCGAAAGGCAATCGCTGCCTTTTCCGGGTCGCCATGCCCCCAGAGATTGCGGCCCACCACGGCACCGCGCGCGCCGGCACGGATGGCGTCCGCCGTCTGCTGAAGGGCGCCGAGCAGCGTGTCGGTCTTCGGTCCACCGGCGATCACAACCGGCACCGGGCAGGTCCGAACGGTCTCTCGAAACGACTCGAAATCGCCGGTGTAACCGATCTTGATCACGTCGACGCCGGACTCGTAGCCGATGCGTGCCGCATAGGCGATCTCGTCGGGGGTGAAGACGATTTTTGCCCCGTCGGTGAAATCGCGAGGGTAGATATGCGCCACCACCGGCATGCCGTAACGGGCCGCCGCATTCACCGAATCGGTCAGCCAGCGTATGTATTTGCCCTCGGTCGCGCCGCGCACCGGAATGGCCACGGCCAACGCATCGGCGCCAGCGCGCACCGCATCCTCGGGCGTTGCAATCAGTTCACTGATGCGATCGTCTGGGGTGAAGCAGCCGGCCTGGATCACCAGGGAAGCCTTGCCCGCGTATTGCGGCCACAGATGGCGCGCGGTGCCCGGCTGGATGCTGACGTAGTCGGGTTTGCCTACCATGACGCGTGCAAGCGCGCCCGGCAGGTCGGCAAGACCTCCTTTGCGCACGTCGCCATAGCCGACAAAGTGGTCGACCGCGCCGCCAAAAAGATTCCCCGATGGATGTGAGAAGAGGCGCGCCAGGCGCACCTTGGTTCCGAGGCTCATGAGTCCAAAACTCTCCAATCGATTGAATTCAAAATCCCTGGATCAGTGTTTGCGAAAGAAAGGATAAATGCAATCTTTCGAAATCTTTCGAATTCGCGTATTTTTGGTAGAGTCAACCGAGGCCAGGGCGATCGCCTGGCACATGGAGGCAAGGACAGGGCAATGTTGTCAGAGCAGAGACGCCAATTGATCCTGGGTGAAGTGCAACGCAGCGGACAGGTTCGCATCAAGGACCTGTCAGACGATTTTGGCGTGTCGGAAGTCACGGTGCGCTCCGACCTCGAGATACTGGACCGCAAGGGACTGCTGACCAAGACCCGTGGAGGGGCGGTGACCCGGACCACAGATTCGACCACGGCCGCGTTCGCCAGGCGGATGCAAACGAACCTCGATGCAAAGAAACGCATCGCCCGGGCAGCGATAGAACTGTTCGAGGACAACCAATCGGTCATCTTCGACGGCGGCTCGACATTGATGCAGGTTGCCATGCTGTTACCGCCGCTCAGCAATGTCGTGGTCGCGGCCACGGCGATGAATATCGTGCAGCATCTGATGCATCGGCCCGGGCTCGACGTTCACATGATCGGTGGCCGGGTCTATCCAGACACGGTGAGCACGCTGATCACCGATGCCGACACGGCTCTCGGCGGCTTGGTAGCGCATCAGGTCTTTGTTGGAGCGCATGCGATTGACTCGTCACTGGATGTGGTCGACGTGAACGAAGACATGGCGCGAACGAAGCGAAACCTCGTGCGCATGGCCCGGCGCGTTGTCCTTCTTGCGGATTCGAGCAAATGGGGCGTCAGCGGGACCTCCAAGGCCTTTTCGCTGTCGAGCGTCGATGTTGTGATCACCGACGATGGCCTGTCCGGCCCGATACGCAGCCAGCTTGATAGGACCGGGGCCAAGGTGATCTATGCCTGACCCCGTCGCCGTCCCTGGCCGCGACGGAGATATCCAATGCGCACATGACCCACGGGCTTAGCACCGGCTGTCGGCCGTTTTTCATGTCTGTCATTTTCTCCTCCTAGGGCTGGCAGCCTCCCGGTATCGCGCCAGCATTTTCGCATGTTGTATAAAAATTTTACGCGCGTCAATATTTAAAATGTTGTATAGCCCCTGCGAAGGCGATCCGTTGCCGGCTGGGCGGATCCGGCAGACCATGACCGCGTTGGGAGGTACGATCGAAAATGCACGGGAAAACAAAGACGAAACTCGGGATCGGCGTCGTCGGATGCGGCAATATCTCGATGACCTACCTGCGCAACGCCGCCCTCTTCGGCGGGATCGAATTGCGCGCCTGCGCCGATATCTCGGCCGACATGGCGGCGGTGCGGGCGAAAGAATATGGCATCCGGGCGCTCGGCGTCGATGCGCTGCTGGCCGACACCGAGATCGATCTTGTCCTCAACCTGACCATTCCGGCGGCGCATTTCGACATTTCGTTTTCAGCACTTTCCGCCGGCAAGCACGTCTTCACCGAAAAGCCGCTCGCCACCTCGGCCGCCGACGGACAGCGCCTGGTCAACGAGGCGAGGTCGCGCGGCCTGCTGCTCGGCTCGGCGCCCGACACCTTCCTGGGTGCCGCCGGACGCCGGGCGCGCCGCCTGATGGACGAGGGTGCCATCGGTCGCCCGGTCACCGGCACCGCCTTCATGATGGGCCGCGGCATGGAGCACTGGCATCCCAACCCCCAATTTTACTACCAGCCGGGCGGCGGCCCGGTGTTCGACATGGGCCCCTACTATCTAACCATGCTGGTCAATCTGCTCGGCCCGGTCGAGCGCGTCATGGCGATGGCGACACGCGGCCAGGAGGAGCGGCTGATATCCGCCGAAGGGCCATTCAAGAACACCACATTCAAGGTCGGCACGCCGACCAACGTTTTGTCGCTGCTCGAATTCCGCTCCGGCGCGACTGTCACCTTCGGCGCCTCATGGGATGTCTTTCGCCACTCCAATCATCCGATCGAACTGCACGGCACGGACGGCTCGCTGCGCCTGCCCGACCCCGATACGTTCGGCGGCACCGTGTCGCTGTCCGAACGCGGCGCCGGGTGGAAGGATTTCGCCAGCGAAGGCGAGTTCTATGGCGCTCGCAACTGGCCTTATGCGGCACCCGATCGCGCCAACTATCGCATGCTCGGCGTCGCCGATCTGGTGCGCTCGCTTCAAACCGGCAACACGCCACGCGCCTCCGGCAGCCTCGCGCTGCATGTGCTGGAGATCATGGAGGCGATCCTGCGCTCCGGTGAAACACAGGGCTCGGTCGCCGTCTCGGGCGATGTCGTCCAACCGGCCCTGCTGACCGAGGAAGAGGCAAGCGACCTGCTGGCCTGAGGACATGACCATGACACTCGATCCGGATGCTCGGCGCGTTCTCGAAATCGGCCGCGCTGCCGGCGGCGAGCCGTTCGAGAACGGCAGCGTGGCGGCGGCGCGCGCCGCTTACAACGTCTCGTTCCCGACGCTGCAGGGCGAGCATGAGCCGGTCGCCGCGACCTTGGAACAGCAGATCGACGGGCCGAACGGCCCCATCACTGTCCGCATCCATCGCGGCATCGGCGCACTGCCGAGCGGGGCGCCGGCGCTGCTCTATCTGCATGGCGGCGGCTGGGTCATCGGCAATCTCGATTCGCATGACGAGATCTGCCGGTGGCTGGCCAATCTCGGCAACGCCGTCATTGTCTGCCCCGACTATCGCCTGGCGCCGGAGCACAAATTTCCCGCCGGGCTGGAGGATGGGCTGGCGACACTGCGCTTCATGGCGCGGAACGCCGCCGATCTCGGCATTGACCCGGCCCACATCGGTGTTGCCGGCGACAGCGCCGGCGGCAATCTCGCCGCCGTCCTGGCGTTGCTCGCCCGCGATGGGCTGGCACCACCGCTTGCCGCGCAGATCCTGATCTATCCCAACACCGACGCACGTCAGACAGCAGACAGCTACCGGCGTTTCGGCGACGGCTTCGGGCTTACCGCAACCACCATGGCATGGTTCCGCGACCGCTATGTGCGAACGCCCGACGACATGCTGGACTGGCGCGTCTCGCCCCTGCTGGCGTCTGATATCGCCGGTGTCGCACCGGCGTTCGTGGCGCTTGCGGGCTTCGACATCCTCGCCGACGAAGGGGGAGCCTATTCCGCGCGCCTGCAGGCCGAAGGCGTGCCAGTGATCCTGCGGCAATGGCCGGGCCAGATCCATGGTTTCGTCTCGATGGGACGCCATATCCCAGCCGCGCGGCAAGCGGTGGCCGAGGCGGTGGCTGCCTGGCGCCATTTCGACCCAGGGTCGCTGACGCTTAGGCCGACTGACGCATCACCAGGGTGGCATCGAGCTTGACCGTGCGTGCCAGGCTTTGCTTCGGCGGATCGGCCTCGTCCAGCAGGGCCAGCAGGATCTCGACGCTGCGGCCGGCCATGGCGGTGAAATCCTGCGCCATGGTGGTGAGCGCCGGACAGGTGTAGCGGCTCAGCGGATGATCGTCATGGGCGGCAACGCGCAGATCGCAATCGGACCTGCGGCCGACCTTCAGGCCGCGCGAATACGCGGCAGCCATCACGCCAAAGGCGAGACGATCGTTGGCGCACAGGATGGTGCGGCCGGGCAAGTTGCCGGCCTCCAGCATTCTTTCCATCTGCTCGTAGCCGACCCGTTCGAAGTCCCAGGTGTAATCGCGCGCGGCCTCGATCACGACCGGCTTGAAGCCGGCGGTTTCCATCGCGACGATGTAGCTTGCCTGGCGTTCGCCGGAGTTGTGGTTGACATGCGGAATGTCGATATAGGCCGGGGGCTCACCCGACCGGCACAGATAATCGACGATGGTCGACACGCTCTGCCGGTTGTCGTTGCCGACGAACGGCGTATCGCCCTCGATATAGGTGTCGAAATAGACGATCGGAATGTCCTGCCCGAGCTTGTCGAAAACATTTCGGTCGGAGGCCAGGCCGAGCGGAGCGATGATCGCGCCGGCCACCTTCAGTGACAGCAGCGTCCTGACCGACTCCGCCTCCAGCTTCGGCGAGCCATGCGAGGAGATGACGATCGGCCAGTAGCCTTCGTCGCGGCAGCGAAATTCGATACGGCTGACCATCTCGGCATAGAACGGATCGGTGATCGTCGGCACGACGATGCCGATGTTACGGGTGCGCTTGCGGTTGAGGTTGCGCGCGAAAAGGTTCGGCTGATAGTCCGAGGAGCGCAGGGCGGCTTCGATACGCGCCCGCGTCGCCGGCTTCACGCTCGCCGGATCGTCGAAATATTTGGACAGCGTCGGCCGAGACACGCCACATGCCTGGGCGAAGTCATCCATCGTGCGGTGTGTCTTCTCCGCCATCGATACTCCTGATCCCCTTGCCGTCATCGCCGACCGGACGCGAGCCATCACCAGTCATGCGGCCGTTGACCGGAAGCAGCAATGCTTGACCGAACTTATTCAGTCAAATTTTCACAGTTCCCAATACAGCGCAAAAACATTACGTGCGTCAAATTATTTATTGACGCTCTAAAATTGAAGACATAGGGTTCGGGTTGGAAAGCGGAGCATGGTGCAGCCGGGCGAGCCCAACGCCATCCAGCGACATGGTGAGAACATGAAGAAACTGGTTTGCGCCGGCGAGATCCTGGTCGAGATCATGGCCGAGCGGATCGGCCAGAGTTTCCTCGCTCCCGGCCCGCTCATCGGCCCGTTTCCTTCCGGTGCACCGGCGATTTTCGTCGACCAGGCGGCGCGGCTCGGCCAGCCGGCAGGCCTGATCGCCGCGGTCGGCGACGACGATTTCGGACATTTGAACATCGAGCGCCTGCGTTCCGACGGCGCCGATATCTCGGCCATCAAGGTGCATCGAGGCGCGGCGACGGGAACGGCCTTCGTCACCTACGAGACGGATGGCAGCCGGCACTTTGTCTACAACATCAAGCAGAGTGCCGCCGGCCTGATCGAGATCGGCGCCGAGGCGCGTGCGCTGCTGGCGGGGGCTGATCATTTTCATGTCATGGGCACGTCGCTGTTCTCGCCGGAAACGATCGAGGTGGCCCGCATCGGTATCGAAGCGGTCAAGGCGCGCGGCGGCACGGTCTCCTTCGACCCCAACATCCGCAAGGAGATGCTCGATCTGCCCGGCATGCGCCAAGCGTTGAGTTTCGTGCTGTCGCGGACGGATCTTTTCCTGCCCAGCGGCCCGGAACTGTTCACCTTCGCCAAGGCCGCCGACGAGGAAGGCGCGGTGCGCGAAATGCTGGAACGCGGCATTTCGGCGGTGGTCATCAAGAAAGGCGCGCAGGGTGCCGTTCACCACGACCGTGCCGGGCGCACCGTATCGCCCGGCTTCGTCGTCGACGAGATCGACCCGACCGGCGCCGGTGACTGTTTTGCCGCGGCCTTCGTCTCCTTCTGGCTGCGCGGGGCAGCACCTGAAAAAGCGCTCAAGGTCGCCAATGCCTGCGGCGCGCTGGCCGTGACCAAAAAGGGTCCGATGGAGGGCATAGCTTCCCTCGCCGCAGTCGAAGCGTTCATCGAGACTGCCGAGACCGGAGCGCCGGCATGAGCCAGGCGACGGACAGGCTGGCTGCCATCGCGACGCGTCGCGCGGCCGGCGAACGCCGCGGCATCGCCTCGGTCTGTTCGGCCCATCCGCTGGTCATCGAGGCGGCGCTGCGCCATGGCAAGGCACGTGGCGCCGACGTGCTGATCGAGGCGACCTGCAATCAGGTCAACCACGAGGGCGGCTACACCGGCATGACGCCCGGCGATTTCCGCCGCTTGGTCGAGGTGATCGCCGACAAGGTCGCCTTTCCCCTGGACAGGCTGGTGCTCGGCGGCGACCACCTCGGGCCCAATCCGTGGAAGGACCTTCCGGCGCCCGAGGCCATGCAGAAGGCCTCGCGCATGGTAGACGCCTATGCCGAGGCCGGCTTCACCAAGATCCATCTCGACGCCAGCATGGGCTGCGCCGGCGAAGGCGCGGCGCCGCCCGACGCGACGATTGCAGAGCGCGCCGCCGAACTGGCCGCGGTGGCGGAGACCGCGGCCGACCGAACGGGCGGCGCCAAGCCTGTCTACGTTATCGGCACCGAAGTGCCGGTGCCGGGCGGTGCCCTTGAAGCGATGGACCATCTGGCGGTGACAACGCCCGAGGCGGCACTTGAAACCGTCCGTATCCACCGGCAGGCGTTCAGCCGCCTTGGTCTGGACAAGGCCTTTTCGCGTGCGATCGGTATCGTCGTGCAGCCGGGCGTCGAATTCGGCAATGCGGAGGTGATCGCCTACAGGCCGGAACGCGCCCAGGCGCTGGCCGGCACGCTGCGCGACCTGCCGCAATTCGTCTTCGAGGCCCATTCGACCGACTACCAGCCGGTGACGGCGCTGACCGCACTGGCCGACGATGGCTTTGCCATCCTCAAGGTCGGGCCATGGCTGACCTTCGCGCTGCGCGAGGCGCTCTATGGCTTGAGCCACATCGCCGATATCCTCGTTCCCGACCCGGCGCGCGAAAGCCTGCCGGCGGCGATGGAGCGCGCCATGCAGGCGGCGCCCGGCAACTGGAAGAACCACTACCACGGCTCCGCGACCGAGCAGCGGATAGAGCGGCATTTTTCCTACAGCGACCGCATCCGCTATTACTGGCCGGCGCTGGCGGCCCGGCAAGCCACGGACGCGCTGATGCAGGCGCTCGGTGACCGGGACATTCCCCCACCCCTCATCAGCCAGTATCTTGGCCGTCTCGACACAGCGGTGGCGAACGGGTCCGCGGCGCCAAAGGCCAGGGAGTTGCTGATCGGCAGCGTGGCGGAAGTGCTCGACATCTACGCCGGTGCGACGGGCTGACCGCCGGCCACGGCCTTAGCAGCAAGGCCAGCTACCCGCGATAAGCGAAGCGGCGCCGGCAATTGTCGGCGAGGCGAAGACCGGCAGTTCGATGCCGCGCTTTTTGGTTCCGAGTTGAAGCTTGCCGCTCGGCTATCGGCCATGGCCCTGCTTGCCAAAAGTCGCCGCGCCGCCCATACACGGCTTGCGCAATCGCCCAACCGAGGTCCGCCTCTCCTTCGATTTTGCCAGGGATACTGTCCAATGTCCGCGACGCCGTGGTCAAAGCCTTGACGGATCACTCCAAGCCATCGCTCGCCAGCCTGGGCTGGACGGATTTCTTCGGCGACCAGATCGAGCCCGGCGAAGCCAATCTCGTCCCGACGCGTATCGCCACGGTTCATCGCGACCGCCTGACCGGCCTGTCCCAGGCAGGGCCAGTCGATCTGACGCTGCCGGCGCAAGCGAACACTGGTGATTATGCCGTCGGCGACTGGGTGCTCGTCGACGCGCATGACAAGCTTGTGCAGCGCCGCCTGACCCGCAAGACGGTGCTGGAACGCCGCACCCAGGGCGGCAGGGTGCCGCAACTTGCCGCGGCCAATGTCGACACGCTGTTCATCGTCACCTCCTGCAATGCCGACTTCAATCCCGCCCGGCTCGAGCGCTATCTGGCGCTCGCCAACGAGGCAGGAACGACACCGGTGATCCTGCTGACCAAGGCAGACACGGCTGAGGACGCCGAGGCATACCAGAAGCAGGCTGCGGCGCTGCAGCGTGGACTGGCCGTCGTGACGCTGAACCCGCGCACCGCGGATGCCGCGACCGCGCTGGTCGCCTGGTGCGGCGCCGGCCAAACGGTGGCGCTGATCGGCTCTTCCGGCGTCGGCAAATCGACGCTGGTCAATACGCTGGCCGGACCGGCGCAGCAATCGCCGCAACAGACCGGAGGCATCCGCGAACACGATGCCAAGGGACGCCACACCACCACGTCGCGATCGTTGCACGCCATCGCAGGTGGCGGCTGGGTGATCGACACGCCCGGCATGCGGACGTTGCACGTCAGTGATGTCGCCTCCGGCATCGACACACTTTTTGCCGAAATCACCGAACTCGCCCCGCTCTGCAAGTTCCGCGACTGCACGCATGTGCATGAGCCGGGCTGCGCGGTGCAGGCTGCCTTGAAGGCCGGGACGCTGGACCCGGAGCGCCTTGCCCGCTGGCGCAAACTGTCCGACGAAAACCAGCACAACACGCCGGTTCAGAGCGGGCCGCGCGGGGCCAAGTCTCCCGGCGGTCGCGGAAAGAGGCGTTGAGCGGCGGGGGGCAGGCCCCTGGATTCAGAGCCGCGCCGTACCGAAGACCCGATCCCAAAGTGCCGACGTAACACCGAAATTGGCCGATTCGTCGATGTGATGATGCACGGCGTGGCGGCGCTTGAGCGTGTACAGATACCTCGGATGGCTAGGATGCCAGTGATGGATCATGTGGTGGATGCTGATGTACCAAAGGTACCCCAGCATCAGCCCGCAACTTACAGCACTTGCGGCTGCGAAACCTGAAGCCATCCAGACGGGCACAAACGCGACCAGCGCATGCACCCCAAGGCTGAGCCAGGTCGGCGTGCCCACAGAACTGCGCTCCTCGACATGGTGACGCTCATGCAGGTCCTTGATGTAGGGAATGTGATGAAGCACGAACCTGTGCAGCACGTATTCGGTCAGCGTCCAGAGGAAGAGACAGGCGAGGACCGTGCCGATCCAGCCTGGCGCATTGTCTTCGCCGGCCTCGATCAGCCCTGCAACTGCCAGTGCGGCGATAACCAGCGGATAGACCACGAAGTCGCTATAGTAGCCAATAAGACCGAGTTGCATCGTCACCTAGCCTTCGAGCCGCCAAATAAGCGAGGTATCAGATTGCCGGACTCGTGGGTGAGGCGCAATGCAGACACACCTGACATAGCGTCGCAATCCCTAGGTGCAAGGTTCGCGTCAACGATTCAAGGACCATCGGCAGGCTGCCGGCTTCGCAAGCGGACGGTCAAATTGGCAAAACGCAGTGCGGGATTGCTGATCTATCGCCGCGGCGACGGCGATCTCAGGGTGTTGCTGGTTCACCCGGGCGGGCCGTTCTGGGCGAAAAAGGACGACGGTGCGTGGTCGATACCGAAGGGCCTCGTCGGCGAGAACGAGGACGAGTTGGCGGCAGCGCAACGCGAAACCGAGGAAGAGCTCGGCGTCAAGATCGACGGATCCTTCACGCGTCTCGGCGACTACAGGCAACCGGGGGGAAAGATCGTCACGGCCTGGTCTGTCGAACCGGCCTTCGACATCGATGTGGCTGCCATCAAGAGCAACATTTTCACCATGGAATGGCCGCCAAGGTCGGGATTCCTGAAGGAGTTCCCGGAAGTCGACAAAGCGGGCTGGTTCACCTTGCCCGAGGCCGAAGTAAAGATCCTCAAGGGGCAGCATCCGATCCTGTTGGATTTTGCCAGGCAGCAAGGCGCCGGATGATCCGCGGCCCTCAGTAGGGCAGGCCGACATAGTTCTCGGCGAGCGCGATCGACGCGGCTTGCGAATGGACAAGATAGTCGAGTTCGGCCTCCTGAATGCGCTGGCCGAACTCGCCGGTGTCGGGAAAGCGGTGCAGCATCGTCGTCATCCACCAGGAGAAGCGCACCGCCTTCCAGACCCGTGCCAGCGCCTTGCCTGAATAGGCGTCGATGCCGGCGTGTGATTTCTCGACATAGAAGTCGCGCAAGCCGGCGAAGAGATAGCGCACGTCGCTGGCGGCGAGGTTGAGCCCTTTGGCGCCGGTCGGCGGCACGATGTGGGCGGCGTCGCCGACCAGGAAAAGCCGGCCGAAGCGCAGCGGCTCGGCAACGAAAGAGCGCAGCGGCGCGATCGACTTCTCGAAGGATGGCCCCGTGACGACGCTTGCCGCTGTTTGCTCCGGCAAGCGGCGGCGCAACTCGTCCCAGAAGCGGTCGTCGGACCAAGCTTCGACACGATCGTCCTGCGGGCACTGTACATAGTAGCGGCTGCGATGCGTCGAGCGCATCGAGCACAGTGCGAAACCCCGTTCGTGATTGGCGTATACCAGTTCGTGATGGGCCGGCGGCACTTCGGCCAGCAGGCCGAGCCAGCCGAACGGATAGTGCCGCTCGAAGGTCTTCAGCGCATCCGCGGGCACAGATTTGCGGCTGATGCCGTGATAGCCGTCACAACCGGCAATGAAGTCGCAGTCGATACGATGCGTGGCGCCGTCCCTGTCATAGGTGACGAAAGGTGCCTCACCATCGAAATCGTGCGGCGCGACATCAGCCGCCTCGTAGATCGTGGTCAACCCTGCCGCATCGCGTTCATCCATCAAATCATGTGTCACTTCGGTCTGACCGTAGACGGTGACATGCTTGCCGCCGGTGAGTGCGGTAAGGTCGATGCGGTGCAGGCGTCCGTCGAAGGCCAGCGAGATGCCGGAATGCGGCAGCCCCTCGGCATGCAGCCGTGCCGCGGCACCCGCTTCCTCCAGCAATTCGACAGTGCCTTGTTCGAGCACGCCGGCGCGTACGCGGCCAAGCACATGCTCGCGGCTCGCGCGCTCCAGAATGACCGTCTCGACGCCGATGCTTGCCAGCAGCTGGCCGAGCAGCAGGCCGGACGGTCCCGAACCAATGATAACGACCTGGCTGCGCATCAGTGGCCGAGACTTTCGACCTGTGCGGCCAGTTCGGCGGCAAGGCGCAGCGAAGCGGCGGTTGCGACGGCCATCTGCGGCAGCAACAGCCATTCCAGCGTCCATGCCGCGCCCGAGCGCTCCTGTTCATGCACAAGCGCCTGATGCATGCCGGAGAGCTGCGTGGCGTTGAAGCGGGCAAGCGCCACTAGCGCTTCGGCCTTCACCGGGTTCTGCTTGTGCGGCATGGCCGACGAGCCGCCACCACCCGACAGTTCGATCTCGGTTCCGCCTTGCGCCATCAGCGCAATGTCCTGGCCGAACTTGCCGAGGCTGCCGGTCACCAGCGACATCAGGCCGGCAAAGTCGGCGAGTGCATCGCGCTGGCTCTGCCACTGCGGGGCGTCGCCAAGGCCGAGCTTTGCGGCAAGGGCCGCGCGCACTGCCGACCCCTTGTCATCGAGCTTTTCCAGCGTGCCGGCGGCACCGCCAAACTGCACCACCAGCAAGCGCGTAGACTGTTCCGAGAGTCTTTCCTGATGCCGTTGCAGCGGCGCCCGCCACGCCTTTACACGGTCCGCCACTTCAATCGGAATCGCCGGTTGCATACGCGTCATACCGGTCAGCACCCTGGCGCCAAAACGCTCTTCGAGCGAAGCGAGGCGCATGACGGTTTCGGTCAGCAGCAGATCGAGATGTTCGACGACGGATTTCAGCCGAAGCATCAGGCCGGTATCGATGACATCCTGGCTGGTCGCGCCGAAATGCACTTTCGTCCCATGCGGTTCGCCGACCGCTGCCCTGATCTGGCGCACCAGTTCCGGCACCATGACGCCGTCCCTGGCGACAGCGGCCCGCAGCGGGGCGGTGTCGGGCCGGAACTTGGCAAGTGCGGCCACGATCGCCGCCGCCGCGTCGCTGGCGATGATCCCGGTTTCGGCCTCCGCTTCCGCCAGCGCACGCTCGAAGGCCAGCATCGCCTCGATTTCCGCCTCGACGGAAAAGTACTGGCTCGCTACTTCGTCGCCGAGGAGAGCGGAGAGCAGTGGATGGTCGAAAGGCGATACGGTCATGGCGCGAGTCTCCTGAGCATCAGCTGTCGAAGAAGACCGTTTCCTTCTCCCCCTGGAGATGGACGTCGAAGATATAGATATCGCCCTTGCGCTCGGCGATCAGCGTCGGCACCCGGATGCGGTGCTCGATCCGTGCCAGGATCGCATCCTCGGCATTGGCCTTTTCCTCATCGGAAAAATAGAGCCGTGTGTGGAGGCCGAGATTGATGCCGCGCGCGACAATCCAGAGCGTGATATGCGGCGCCATCAGGCTGCCATCCCTGAACGGCACCCGGCCCGGCTTGATCGTCTCGAACGTGCACAGGCCGGTGTCCATGTCGGTCGGGCAACGGCCCCAGCCGAAGAAATTCGGATCGGCGGCACCGCGCGGTTCGGCCGGCGAATTGTAAAGCCCATCCGCATCCGCTTGCCAGATCTCGATCAGCGCGTCCTTGAGCGGCGTGCCGGTGCCGTCGAGCACCCGGATGCGAAGACCGATGCGCTCACCCTTGGTCTTGTCGTTGACCATGGTCGCACCAAGGTCGGCCGGGTAGACGCCGCCGATGCCGCAGAAATTGGGCGTCAGCCCGATATGGACATAGGGTCCAGCGGTCTGTGAAGGGCTCTCCTTCAGCCGGTCGAGCGATTGAGCCATCAATTGCCCTCCAGCCTGTTTTCGAACAGCGATGCGCGCCGCCCGCGAAGCACGATGTCGAACTTGTAGGCGCGCGCGTCGAAAGGGATCGTCGCTTGCATGTCGAGCGCGGCGATCAGCGTCTCAACGGCTGCCTTGTCGGGGATGCCGCGCGCGATCGGGCACTGCCAGATCAGCGGGTCGCCCTCGAAATACATCTGCGTGATCAGCCGCTGGGCAAAGCCGTGGCCGAACACCGAGAAATGAATGTGCGAGGGGCGCCAGTCGTTCGGCCCGTTCGGCCAGGGATAGGGACCGGGCTTGACGGTGCGAAAGGCATAGCCGCCATCCTCGCCTGATATGGCACGGCCGCAGCCGCCAAAATTCGGGTCGAGCGGCGCCAGGTAGCCATCCTTCTTGTGGCGATAACGGCCACCTGCATTGGCCTGCCAGAATTCGAGCAGAGCGCCGGGCACGCCAACGCCGCGTTCGTCGAGCACCCGCCCATAGACGATGATGCGCTCGCCGATGGCGCTCTCGCCGGATTTGGCGAAATTGTGGATCAGGTCGGCGTCGAGTTCGCCGAGCATGGCGTGGCCGAAGACAGGACCTGTTATTTCCGACAGCGTGTTGTCGAAGGCAAGCAGCGCCTTCCGTGGCGAGCGCAGCACGGAGGTCTTGTAGTTCGGCGTCAGCGCCGGCGGATGCCAGGTCCGGTCGCGCTGGAAGAAGGCGCCGGTCTCGGGTCTCTGGTTCGAGCCGGACTTAGCGGGCATTCTTGGCTCCGTCCATTTCCGAAAACACGTCCTTGGCGATCTTGAAGGCACGGTTGGCGGCCGGCACGCCGGCATAGATGGCGACATGCAGGAACGCCTCGCAGATATCGTCGCGCGAAGCACCGGTGTTGACGGTGGCGCGCACATGCATGGCGACCTCCTCATCATGGCCGAGTGCGGCCAGCAGCGCCAGCGTGACGATCGAACGTTCGCGCTTGCTGAAGCCCGGCCGCGCCCACACGGTTCCCCAGGCGGCCTCGGTGATCAGTTCCTGGAAAGGCTGGTCGAAATCGGTGGCGGCGACCTCGGCCCGGTCGACATGCCGGTCGCCGAGCACTGAGCGCCGCACCGCGAGACCCGTGCGATATCTGGCTTCGTTGCCGGGGACTTCATCCATGGGGTTCTGCTCCAGGGGCAAGCGATGCGATAAAATCGCGGATCAAGGCGGTCAGCGCTTTCGGTTGTTCGACACAAGGAATATGCCCGGCGTCGCGAATGATCTCGAAGCGCGCGCCGGGGATCAGGTCGGCCAGCGAGCGGACGAGATCGGGAGGCGTCGAGCCATCCTGGTCGCCGGCGACGCAGAGCGTCGGCACCGCGATGTGGCGCGCGGCATCGGTGAAATCCGCATCGCGAACCGCCACGCAAGTCCCGATGTAACCCGCAAGCGCTTGCCTGGTCATCATGTTCCAGTAGCCGTCCAGCTCGGCCAGACGCGCCGCGTGGAAGGCGGGGGTGAACCACACTTTGAGCACTCCGTCCGCAATGGCCTGGATGCCCTTGCTTTCGACCGTCGCGATGCGTGTGTTCCAGCTGTCTGTCGTGCCGATCTTGTGGGCCGTGTCGCACAGGATCAGGCCTTCGACCATTTCTGGGCGCCTGCGATAAAAGCCTTGTGCGATCAGGCCACCGACCGACAGGCCGCACAGCACGACCTTGCTCAGCCCGAAATGATCGATGAGCGCCGAGAGATCATCGACATGATCGTCGATCGACCTGATGTCGCCGATATCGGACAGCCCGTGACCGCGCTTGTCATAGACCAGCACCGGCATTTCACCATCGAGCGCGGAGACAATTTCGTCCCAGATCCGGAAATCGGTGCCCAGAGAATTGATGAATATGATCGGGCGCGCATTGCCGGCCGCCTTGATGTGGCGATGGTGCAGCGTGATGCCGCCAATGGTGACGAATGGCACGATTTCGATCCTCCATCCCCACATTGCACAAGGCGTTTGGTTCGGTAAAATGATATTTTGCACCGTTTCATTAACTCAGGGGTTATCAAATCCATGTCCGTAGGCCGCATCCGGTTCCGCCACCTGCAGGCATTCCTGGAAGTTGCGCGGCAGGGAAGCGTGGCGCGGGCGGCCGACTTGCTGCACGTCAGCCCGCCGGCGGTGACCAAGACATTGCGCGAACTGGAAGAGGCGCTGGGTGTGGCGGTGGTCGAACGCGACGGCCGCGGCATCAGGCTGACGCGCATCGGCGAAATCTTCCTGCGCCATGCCGGCACGGCGATCACGGCGCTGAAGCAAGGCGTCGATTCCGTCAGGCAGGACGGAGCGGTCAACCGGCATCCGATCCGTATCGGCGCGCTGCCGACAGTGTCGGCGCGGGTCATGCCGCTCGCCATGACCTTGTTTCTCGAAGAGGGCACTGGTGCTGCGATCAAGATTGTTACCGGCGAGAACGCGGTGCTGCTCGAACAGTTGCGCACCGGCGCGCTCGATCTCGTCGTTGGACGGCTGGCGGCGCCGGAGAACATGACCGGCTTCTTCTTCGAGCATCTCTATTCCGAACCGGTGCTGTTCGTGGTGCGGGCGGGACATCCACTGCTTGACCCGGGACAGGATGTGTTCGCACGGCTCGACGAATTCCCGATGCTGATGCCGACGCGGGAATCGGTTATCCGTCCCTTCGTCGACCGCCTGTTCATCACCAATGGCATGACGGCGCCGGCAACCGAGATCGAAACCGTCTCGGACTCCTTTGGTCGCGCTTTCCTGCGGCAGAGCAATGCGGTCTGGATCATTTCGGCCGGGGTCGTTGCCAACGAACTCGGCAGCGGCGCCTTCGTCGCCTTGCCGGTCAACACAGAGGAAACCAAGGGCCCAGTCGGCCTGACGATGCGCACGGACACCGCGCACTCGCCGGCTTTCTCCATCCTGCTGCAGACCGTCCGCGAAGCGGCAAGGCAAGGCAGCTAGGCTCGAGATAGCCGCTGTTGGTCCCGAATTTCCTAACCCAGGGGTTAACGAAACACCGCAAAATATCATTTTACCGAACCAAACCGCTGGTGCACTGTGACGACTGAGGAGCACAGAGGGAGGAACGTATGACTCACGCTATCGGCAGCAAATCCAGTATTCCAGGCATTTCGCGGCGCCAGTTCATCGCCACCTCGATCGCTGGCGGCGCAGCTCTCACGCTTGGCGGCCGCGGCGCCTTTGCCCAGGCAGGCGACACGCTCAAGGTCGGCTTCGTCAGCCCGCGCACCGGGCCGCTCGCCGGCTTCGGCCAGACCGACGGCTACGTGCTCGACCTGGCCCGCAAGGCGCTGGCCGGCGGCCTCGACATCGGCGGCAAGAAATACAGCGTCGAGATCCTCGACCAGGACACGCAGTCCGACCCGTCACGCGCCGGTCAGCTGGCCAAGGACCTGATCAACAACCAGGCCATCGACCTGATGCTGGCGGTATCGACGCCGGAGGTGATCAATCCCGTGGCCGACGCCTGCGAGGCCGCCGGCGGGCCATGCCTGTCGACGGTCATGCCGTGGGAAGCCTGGTATTTCGGCCGCGGCGCCAAGCCCGATGCGCCCTCGCCGTTCAAGTGGACCTATCATTTCGGCTTCGGCGTCGGCGAGTTCTTCAAGGCCTATATCTCGCAATGGAACCTGATCGAGACCAACAAGAAGGTCGGCGTCATGTATCCCAACGATGCCGATGGCAATGCCATCCGCGCCCATTTGGCGCCGCTGCTGGCCAAGCAAGGTTTCACCATTGTCGATCCCGGCGCCTATGAGACCGGCACCACCGACTATTCCTCGCAGATCGCGCTGTTCAAGCAGGAAGGCGTCGAGATCTTCAATTCCTTCCCGATCCCGCCGGATTTCGCGGCGTTCTGGCGCCAGGCGGCACAGCAAGGCCTGATCAAGCAGATCAAGATCTGCCAGGTCGCCAAGACCGGGCTGTTCCCGTCCGACATCGAGGCGCTCGGCGATCTCGGCGTGAAGATTTCGAGCGCCGCCTATTGGCACAAGGCCTTCCCCTACAAGTCGCCGCTGACCGGCGTTTCGGGCATCGAGCTGGCCGATGGCTACGAGGCGGCGAGCGGCAAGCAGTGGACGCAGCAGCTCGGCGCCTCTATGTCGCTGCTCGATGCCGGCTTCGAAGCGCTGAAGGCAAGCACCGATGCCAAGGACAAGGCAGCGGTGGCCAAGGCGCTGAGCTCGCTGAAAACCGAGACGATGGTCGGCAAGGTCGACTTCACCAGCGGACCCGTGGCCAATGTCTCGCCCGGCCCGATCATCGGCACGCAATGGGTCGCCGCCAAGGAAGGAGCCAAGTTCCCGCTCGACTATGTCGTGACCGAGAATGCCACCGACCCCAACGTGCCTGTCGAAGCCAAGCTTCTGCCTTACAACGGCTGATGGACCGCTGAGGATCGCCTGGTGACCCATCCGCAACAACAGGCGATCCTCGCTGCCGCCGGTATCCACAAGCGCTTCGGCGCGCTTGTGGTGCTGGATGCGGTCGACTTCACCATGGCCGCGGACGAGGCGGTCGGTATTGTCGGCCCGAACGGCGCCGGCAAGACCACTCTGCTCAGCGTGCTGGCCGGGGCCTTTCCACCGAGCTCGGGCACGGTCAGCTTCAAGGATAGCGACGTGACGCCGCTGACGGCGACGCAGCGCTGCCGGCTCGGCCTGGTGCGAACGCACCAGGTGCCCAAACCGTTCAGCGGCATGACCACCTTCGAGAATGTCTTCGTCGCCGCCTCGCATGGCGCCGGCCTCGGCCGCGACGAGGCTTATGAGGAAGCGCTCGGCTCGCTGAAACTGTGCGGCATGCTCGGTGTCGCCAACCGGCGCGCCGAAACGCTCGGGCTGCTCGACCGCAAGCGGCTGGAACTGGCGCGCGCGCTGGCGGCCAGACCGAGGCTGCTTTTGCTGGACGAGATCGGCGGCGGACTGACCGACGGCGAAGCCGGCGAACTGGTCGACACGATCAAGGAATTGCGCCGGCGCAAGATCGGCATCGTCTGGATCGAGCACATCGTCCACATTCTCCTGCAGGTGGCCGAGCGGCTGATCTGCATGGACGCCGGCAGGATCATCGCCGACGGCGACCCGCAAACAGTGATGGCCGACCCCGAGGTCGTACGCGCCTATCTGGGCGGAGGCCCGAGATGAGCCTGCTTGCGGTCGAGAAACTGGTTGTCCGGCACGGCCTGCTGCAAGCGGTGCGCGGCGTCAGCTTCGGCATCGAACGCGGCGAGACGCTCGCACTGGTCGGCGCCAACGGCGCCGGCAAGACGACGCTGCTGAGGGCGATCGCCGGCGCGCATCAGCCGGCTGCCGGCCGCGTGCTGCTGGACGGCGCCGATCTGACGGATGTGCCGTCGCACAGACGTGTTGGCATGGGCATCGCGCTGGTGCCGGAGGGGCGCAAACTGTTCGTGCAGATGACGGTCGAGGAGAACCTTCTGCTGGGCAAGACGGCCGGCCGGCCGGGCGACTGGAGCGTCGACAAGGTGCTGGAAATGTTCCCCAATCTGAAGCCGCGCCGCGATGCCAAGACGGGCCACCTCTCTGGCGGCGAACAGCAGGCGACGGCGATCGGCCGGGCGCTGATGAGCAATCCGGACGTGCTGCTGCTCGACGAGGTCTCGCTTGGCCTGTCGCCGCTGATCGTCGACCGCGTCTATACAGCACTGCAAGGGCTGATCGCCTCGGGCACCACGATCATCCTCGTCGAACAGGACCTTAACCGGGCGCTCGCGGTTTCCGACAGGGTCATCTGCATGCTCGAAGGGCGTGTCGCGCTAGAAGGGCCGAGCAAGGCGGTTTCGCGCGAGGAGGTGACGAAGGCCTATTTCGGCCTGCACCGGAAAAGCCCCGGGAGCGTTCCCGTATGAGCAACCAGATCATCCAGGGCATTCTGCTCGGCGGCTACTACGCGCTTATCGCCTGCGGCCTGTCGTTCATGTTTTCGGTGATGCGCATCATCAACCTCGCCCATGGCAGTCTTGCCGTATTCGCCGCCTTTGCGCTGTGGTGGCTCGCCTCGCGGTTCCACATCTCGCCCTTTGTCGGCCTGCTCATCGTGCTGCCCTTGATGGCGGTGATCGGCTGGGCGCTGCAGCGCTTCCTGCTCGAGCGCAGCGCGCGCGGCGGTGCGCTGCTGCCGATCCTGACGACGTTCGGCCTCGCCATCGTCATCGACAATCTGCTGTTCGAGCAGTTCGGCGCCGACACCCGTTCGCTGGCGCCCTATATCGGCAGCCTGTCCTATGATTCCTGGGAATGGCCGGGCAGCATCTATGTCGGCAAGCTCGCCGTGATCATGTTTGCCACCGCCGTCATCCTGCTGGGCGGGCTGCAATTGTTCCTGACCCGCACAAGGCTTGGCCGCTCGATCCGCGCTACATCGGAGGACCCCGACACTGCCGGCCTGGTCGGCGTCGATGCACGCCGCGCCAATGCCATCGCCGCTGCCATCGCCATGGTCACGGTCGGCCTTGCCGGCGCGTTCCTCGGCATGCGCGCCACCTTCGATCCCTATGCCGGCGCGCCGCAATTGCTGTTCGCCTTCGAGGCTGCGGTGATCGGCGGCGCCGGTTCGCTGTGGGGAACGCTGATCGGCGGCATCGTGCTGGCGCTTGCCCAGACGCTCGGTGCGCAGGTGCATCCGCAAGGGTTTCTGATCGGCGGCCATGTCGCATTCCTGATCGTCCTGTTCGTGCGGCTCTCCACGTCGGGCCTCGGCCTGCGCGGCCTGTTGCGCCTGCCATCCCGGAGCGCATCATGAGCGCCGTCTCGGCCTCACCGGTCATCGAGCGCGGCACAGCGACGTCGCGGATCGCCGCGATTGCGGTCGCGCTGGTCATCGCGCTGCTAGCGATTGCACCACAGTTCCTGTCGAACGGCGCTGTCGACCGGATGACCGCGCTGTTCATCTATGTGATCCTGGCGGCTATGTGGAACGCGCTGACCGGCTTCGGCGGCCTGGTCTCGGTCGGTCAGCAGGTGTTCTTTGGGCTCGGCGCCTATTTCGCCATCCGGCTCGCCGATGCCGGCCTCAACCCGTTCCTCGCGCTCTTCGCCTCTGGAATTTTCGTTGGCGCCGTCTCCTGGCCGCTCTCGCTGTTCATGCTGCGGCTGAGGAATGGCGAGTTCGCTATCGGCATGTGGGTGATCGCGGCGCTGACTCATCTTCTGGTCAATCTCGACCGTCTGGTGCAGGGCGAAACCGGCACATCGCTGATCTCGCTCAACGCCTACGACGCGGGCGCCAGGCGGGCAGCGATCTACTGGCTGGCGCTGGCGTCGATGACCGCCCTGCTCGCCATTCTGTTTGGCCTGCTGCGCGGCAGCACAGGTGCGGCGATCCGCGCGATCCGCGACAATGAGGATGCCGCCGCATCGGTCGGCGTGCGCGTCACCGGCACCAAGCGGCTGCTGTTCGTGCTTGCCGCCTTCGGCATCGGCATTGCCGGCGCGCTGTGGCTAGCGACCTCGATCACCTTCCAGCCGAAGACCTATTTCAACGTCCAGTGGACCGCCTACATGATTTTCATGGTGCTGGTCGGCGGCATCGGCACTTTCGAGGGCGCCATTTTAGGCGCGCTGCTGTTCTTCCTCATCGAGACCTGGTTCGGCGGCACCGGCGTCTGGTACCTGATCGGGCTTGGCGCCACCGCCGTGCTGTTCTCGCTTTTCCTGCCGCGCGGCCTGTGGGGGACGATCGAGGAGCGCTTTGGGCTCCGCCTGCTGCCGGTCGGCTATCGCGTCAGGCTCTCAACCGATGGCGATGCGACGCCTGCGCCACAACGAGCCACGACACATCGGGAGAAGGCATGACCATGCTTTTCGGCAAGACGATCCTCATCACCGGCGTCGCCTCCGGCATCGGCGCGCGCACGGCGGAACTTGCCGGCCAGCTTGGCGCCGACGTGATCGGCGTCGATGTTCGAGAACCAGCCGCGGCGGTCGGCGGCTTCGTCAAGGCCGACATCTCGTCGAAGGCGGGCGTCGATGATCTCATCGCGCGTCTGCCGCAGCGCCTCGACGCGCTCTGCAATGTCGCCGGCCTCTCCGGCAACACCGGCGCGGCGTCGACGCTGGCCGTCAACTTCTTCGGGCTGCGGGCGCTTTCGGAAGGCCTCGCGCCAAAAATCCGCGAGGGCGGTGCCATCGTCAACGTCGCCTCCATCGCCGGCTATGGCTGGCGCGCCAATCTCAATCGCGCCGCCTCGATGGTCGGCATTGAGGGTTTTCCCGATGTCGCCAAGGTCGTCGCCAACCACCAGGTGAAGAACGAGGAAGGCTATCCCGTTTCAAAGGAACTGCTTCTGCTGTGGACTTTCCGCGCCGCGCATCAGGACCTGTTCAAGAGCCGTGGCATCCGCATCAATGCGGTGAGCCCGGGGCCTGTCGAAACGCCGATCCTGAAGCAGTTCCGCACCGTGCTCGGCGACGCCCGCGTCGATAGCGACATTGCAAGGGTCGGCCGCGCCGGCACATCGGGCGATATCGCCCCAGTGGTGCTGTTCCTGTGCTCGGACGGAGCGCGCTGGGTCAACGGCGCCAATGTGCCGGTCGATGGCGGCCTCGAAGCATCGATCAATGCCGAAGTGCTCGGCTTCTAAACCTCAATCAGCAGCTCCAACCGGAGCAGTGGAGACTACAATGGATATCGGACTTCTGATCGACGGTGACGAACGAGCAGCCTCGGGTGCGGCGTCCTACGAGCGCATGGACCCGTTCACCGGCAAACTAGCGACGCGTGCCGCGGCAGCGAGTATTGCCGATGCCAATGCCGCCGTCGAAGCCGCCGCGGCCGCCTTTCCGGCGTGGTCGAAGGCCGGGCCCGGCGAGCGCCGCGCCTTGCTGTCGAAGGCTGCTGAAGTCATGGCCTCCAAGGTCGGCGAGTTCACCCGGCTGATGATGGAAGAGACGGGAGCGACCGGTCCCTGGGCCGGCTTCAACGTCATGCTGGCGGCCAACATGCTGCGTGAGGCGGCGGCGATGACGACGCAGATCTCGGGCGAGATCATTCCGTCCGACAAGCCGGGCACGCTGGCCATGGCGATCCGCCAGCCCGCCGGCGTGTGCCTCGGCATCGCGCCGTGGAACGCACCGGTCATTCTCGGCACCCGCGCCATCGCGATGCCGATCGCCTGCGGCAACACCGTTGTGCTGAAAGCATCCGAAATGTGCCCCGGCACGCACCGGCTGATCGGCCAGGTGCTGGTCGAAGCCGGGCTGCCCAAGGGCGTCATCAATGTCGTCACCAACGATCCCAGGGATGCCGCCGGCATTGTCGAAGCGCTGGTCGCGCATCCCTCGGTCAAGCGTGTCAATTTCACCGGTTCGACCAAGGTAGGCAGGATCATCGCCGAACTCGCCGGCCGGCACCTGAAGCCGGCGCTGCTCGAACTCGGCGGCAAGGCACCGCTGCTGGTGCTGGACGATGCCGATATCGACGCTGCGGTGAACGCGGCCACCTTCGGCGCCTTCATGCATCAGGGCCAGATCTGCATGTCGACCGAGCGCCTGATCGTCGACGACAAGGTCGCCGATGAATTCGTTTCCAAGCTAGCTGCCCGCGCCTCACAACTGCCGGCGGGTGACCCGCGCGGCCATGTCGTGCTGGGCTCGCTGATCAGCAGCCAAGCCGCCGACAAGATGGAGGAGTTGGTCGCCGACGCGGTCGGCAAAGGCGCCAAATTGGTGGCTGGCGGCAAGCGCGCCGGAACCGTGGTGGAGGCGACGCTGCTCGACCATGTCACACCGGCGATGCGCGTCTATTCGGAAGAGTCCTTCGGGCCGGTCAAGCCGGTGATCCGGGTCAAGAGCGAGGACGAAGCCGTGCGTGTCGCCAACGACACCGAGTACGGCCTGTCGTCAGCCGTGTTCAGCCGCGACATCAAGCGTGCCATGGCGGTTGCCGCGCGCATCGAGGCCGGCATCTGCCACATCAACGGTCCGACCGTCGGCGACGAGGCACAGATGCCGTTCGGCGGCGTCAAGGGTTCGGGCTATGGCCGCTTCGGCGGCAAGGCCTCGATCGCCGAATTCACCGATTTGCGCTGGGTGACGATCGAGGATCCGGGCCAGCACTACCCATTCTGATCCGGCCTCGCATTGGGCGGTTCGACATGGGCGATCAGACCGCCTGCGACGGCGTGAAGCGAACGCTTGCGGATCGCATCTGCCCGGGTGCCAATACGATGCATCCGGTATCGATGCCCGCGTCACCCCTGCAGTTGAAGGCGTCGGTGATGTTGCTGACCGGCTCGGCGCAAAAGAACGGCTCGCCGGGCGGCGTGTAGAGGACGAGGAAATCGAGTGGGGCCTCGGCCTCGATGTCCAGCTGCCGCCCATGCTCCGGCCAGGAAATCCGAGCGCGGCGCGCCCATCCGGTGAAGACCGTGTCGAAGTCCGTCTCCGACACGCCGAAGCCCGTGGTCGGGTTGGAGCCAGCGGGCGGCAGGACGTGCCGGGTGGGCAGGATTTCCGCATCGCCGGATCCGTTTTGCCGCCAGCGATAAGACGCCAGCGCGCCGCCGCCAGCCGGCGCAATTTCAACCTTCGCAATGCCGTCGCTGATCGAGACCAGCTCTTGATGCTGCTCGGCAACGGCAGCCGAATTCTTTGTCATCGGCACTCCGTCGTCCCTTGACTCCAATCGCCACGCCTATAAGACATATCATATGAATAGTATGAAGAATAAAAAGTCTTTCAGCACGGCGCGCACGTCAAGGGTCACGGTGGCGGTTTCCAGCGGCTCGACGGCACTGCATGCGACGGTCGTCGAGCAGATCGGATTGCGCATCGTGCAAGGCGATTTCCTGCCCGGTGAGGCACTGCCCAATGCCGACGATTCCAGCGAGATGCTGGGCGTCAGCCGCACGGTGCTGCGCGAGGCGATCAAGGTTCTGGCCGGCAAGGGGCTGGTCGAATCGCGGCCGAAGACCGGTACAAGGGTGCGTCCCCGCTCCGACTGGAATTTCCTCGATCCGGACGTCCTGTCGTGGCGCTATGCCAGCGGTGTCAGCGCCGAGGATGTCCGGGCGCTGTTCGAACTGCGCCGTGCCATCGAGCCGATGTCGGCCGCGCTCGCCGCCAAGCGCGCCACACCGGCGCAGATTGCCGAGATCAATGCCGCGCTGGCCGAGATGGAAGCCGTTGTCGACGATGGCGACCGCTTCGCCAAGCCCGACCTTTTGTTCCACCAGACCATCCTGCGCATGACCGGCAACGAGCTGATCGGCTCGCTGGCCGCACTTGTCGAAACCGCGCTGGTGATGAGCTTTCGCCTCTCCAACGACAATCCGGAAGGGCAGCGTCATTCTTTACCGCTGCATCGGGAAGTGGCCGAAAAGATTGCATCCGGCGACGCGGCAGGCGCGCAAAAAGCGCTGCTGGTGCTCATCGACAATGCCGAGGAAGACGTGCGCCGCAGTGTCGAGAACCGCAACAAGCGCCGCCAGGATCGGGAACAGACATCGTGACCGAGACAAAACGCAAGCTGCGATCCGAGGCCTGGTTCGGCGGCGAAGGCAAGAACGCCTTCATGCACCGCAGTTGGATGAAGAACCAGGGCATCCCCGCCGACGCTTTCGACGGCCGCCCGGTGATCGGCATCTGCAACACCTGGTCGGAATTGACCCCGTGCAATGCGCATCTGCGGGCGCTCGCCGATCACGTCAAACGCGGCGTCTATGAAGCCGGCGGCCTGCCGCTCGAATTCCCGGTGATGTCGCTGGGCGAGAGCAACATGCGCCCCACCGCCATGCTGTTTCGCAATCTGGTCAGCATGGATGTCGAAGAGTCCATTCGCGGCAATCCGATCGACGGCGTCATCCTGCTTGTCGGTTGCGACAAGACCACGCCGGCGCTGCTGATGGGGGCCGCGTCGTGCAATCTGCCGACCATCGCTGTTTCCGGCGGACCGATGCTCAACGGCAAGTTCCGAGGACAGGATATCGGCTCGGGCACCCATGTCTGGAAATTCGCCGAGGAAGTGAAGGCCGGCCGCATGCCGGTCGCCGACTTCCTCGCCGCTGAGCAGGGCCAGAGCCGGTCGGCGGGCAGTTGCATGACCATGGGCACGGCTTCGACCATGGCCAGCATGGTCGAGGCACTGGGCATCGGCATGCCGGACAATGCCGCGATCCCGGCTGTGGATTCACGCCGTGGCGTGCTCGCCCAGATGGCCGGACGCCAGATCGTCGATCTGGTTCGCAGGGACGTCACCATTGCGCAGATCCTCACCAGGCAAGCGTTCGAGAACGCCATTCGCGTCAATGGCGCGATCGGCGGCTCGACCAACGCGGTGCTGCATCTGATCGCCATCGCCAACCGGGTCGGTGTAGATCTCAGCCTCGATGACTGGGACCGCCTTGGCCGCGACGTTCCAACCATTGTCGACCTGATGCCGTCGGGCCGGTTCCTGATGGAAGATTTCTACTACGCCGGGGGGCTAGCCGCGGTCATGGCGTCGCTTGATGAAGTGGGGCTTCTTCATCGCGACGCCATGACCGTCAGCGCCAAGACCATCGGTGAATTGATCGACGGCGCGCCCAACTACAACAGCGAGGTGATCCGACCGCTGAGCCAGCCGCTGACCAAGGAGGGCGGCATCTCCATCCTGCGCGGCAATTTGGCGCCTGACGGGGCGGTCATCAAGCCGTCCGCGGCAACGCCCGAGTTGATGCAGCATCGCGGCAAGGCGGTGGTGTTCGAGAACATCGAGCACTACTACGCGCGCATCGACGATCCGGAGCTGGATATCGACGCCTCCTCGGTGATGGTGCTGAAGAACTGCGGGCCGCGCGGCTATCCCGGAATGGCCGAGGTCGGCAACATGCCGCTGCCTGCGAAACTGCTGAAGCAAGGCATCTCCGACATGGTTCGCATTTCGGACGCGCGGATGAGCGGCACCGCCTACGGCACCGTGGTTCTGCATGTGGCACCGGAAGCAGCCGCGGGTGGCGCGCTGGCGCTGGTGCGCGACGGTGACCTTATCGAGCTCGATGTCGCCGGCCGCCGGCTGGAGCTTTTGGTATCGGATGAGGAGCTGGCAATCCGCCGGCGTGACTGGAAGCCGCCGGCGCCGCCGGAAGGCGGCTATCAGAGCCTTTATGTCGAGCGCGTTCTGCAGGCCGACAAGGGCTGCGATTTCGACTTTCTCGTCGGCAGGCGCGATGCCGGCATTCCTCGGCATTCGCACTAGAGGGCGCGCGATGACGGATGAAATCGGCTACGCGATCTATCCAAGCCTCAAGGGCCGCAGCGTCTTCATAACCGGTGGCGGCGGCGGCATCGGCGAAAGCCTGGTGCGCCATTTCTGCGCGCAAGGCAGCCGTGTCGCCTTCGTCGACATGGCCGAGGAGCCTTCACGGCGTCTGGTCGATGCGATCGCGGCCGAGGGACATGCCGCACCGCTGTTCATTCCCTGCGACCTGCGCAACGTCGAAGAGTTGCAGACGGCAACCGTGCAGGCGATGCGGCACAATGGCCCCATCCAGGCCCTGTGCAACAATGCCGGCAATGACGACCGCCACCAGACCAAGGATGTGACGGTTGCCTATTGGGACGACCGCATGGCGGTCAATCTGCGCCACCAGTTCTTCGCGGCGCAGGCGGTGCGTCCGCAGATGAGCACGCTGGGCGGCGGCTCGATCATCAATTTCGGCTCCATCACCTGGATGGTCGGCGATCCGGATTGCCCAGCCTATGTCACCGCGAAAGCCGCTGTTTACGGAATGACGCGGGCGCTGGCCCGCGAACTCGGCCCCGAACGCATCCGCGTCAACTGCATGGTGCCGGGCTGGGTGATGACCGAGCGCCAGATGCGCCTGTGGCTGAACCCGGCCGGCGAACGCCAGATCGCGGAGAGGCAGTGCCTGCCCGACCGGCTGCAACCCTCCGATATAGCGCGCATGGCGCTGTTCCTCGCCGCCGACGACAGCCGCATGTGCACGAGCCAGCAGTTCATCGTCGATGCGGGCTGGGTGTGACCCGTACGGCTTCAAAGGAAGAAGGTTAGTTCATGCGTCTTGTTCAGTTCAGAATGGCCGACGGCAGCAGACGGGTTGGCCGTGTCTCCGATGACGGCAATCATCTGCACCCGCTCGAAAAGACCAGCACCGTGCTGGAACTTGCCGAAGCGGCGATCGCCCAGGGCACGTCGATCGCAACGCTGGTCGAGAAGCGGACCGGCAGCGCGACGATCGACTACGACCAGCTGTTGCGCGATGGCCGCGTGCTGGCCCCGGTCGACCATCCGGAACCGGCGCGCTTCCTGGTCACCGGCACGGGCCTGACCCATACCGGAAGTGCCGCCGCACGCGACAAGATGCATGTGCTGACCCATGGCGAGGATGCCGAGGAATCGGATTCGCTAAAGATCTTCCGCATGGGTCTGGAGGGCGGCAAGCCCGCCGCCGGGCAGATCGGAATCCAGCCCGAATGGTTCTTCAAGGGCGTCGGCACCTGTGTCGTGCCGCCAGGTGCGCCGCTGCCGATGCCGGCATTCGCGCTCGCCGGGGCCGAAGAAGCCGAGATCGTCGGCCTCTATCTCAATGGGCCGGATGGCCGCCCCTACCGCATCGGCTATGCGCTCGGAAACGAATATTCCGACCATGTGACGGAGGCCGAGAATTACCTCTATCTCGCCCATTCCAAGTTGCGCTCCTGCTCGATCGGGCCGGAGCTGCTGATCGGCGGCCTGCCCGACGAAGTGCGCGGCCATTCGCGCATCCTGCGCGACGGCACTGTCATCTGGGAGCAGGAGTTCCTGTCGGGCGAGGCGCACATGTCGCACTCGATCGCCAATCTAGAACACTTCCATTTCCGCTACCCGATGCATCGCAGGGAGGGCGACCTGCATGCCTATTTCTTCGGCGCGGCGGTATTGAGCTACGCCTCCGGCGTCAAGACGGCTTCCGGCGACGAATATGAAATCCAGGCACAGGCATTCGGCAAGCCACTGCGCAACCGGATGGTGTCGGTGCCGGACGAGGGACTGGTCGCGGTCACCCAGCTGTGACGGCAAAAGTCCGGAAACTGCGGTCCACCAGAATGACAATGGGAGATTGAAAATGGGACTGAAAAAACTGTTTCTAAGAATGGCAACGATCGGGCTCAGCATCGGCCTGATGACATCGGCGGCGCTCGCCGCGAACCTGCGGGTTCTGGCCTGGGACGGCTACGCCGACCCGGACTGGGTGAAAGACTTCACCGCTGCGACCGGCATCGGCGTCGATGTCGTCTTCATCGGCAGCGACGACGAGATCTGGGCCAAGATCAAGGGCAGCGAAGGCCAGGACTTCGATGTTTTCGCGGTCAACACCGCCCAGCTGCAGCGCTATATCAAGGCCGACCTGGTGTCGCCGATCGACGTCACCAAGCTCGCCAACCAGAAGGAAGTGCTGCCGCGCTTCCGCGATCTGACCGCGGTGAGCGGCGTCACCAAGGACGGCAAGGTCTATGGCATTCCGTTCTGCTTCGACTCCATCGGCCTGATCTACGACACCGACAAGGTCAAGCCGGCGCCGGCCTCGATGTCGGTCCTGTGGGACCCGGCATACAAGGGCAAGGTTCTGGCCTACGACAATGGCGAGCACAATTTCTCGTTCACCGCACTGACGCTCGGCTACAAGGATCCGTTCAACCTCAACGAAGAGCAGATGGCGGCGGTCAAGGCCAAGCTGGTCGAACTGAAGCGCAACGTGCTGAGCTTCTACACCACCGCCGACGAGGCGCAGCAGATCTACCAGAACAATGATGTGGCCCTGATCTGGGCCAATTACGGCCAGCAGCAGGTCAAGGCGCTGCAGAAGATCGGCGCTCACGTCGCCTACGTCAATCCAAGCGAGGGCGCGCTTGCCTGGCTCGACAACTGGGTCATTTCCAAGGGCGTCCGCGACAATGCGGCGGCCGAGAAATGGATCGACTTCATGCTGAGCAAGAAGGTCAGCGGCGAGCTTTCCGAGCGCACCGGCTTCGGCAACACGGTGACGGAAACCGGCAGCGCAGGCGGCAACGACAAGCTGGTCTGGCTCAACAATGTCGAGGACCCGCTCAAGCGTTCGGACATGTGGAACGAGGTCAAGGCGACGCCCTGATCTTTCCGCCCCATGCCTTCGAAGGACCCGGCGGTCCGGAGTTCCGGACCGCCGAAGCGTATGCGAGAGTATTTCATGAACCAGAACGCCGACCTGCTGACGCTGCGGTCCGTCTCGAAATCCTACGGCACGGTCCCCGTGCTGCACGACATCGACCTGTCGATCCGGGACGGTGAGTTCCTCACCGTTCTCGGGCCGTCCGGCTCCGGCAAGACAACGGTGCTGCGGCTGATCGGCGGGCTGGAGCCGCTGACATCTGGCGAGATCCGTCTGGACGGCCAGGACATCAGCCGCATGCCGATCAACCGGCGGCCGTTCAACACCGTGTTTCAGGACTACGCGCTGTTTCCGCATCTGACCGTTTCAGGCAATGTCGGCTACGGGCTTTCGGTTCGCCATATCCAGCGCAAAGAGATCGCGCGCCGTGTCGCGGAGGCGCTGGACCTGGTTCAGCTCGGGCGTTTCGCCGACCGATTTCCGGCACAGCTCTCCGGCGGCCAGCGCCAGCGCGTCGCGCTTGCCCGTGCGCTGATCTGCCAGCCGCGCCTGATCCTGCTCGACGAGCCGCTGGCGGCGCTCGACCTCGAACTGCGCCGGCAGATGCAGGTCTTCCTGAAATCCATCCAGCGCGAAATCAAGACCACCTTCCTGTTCGTCACCCATGACCAGGAAGAAGCTATCGGCATGGCCGACCGGATCTGCGTCATGGAAGCCGGCCATATCCGCCAGCTCGGCACGCCGCACGACCTCTACTACAAGCCGAATTGCGAGTTCGTCGCGCGCTTCTTCGGCGAGAACAATCTAGTGGCGGGAAAACTTGGGGCCGTCCAGGGCGAGCTGCGATCGATCGAGACGGCGCTCGGACGCCTGGTCTGCTCGATCAGCAACCAGCCGCATTTGAAGGCCGCAACGGATGGCGCCAGCGCCTTCGCCGCGTTCCGTCCAGAAGCCTTGCACCTTGCGGATGCAAAGGACACCGACAACCGTTTTTCCGGCACGATCTCCGACATGGCGTTTGCCGGCTCGTCGACCGTCGCCACCATCACGGCCGGCGCCGACAATGCCGCGCAACGCTTGCGGCTGCGCGTGCCGAGCCGGGTCGACGGCAGCGCGCTCAAATCCGGCGAAGCTGTATCGCTTTCGTTTGCGCCGCATGAAGGCCATCTGGTGCTGGCATGAGCGAAGCCGGATCGACACAGCCTGAGGAAAGACGGCTGTCGCTGCTGGTGACCGTGCTGGCGTTTGCCCTGCCGGTGGTCTTCGTCCTGGTGCCGCTGGCGATCTTCCTCGGTTACAGCTTCTTCAGCGTCGACCAGGGCACGATCGTCTACGGACTGTCATTGGGCAACTATGTCAGGTTCTTCAGCGATCCGGTCTTTCTGCCGGTGTTCTGGAACACCATCGTGCTGTGTGTGTCGGTGGCCATCATCTGCATTCTGCTTGCCTATCCCGCCGCCTATTTCCTGACGACGCTGAAAGGGCGCTGGCGCTATGCCTTGCTGATGCTGCTGCTGGTGCCGTTGCTGATGAGCTACGTCATCAAGATCTATGCGATCCGCAGCATCCTCGGCCTCAACGGTTTTCTCAACAAGGCGCTGGTGGCGCTCGGCATCCTGCAGGAACCGTCGACGCTTTTCGTGTTCAACATGAACGCCATCCTGCTGACGCTGACTCTGCTCCTGATTCCCTTCGCCATCCTGCCGATCTTCCTGTCGCTGGAGCGGATTCCGCAGGTGCTGCTGCGCGCTTCGGACGATCTGGGGGCCAGCGGCTTGCAGACCTTCCTGCGCATCACCTTGCCGCTCAGCCTGCCCGGCGTCGCCTCGGCGGCGAGCTTCGTCTTCGTGCTGGCGATCGGCGATTTCCTGACGCCGCAAATGGTCGGCGGGATCAGCGGCTTCACCTTCGGCCGCATCCTCTACAGCCAGTTCGGCACGGCCTATAACTGGCCGTTCGGTGCGGCGCTGTCGGTGGCGCTGGCCGTCGTGGTGATCGCGGCAATCCTCATCGGCGAACGTTTTGGGCGCAACCGGGGGACTTCGGTATGAGCGCCCTGCCCCGACTGTCCACCATCTTTCTGGCCGCGATCATGACACTGGTTGCGGTCCTGCTCTACAGTCCGCTGTTCGTGCCGATCGTGTCGTCGTTCTTCACCATTTCGCATGGCTCCGTCGACTGGTCGTCGCCGACCCTGTCGACCTATGTGGCGCTGGCTGAAAACCACGACATACTGGTCGCTTTGCGTACCACGCTGATCGTCGGTGTCTGCACCGTCATCCTCTCGGTGGTCAGCGGAACGCTGCTGGCGCTCTACTATCACGGCCGCCGCTCCGGACGGTCGATCCTGCAGTTCATCATCTTCCTGCCGTTCCTGATGCCGCCCATCATCAGCGGTCTGGCGCTGCTGATCTTCTTCCGCGAAATCGGCCTCGAACGCTCGCTGCTGACGATCGTCATCGGGCATACGGTTTTCGTGCTGGCGATCGTCTACCGCACAGTGCTGATGCGGCTGCAGTCGATGAGCCGCACGCTGGTCGAAGCCTCCTACGATCTCGGCGCCACGGGCTGGCAGACGTTCTGGCGCATCATCCTGCCGAACCTGTCGAGCGCGATGGTCGGCGGCGCGATCCTGGCCTTCGCGCTGTCGTTCGACGAGACGATGATCACCATCCTGGTCACCGGCACCCAGAGCACATTGCCGGTCAGGCTGTGGGCGATGATGCGGCTTGGCTTCTCACCCGACATCAATGCGCTGGTGGCGCTGATCCTGATGTTCACCGTGCTGCTCTGCGTGCTTGCCGCCCGCTTTCTCATCCCCAGGCAAGTCGCGACTGAACGGACCTGAGTTACCGGGCAATCGTCATCGGGAGAAGGCGGTTGGGTTGAGGTCGAAGACCCGTCCCGGATTGAGGATGTTTCTGGGGTCGAATGCGGCCTTCAGCCGCCGCATCGTGGCGATTTCGGCGTCACTGCGGACCAGATGCAGCCACTTCTTCTTGTCGAGGCCGATACCATGTTCGGCCGAAACGCCGCCGCCGGCCGCCGCGACGCCGCGATAGACGATGTCGTATGCCGCCGCCGGATCGACCGTGCGAACCTGGTAGTGCAGATTGCCGTCGCCGAGATGGCCGAAGACATAGATGTCGGCGCCGGGGTCGACGGCATGGATGGCGGCGTCCGCCGCTTGCAGGAATGCTCCCATGTGGGCCAGCGGGATGCTGATGTCGACGCCGATCAGACCCTTGATCGAGAACAGGATGCGATTAGCGTCTTCCCGCACGTCCCACAGCGCCCGGAATTCGCGCGGCGACTGCGAGACGACCACATCGTCGATGACACCGTCCTCGACCGCCTGCATCAACACCTCGGCGAAGCGTTCGCCGTCACGTTCCGGCTCGCTGCCCTGGATCTCGGCCAGCACATAGACGGGCGAGCCAGCCGGCAGCGGCGCCGGCATGGCCATGCTGGCGACCATGACGTCATAGAGCGGTGCGAAGTTGACCTCATAGGCGGACAGCAGCGGGCCGAGCTTTTGCCGCAGCAGGCCAAGCAGCGCGATCGCCGCATCGAGCGAGGAGAGCGCGCAGAAAGCGTTGACCTCGGACGCCGGCTTGGGATGCAGCCTGAGCGCGGCGCGCGTGACGACGCCAAGCGTTCCTTCCGAGCCGATGAAGAGTTGGCCGAGGTCGTAACCGGAATTGTCCTTGGGCAGGCCCTTGAGCGAGGTCAGCACGCTTCCGTCGGCAAGCACGGCCTCCAGTCCCAGAACCTGAGCGCGGTACATGCCATAGCGCAGCACACGGATGCCGCCGGCATTGGTGGCGATGTTGCCGCCGATCGTCGCGGAGCCGCGCGCGCCGATATCGACGCCGAACATCAGCTCGGCGCCGTCGGCGGCCTCCTGCACCGCCTGCAGCGTCACGCCCGCTTCGGCAACGATGCTGGCAGCCTGCCGATCCGGAACTGCGAGGCCGGTCATGCGCTCCAGCGACAGCACCACCTCACCCGGCTGCACACGCGCGGCGCCTGCCAGGCTGGTGCGTCCGCCCTGCACCACAACCGGCTGGCCAAGATCGTTGCATGCGGCGAGTGCCGCCGTCACACCCTGGGTGTCGCGGGGGCGCAGCACCGCTTCGGGAAACGTGCCGAGCTTGCCGTCGGGATCGTCGCGATAGCGCTGATCCACATCCGGGCCGGCGAGCACGCCGCCCGTACCCAGCCGGTCGCCGAGCGCGGATAGGAGCTGTTGGATTTCAGGCGACATCGGCCGATCCTATCCATGATCGCCTGCCGGTCAAACGCTCGCCCACGCAAAGCGACGTCGTCCGTATCCGTGGGTAATGCAGAACAGGACAATCGTCCGGTATCGATCATGATGAGGTCGTGATCGATACCGGAAAATAGGGTTGTCTTACTGAAGTTTCGCCTGCAGGGCGTTGACATCGTCGGTGGTCATTTCCCCGTCGGTCGTTACCTTGCCGTCGACGATCTTCCACAGCCGGAACGGGCCGGTGATGTCGCCATATTTGTCGAAGGCGACCGGGCCGATGACGCCTTCGTAGCGGATCGGCTTGCCGTCCTTGATCAGGCCGAGCGCCTTGGCGAACTCTTCCTTGCCGGCAAAGATCGGCGTGCCGGCCGGGTCGACCGCCTTGTACATCGCGTCCTTGATCTTGGCCGGGTCCTCCGAGCCGGCAATGGCGATGGCAAGGCCAACGATGGCGCCCGCATCATAGGAACGGTCAGCCGCCGGATTGGACGGTTCGATGCCGGAGAATTCCTTGTAGTTCTTGGTGAAATACTCCGTCGAGGCGGTCGGGCTGGTGCCGGATGACGTGCCGTAAGCTTCCTTCAGATAATCGGCGCCTACCGACTCGATGAAGTCCGGGCTGTTCATGCCGTCATTGAGCAGGAACTTCTGCACGCCGCCTTGCGAAATCCAGGTGCGGGCAACCGTTGCGCCGTCGACCGGCGTGCTGACGAGATAGAGCCCGTCCGGTTCGCCTGCCATCGCCGCCGTGACTTCCGAGGCATAGCTCGACTGCTTCTCGTTGTAAGGCGTGTCGGAGACGATGGTGCCGCCGAGCGCTTTGTAGGCACGCGAGAATTCGGCCACCATGTTGACGCCGAAATCGTTGTTGACGTGGATGACCGACAGCTTCTTAAAACCCTTGTCGACGGCGTATTTGGCGGCGGCGACGCCCTGCAGCGCATCCGAGGTGATGGTGCGGAAGAAGATGCCGTTGGTCTTGCCATCGCGGCCGAGCGCCGTCAGCGTCGGCGAGGAGGACGCCGGCGACACCTGGACGATCTTGGCGGGTGCGGTCACAGAGGTCAGGATCGGGATCGACACCGACGAGATGATGCCGCCGATGATCACAGGCACTTTCTTGACCTGAACCAGTTGGGTGGCGGCGTCGACCGCGATGTTGCCCTGGCTCTGGCTGTCGCGCGTGTCGGTGACGAGATCGCAGCCGCGCACACCGCCGGCGTCGTTGATGTCGCGGAAGGCCATCTCGACCGACTTGGCGCCAGCCTGGCCATATTCGCCGGCCGGGCCGGTCAGCTCCATGACGAGGCCGACGGTGATCTTGCAATCTGCGGCTTGTGCCGCACCCGCCATCGTCACGAGAGCAAGTGCCGTGGAGAGTTGAAGTATCGTCTTTGTCATTGTTGTTCCCCTTTCGTTACTCAACTGTATTTGATCTCTGGAGCCTGTTTCAGCATTCCGGCACCTGCAGCCAGGTTTCATGCAGATGTCGCCATTCGACCCCGTTGGGCGCCGATGAACTGGTGGTGAAGACGGCACTCGACTGGCGGCGGCTGTGCTTGCCGCCGCGCAGCTGTGCCTCGACGTAGAGGACGACGATCGTGTCCGCGTCCTGCCAGCCGGGCCGGATGTCCTCGATCGAAATGGCAAAACCGTCGTCGCAAGAGGCGCGGCTTGAGCGGACATGGTCGACGACCGCTTCGCGATCGAGGACCTGCCCGTCCGGTGCCACCATGCTGAGGTCTTCGCCCATGGCGCGTTCGAAGCGGCCGAAGTCCACCGTATTGGCTCGCGCGGCGACGAACCAGTCGACGAAGAAGCGATGCAGGTCGATGACCTCGGCGCTGGCGCGTGAAAACAGGGAGGGTTCGCCGCTCATTTCTTCCCCGCATTGAGGTTGTAGTGCATGATCGAGCCGTGGCGGCCGTGACGGTCGCGCTCCAGCGTGTAGACGTCTCCCTCGAGGCCGGTGCCTTGTGCGATGACGGTAGCAATCCGTGCCCGGTCATCGGCGTCGAGCGCAACGTCCATGATTTTCGCATTGGCCAGCGCATGCGCCTGGTTGCGGGCGCCGACGATGACAGCCGCCACTTGCGGCTGCTCCAGCACCCAGGCGCTGGCGATGGTGGCGATGTCAACGCCGTGGCGGTCGCCAACGGCCTTCAGCGCCTGAAGCAGGTGCTGGAATAGGTCCCAGCCGCCGAAATCGTCGATGATCAGCTTGTATTTGACCAGCGAACGGTTTTCGAGCGGCGTGGCGGGCTCGGCCGCACCGAGCCATTTGTCGCTGAGGAAGCCGCCGGCGACGGAGCCGTAGCAGAGGAAGCTGACGCCGTTCTGTTTTGCCAGTGCCGCCAGGCTGTTGCCCGGCCGCTGGTCGAGCACAGAATATTGCAGTTGCTGGCTGACCAGCGGGATGCCGGCGGCGAGGATTTCGGCAAGCCGCGGCGTGTCGAAATTGGTGGTGCCGAGATTGCGCACCTTGCCTTCCAGCCGAAGCTCGTCCAGCCAGCCCATCGCCTCGACATAGCGGGGCTGTTCATAGTCCCACCAGTGGAACTGCACGAGATCGAGCCGCTCGGTCTTGAGCCGCCGCAGCGACTGGTCGACGATCCCCCTGACATAGTCGCGGCTGATGCTGGCCAGCCGTTCGAGGTCGGGCACCAGCTTGGTGTGGACCTTCATCCTGGCCGCGACGTCGAGGCCGCGCTCGCTGGCCAGCCGCAGGCGCGCCGCGCCAATGAGCTCCTCGACACCGGTGTAGATGTCGGCGCAATCATAGGTCCAGATGCCGGCATCGAAGGTGGCGATCAGATCGGCAACTGCTTGGCCGCGGTCGATGGCGCCGTGGCCGCCGGCCAGCTGCCAGCCGCCGCGGATGACGCGCGAGATTGTATAGCCGGGGCCGAGTTCGAAGGACTTGGCGATCATGTCAGGTCATCCTCCTTCGGCAGCGGCACGGCCGTGGTGTCGGCATGGCTGAACCGCCGCTTGGCCACCCTGACGATCCGGAGCCGGCTGGCGCAATTGGGGTCGGGACAAGCGATCTCGGCGTCAGAGGTCATCCAGTCGTTCGCGTGGGTAGGGCGCTGCTTCGCCGCCAGCAGCGGCAGCACGGCGGCGAGCGAATAGATCGAAAACCCCTGCCCTGCCGGCATCGACAGCATCTCGCCTTTGAGCTCGAAATAGTCGCCGGCCTTGGCGCCGCAATAGATCGGTTTGCCCTCAGGAATGACCGCCTCGACGCGAAGGTCGAACAGCTCGAAACTGTCGTCGGCCATTTCAGGCCTCCACCAGGCTGAAAGTGACGTCGCAGGCGCCATTGCGCCGGATCACCCCACATGCGGCGGCGAACTGATCACGCTCTTCGGCGCGCACTTGCGCCACCACGCTGCCGGCGAGCCAGCCGATCGGAAACAGCAGCCGCGCGCCCTGCCCGTAGTAGAGGCCGATGTCGAAGATCGCATTGGGGTTGCCGCCCCACATGCGCGGCGGCACATAGGACAACACGATGTCGCCAGGCTGCGGTGTCAGCGTGGCGTTCTCGGCCGGCAAAGGCCTGGCAAAGGCCTGGCCCTCGAGATCGGCCGCCGGAACCGGACAGGAGATTTCCGGCCCTGTCCACATCGCGTGGATGCCAGGGACGACACGTGGCGTGCCGAGGTACGCCGAGAGGAAGGCGGCGTTCTCCGGCGCCCTCTCGGGCAGCAGGAGCGCAGTCACGGAAAGCTGCGAGCGCGGCTCGATGATCCTGATGGAGGTCATGTCTGGTCTTTCGCGGCGACAGCCTGCAGCTTGCTGCGCAGGAAGGTGAAGGGTCGGCTGATGTCGGCGACCAGCGATTCACGCGCCGCCTGCGCATCCTGCGTGGACAGCGCCGTGACGATGCGGCGGTGATACTGGGCGGTGTCGACCTCGCCGGCTTCCGAGAAGGCGTAGATGGCGACACGGATGCAGGGGCCCGATTGCAGCCACAGACTCTCGATCATCGGGATCAGCACGGCCGAGCCGCAGGAGCGGTAGATCTCGAAGTGAAAGCTCTGGTTGAGCGTCACTTCGCGATCGACGTCCTTCTTGTGTTTCAGCGCCCGCATCTCGTCCCATTCGCCGAGAATGGTTTCGATGGTGGCGATCTGGCGCGGACCCATGCGGGCGGCTGCCAGCGCGATCGCCTCGCCCTCGATCAGGATGCGAGCGCGCAAGAGATCGTCGAGGCGCTCCAGCGTGATCGGCGGCACGCGCACCGAACGGTTGGGCAGCGCCTCCAGCGCCTTTTCCGTGATCAGCCGGCCGAGCGCCTCGCGCACCGGCATGGTCGAGGTGACTAGCGCATCGGCCAGGCCACGGATGGTCAGCACTTGGCTTGGTTCGAACAGGCCGCCAATCAGGGCACGGCGCAGTTCGGAATAGACACGATCCTGCACCGTTTCGCGGCCGACCGGCGCCAGTTGAGCCGCGATCGCCTCGTTGTTCTTTTCGATGGCAGCCTTTTGCATGGAATTCCGTTCTTGGCCGGTTTTCGGCTTGCGGACGAGATTAAAGCCGAATAGCGTGATCAAAGCAAGTGTGATCACAAATCAATAATCAGGAGACGGCAATGATCGTCTTCGGCCAGAGGGTTTGATGAGCGAGGCAACCAGACGGCAAGGGCAAGAAACCCGTGCTCCGGTTCTGACGGCAAGGAACGTCGTCAGGCGGTTCGGCGGCCTCGTCGCCGTCAACGATGTCTCGTTCGACGTCAGGGCTGGAGAAATCCTCGGTCTCATCGGCCCGAACGGCGCCGGCAAGACGACGATGTTCGATCTGCTCGCCGGCAGCATCCTGCCGACCGGCGGCGAGATCCTGCTCAATGGCACGCGCGTCTCCGGGGAAGCCGCGCATCTGCGCATCGGGCGCGGTCTTGGCCGTACCTTCCAGATCCCGCGCCCGCTGCCCAACCTGACGCTGATCGAAAACATCATGCTGGCCGCACAGGGCCAGGCCGGCGAAAAGCTGCTCGCCAATTTCGTCACCCCGTGGCGCGTGGCGGCGCAGGAACGAGCAGCCAGGACAAAGGCGCTCGAACTGCTGGAGCTCGTCACCCTCACCCATCTCGCGCATGAGCCGGCGCGCGTGCTTTCCGGTGGCCAGCGCAAGCTGCTCGAACTCGCCCGCGTCATGATGGCCGATCCGGCGATCATCCTGCTCGACGAACCGGCGGCGGGCGTCAACGCAACGCTGCTCGAAGTCATCATCGACCGCATCCGCGATATCAACGCGCGCGGCATCACCTTCCTCTTGATCGAGCACAACATCGACATGGTGACACGGCTCTGCCATCGCGTCCTGGTCATGGCGAGCGGCCAGTTGCTCAGCGAAGGCACGGCGGAACAAGTCGCCCGCGACCCGCGCGTCATCGAGGCCTATCTCGGGGGCACGGCATGAGCGAGACCGTCCTCGATGTCCGCGATCTCGAAGCCGGCTACGAGCCCGGCGTGCCGATCGTGCGCGGCGCCTCGATCACCGTCGGCAAGGGCGAGATCGTCGTCGTCCTTGGCCCCAACGGCGCCGGCAAGTCGAGCTTCATCAAAGCCATCGCCGGCCTCGTCCCGATCACCGGCGGCACGGTGTTTCTGGACGGCAAGGACATCACCGCCGCGCCGGCCCACACCATGGTGCGGCTCGGCCTGGCGTTCGTACCGCAGACCGAAAACATCTTCCCGCTGATGTCGGTCGAGGACAATCTCAAGGTCGCCTGCGGCATCCTCGAGCGGCGCGAAATCCCCGCCCGCATCGAGGAGATGTATGCGGCCTTCCCCGACCTCGTCCGCCAGCGGCGGACCGCCGCCGGCAACCTTTCAGGCGGACAGCGGCAGATGCTGGCCGTCGCACGGGCGCTGATCGTCCACCCCAAGGTGCTGGTGCTCGACGAACCATCGGCCGGTCTGTCGCCGAAATTCGTCTCGATGGTGTTCGAGATGCTGGCCGGCATCCGCAGATCCGGCGTCACCATCCTTTTGGTCGAACAGAATGCAAAGGCAGCGCTTGCCATCGGCGACCGCGCCTATGTGCTGGTCGAGGGCAAGGACCGGCACGAGGGCGTCGCCTCCGAACTGTGGAACGATCCGGTCGTCGCCGAGCTCTATCTCGGCCAGCGACCCCGTAAGTCCGACACAGGAGGTGGGGGATGAGCCTGCAATTCGTCGTCGACGGACTTTTGACGGGCTCGATGATCGGCTTGGGCGCGATCGGCGTGACGCTCACCTATTCGATCCTGCGCTTCTCGAACTTCGCCCATGGCGATTTCATGGCCTGGGGCACCTATGCGACATTGGCCGTCGTCAGCGCCATCGGCGCGACCTTCGGCAAGGTGGCCCCGATCGCGCCGTTGTCCTTCGGCTGGCCGCTCATTGTCGCGCTGATCGTCGGCATGGCCTTCAGCGCCCTCTTGGCGCTGCTGCTCGACAAGGTGCTGTTCGCGCGGCTTCGCTCGCAAGGCCAGGCGATCATCGTGGTGATGGCGAGCTTCGGCGCCTCGATGGCGCTGAGAAGCCTGCTCGAATTCACCTTCAGCTCGCGGCCGACTTATTTCAGCCGGGCGATCCAGATCGCCATGCCGGTCGGATTCGGCATCCGCATCACGCCCGACCAGATCGCGCTTTTGCTGTTGACCGCCGTGCTGGTGCTCGGCGTGCATCTGTTGATGACGCGCACGCAGACCGGCCGCTCGATGCAGGCCCTGAGCCAGAACGCGGCACTGGCCCGCATCGTCGGCATCGACGTCGCCAGCGTGGTGCGCATCACCTGGGTCATCGGCGGCGCGCTCGCCTGCGTGGCCGGCGTGATGATCGGCATTCTGGTGCAGATCCGCCCCTTCATGGGTTTCGACATGCTGCTGCCGATGTTTGCCGCCGCCATTCTCGGCGGCATCGGCAGCATCCCAGGGGCGGTGCTCGGCGGGATGATCATCGGGCTGGCCGAAGCCGGCGCGGTGCAATTGATCGGCGCCGAATGGCGCGCCGCGATCTCCTTCATCATCCTGATGGCGGTGCTGTTCGTGCGGCCGATCGGCCTGTTTGGTGTGAGGGAACGCTGATGGACCTGCTTGGCTACGGCGCCTTCTTCCTGACCACCGCGCTGATCTTTTCGCTGGTCACGCTGGGGCTCAATTTGCAATGGGGGCTGACCGGCCTGTTCAATGTCGGCCTCGCCGGCTTCGTCGCCATCGGCGCCTATACATCCGCGCTGCTGACGACACCGGACGACGCTGCACGACTCGGCGGCTTCGGCCTGCCGATCCTTGCCGGCTGGGCGGGCGCCATGGTCGTCGGCGGTATCGCCGCGGCGCTTACCGGCATGGCGACGCTGCGGCTCAGGTCCGACTATCTGGCGATCACCACCTTTGGCGTTGCCGTCGTCGTGCAACTGGTCGCGCTTAACGCGCAGAAACTGACCGGCGGCCCATTCGGCATCGGCTTCATCCCGCGCCCCTTCGGCGGCCTTGCCGAAACACCGCTGCTGTTCAACCTGTCGAACCTCGCCGTCGTCTCGGCCGTGACGCTGATCGCCTATCTCGCTTTGGAGCATCTGTCGCGCAGCCCGTGGGGACGCGTGCTGAAGGCACTGCGCGAGGACGAGCGGGCGGCGATCTCACTTGGCAAAAGCGCTCGTTTCTACCGCGTCCAGGCCTTTGCCGTCGGTGGCGCGATCATGGCGCTGGCCGGCGCGCTGCAGGCGCATTTCACCGGCTTCATCGCGCCGGACAATTACCTGCCGATCCTGACCTTCCAGGTCTGGGTGATGCTGATCGTCGGCGGCTCGGGCAGCAATCTCGGCGCCGTCATCGGCAGCATTCTGGTGTGGGCGATATGGGCCGGATCGGGCACGTTGACCAGCGTGCTGTTCCCGCCCGAACAGCAGGCGCGCGCCGCCGCGCTGCAGATCGCCGCCATCGGCGTCATGCTTTGCGTCATCCTGCTGATCCGGCCAAACGGCCTGTTCGGCGACAGGCCGCGGCTGCCATGGTTCGGCAAGCGGGCGAAGATCGCTCAGGCCAAGAGCAGTTCCGGGTCATGAACGCCGTGGTCCGGCAGGAAGCCCATGACGCTTCGCTCTGGCATGCGGTCAGCCGCAATCGCCGCGAGCGGCCGGCGCTGCAAGGCGGAGACGATGTCGATCTCGCCATCGTCGGCGGCGGCTTTTCCGGCCTTTCAACCGCGCTGCACGCCGCCGAGAAAGGCCTTTCCGTCGCCGTTCTCGAAGCCGAAATCATCGCCTGGGGCGCGACGGGCAGGAATGCCGGCTTCGTCGTGCCGAACTTCGCCAAGATGGACCCGGCCGACATACTGGCCCATCTCGGGCCTTCGCGCGGCGAAAGGCTGATCGATTTCGCCGCCGGCAGCGCCGATCTGGTGTTCCGCCTGATCCGGCAGCATGGCATCGACTGCGACGCGGTGCAGAGCGGATGGATCCAGCCGGCGCATTCGCCTGCGGCCTTCGAGAAGGTCAAGTCACGTGCCGGGCAATGGGCACGGCGTGGCCGGCCGGCAGTCACATTGGATCGGCAGGATGTCGAGGCACTGACGGGCGTGCCGGGCTATGCCGGCGGCTGGATGGATCATTCTGGCGGCGTGCTCAATCCGGTTGAGTACGCGCGCGGGCTCGCCGATGCGGCGGAGAAAGCCGGCGCGAATATCTTCGAGCGGACGCGCGTCACTTCGGTCGATCGCATCGCCGATGGTTGGATGCTGAAAACGCCGGCGGGATCGGTGCGCGCCGCCAAGGTGTTGATCGCCACCAACGCCTATGGCTGGTCCCTCGATCCGTCATTGCAGCGAACCTATTTCCCGCTGAAAGTCTTCCAGATCGCGACAGCGCCACTGCCTCGTGAAGTACGCAGCCGGTTGCTTCCCGGCGGGCAAGGCGTCGGCGACACCAGGCGCAATCTGTTCACCTTCCGCTTCGACGCCGAAAACCGGCTGATCAGCGGCGGCATGCATATACTCGGCGCCGGCGCCGACACGCGTGTACCGCAGACGATCTGGCGAAGGCTTGGCCGGCATCTCGGTCTGCCTGACCTGCCACCGCTCGCCTATAGCTGGTCGGGAATGGCCGCGGTCGAACCGGATTTCCTTCCGCATCTGATCGACCTCGGTCCCGGCCTGATCGCCGGTCGTGCCTGCAACGGCCGTGGCATCGCCATGACGACGGCAATGGGCAAGGTGCTGGCCGACTGGGCCTTTGGAACCGACGCCCGCGACCTGCCGCTGCCCTTCGCGCCGCCGGCGCCGATCCCGTTCCACGCCATGCTGCGGCATGCGCCCAACATGTTGCTCGGCTGGAGCATGCTGCGCGACCGGTTGGACAGGACGAGCTAGAGCGGGATGATTTTAGGTTCGGTCATAGCCGGCCTCGAGGAAGTAATTTCGGCATTCGTTTGAAGTGACAATTTCGAGGGT
>NZ_JAMYKV010000011.1:0-144896 GCF_040317535.1 Mesorhizobium sp. M1409
GCCTCAGACGCTTCAACGCCATCACAGACGGCTTCGTTCTCGCCTCGCAAAATCAACCCGAAGCAAATGTGTGCGCACGCTAGCCCTTGTGGGAGAAGGTGTCGCCGAAGGCGACGGATGAGGGGTGTTCCAGGGAGCGCCAACGCCTCACTCCGCTGGAACACCCCTCATCCGTCTCGGCGCTGCGCGCCGATCCACCTTCTCCCACAAGGGGAGAAGGACAGGACTGCGCACTACATCCTCACCCGCTCCGACTTCGGGTCGTACATCGGCTTCAGCGATGCTTCCGCCGCAAAACGCTCGCCGGCGATCTCGATCTCGTAGGATGAGGCCAGCACATCCGCCTCGCTCTCGCCCTGGCACTTGATATAGCCCAGTCCGACGGCGCCGCCGAGATGATGGCCGTAATTGCCTGATGTGATCGGACCGACGATCTCGCCGTCGCGCAGGATCGCCTCGTTGTGGAAGAGCAGGGGTTGCGGGTCTTTCAGGCGGAACTGGACCAGCCTACGGCTCAGTCCGGCTTCCTTCTTGCGCAGCACGGCATTACGCCCAATGAAGTCGCCCTTGGCCGTTTTGACGGCGAAGCCAAGGCCGGCTTCCAGCACGTTGTCCTCATCGGTGATGTCGTGGCCGAAATGCCGAAAGGCTTTTTCGATGCGGCAGGAATCCAGCGTGTGCAGGCCGCAGAGTTTCAGGTCGACATCCGCTCCTGCCTCTTCGATCGCTTCGAACACATGGGCTGCCTGATCGGTCGAGACATAGAGTTCCCAGCCGAGCTCGCCGACATAGGTGACGCGGTGGGCGCGGGCCAGGCCCATGCCGATCTCGATCTCCTGGAACGTGCCGAACGGGTTGGTTTCGTTGGAGAAATCGTTGGGACTCACCTTCTGAATCAGCTTTCGCGCATCCGGTCCCATCAGGCAGAGCACGGCTTCGGCAGCGGTGATATCCGTGATGACGACGAATTCGTCGGTGTGGTGTTTTCTCAGCCAGGCGAGGTCGCGCTGCAGTGTTGCACCTGGGACGACGAGGAAGAAGGCCGTTTCCGACAGCCGCGAGACCGTCAGGTCGCTCTCGATACCGCCGCGCTGGTTGAGCATCTGAGTGTAGACGATCTTGCCCGGCGCCACGTCCAAGTCGTTGGCGCAGAGCCTTTGCAGGAAGGCGCAGGCATCGCGGCCCTCGACACGGATCTTGCCGAACGAGGTCATGTCGAACAGGCCGACCTTGTTCCTGACCGCGAGATGTTCTTCGCGCTGGTTGTCGAACCAGTTCTGGCGCTTCCAGGAATAGCGGTATTCGCGCTCCTGGCCCTCGCGGGCGAACCAGTTGGCGCGCTCCCAGCCGGCGACTTCGCCGAAGACAGCGCCACGCGCTTTCAAATGCTCGTGCAGGGGCGAACGCCTGACATTGCGCGACGTCGCCATCTGTCGGTAAGGGAAATGGTCGGCATAGAGCAGACCGAGCGTTTCGGAGACGCGCTCCCGGAGGTAACGGCGGTTCTTCTGGAACGGCTGGGCGCGACGGATGTCGACTTCCCACAGGTCGAAGGGGGCTTCGCCGTCATTGATCCACTGCGCCAGCGCCATGCCGGCGCCGCCGGAGGAGACGATGCCGATCGAATTGTAGCCGGTCGCCATCCAGTAGCCGGACAGCTCCGGCGCCTCGCCGAGATAGTAGCGGTCGTCGGGCGTGAAACTCTCGGGACCGTTGAAGAAGGTGTGAATGCCGGCGGTCGCCAGCATCGGCATGCGGTTGACGCCCATTTCGAGGATCGGCTCGAAATGCTCCATGTCCTCCGGCAACTGGTCGAAGCAGAAATCCTCGCGGATGCCATCCATACCCCAAGGCTTTGCCACCGGCTCGAAGGCGCCGAGCATCATCTTGCCGGCGTCCTCCTTGTAGTAGGCGCATTCGTCGGGCACGCGCAGCACCGGCAGCCGACCCAGACCGGGGATCGGTTCGGTGACGAGATAAAAATGTTCGCAGGCATGCAGCGGAATGGTGACGCCGTTCTGGGCGCCCAGTTCGCGCGCCCACATGCCGGCGCAGTTGACGACGATGTCGGCTTCGATGGTGCCTTGTTCTTCGCCTTGCGCCCAGGACACGCCGGTGACGCGACCGGCCTTGGTGTGGACCTTGGTGACCTTCACATTCTCGACGATGGTGGCGCCGCGCTGGCGCGCGCCTTTGGCCAGCGCCATGGCGATGTTGGCGGGGTCGCACTGGCCGTCGAGCGGCAGATGCACGGCGCCGACGACGTCCGAGACATTGAGATGCGGGTACATCTCACTGACTTCATTGGGTGAAATCTCGCGGACATCGACATCGAAGGCGCGCGCCAGCGACGCTTGCCGATAGATCTCGTGTTTGCGCTCCTCGGTCAGCGCCACGGTGATGGAGCCGACCTGGCGCATGCCGGTGCCGACTTCGGTCTCGGCTTCCAGCTTGGCGTAGAGGTCGGCTGAATATTTCGCCAGCCGGGTCATGTTCTGCGAACCGCGCAACTGGCCGATCAGGCCGGCGGCGTGCCACGTCGTGCCCGATGTCAGCTGCTTGCGTTCCAGGAGCACGATGTCGGTCCAGCCGAGTTTGGCCAGGTGATAGGCGACCGAACAGCCGGAGACGCCGCCGCCGATGATGACGGCGCGGGCTTTGGCAGGGATGGCCTTGGCGGTCATGCGGCCTCGCGACGATAGCTGGAAGCGAAACGGCGCAGCCGAAGCGCTGCTTCTTGCAGCACGGGCTCCGGCTGGCAGAGGCTGATGCGAATGTGCCCGGCGGCCGCCTCACCGAAGCTGGAGCCGGGCATCACGCCAACCTTTTCCTTGTCGAGCAAGGCCCAGGCGAATTTCTCGTCGTCCGGTTCGACGGCTGAGATGTCGAGCATGACATACATGCCGCCCTCCGAACCGCGCACGGTGACATCGTTCATGCCACGCACCGCATCGAGCAGGACGGTGCGGCGCGCGGCGTAGCGCTCGGCGATCTCCTTGACGCCGTAACGATTCTCCAGTGCCTCGGCGCAGGCGATCGAGATGAAGGCCGGCAAGCCATAGGTCGTCACTAGGTTGAGGTTGATCAGCAGTGTGATCATCGCCTCCGGACCAGTCAGCCAGCCCATGCGCCAGCCGGTCATGCCGTGGCTCTTGGACATGGAATTGATCACCAGCGTACGCTCGGCCATCCCTGGCAGCGAGCGCGGCGAGATATGCTCGCCGCCACCCAATGTCCAATAGACTTCGTCCGACAGCAGCCAGAGGTCGTGCTCCCGGCAAATCTCGGCAAGTTGCTCCAGCCGCTCGCGCGAATAGACAGCACCGGTCGGGTTGTTCGGCGTGTTGATAAGGATGGCGCGCGTGTTCGGTCGTAGCGCCGCGCGGATCGTCTCGGCACGCGGTTGGAAGCCGTCTTCGGCGGGCGTTTCGACGACGGTGAAACTGGCACCGGCGGCGCTGAACGTGTTGGGATAGGTGGCGTAATAGGGCGCCACGACGATGGCGTGGTCGCCCTGGTCGAGCACGCCCTGCACGGCCGCGTAGAGTGCGGCCTGGCCGCCCGGCGTGGCGATGACCTGATCCGGCGACGTCTCGACGCCGGTGCAGGCGCTCGAGGCTGCCGCCATCGCCTTGCGCAGGCGCGGCAGGCCGGGAAGCGGGGTGTAGTGATGATTGCTGCCGCGAACCGCGGTCACGCAGGCTTCGATCGTTTGCGACGGTGTGTCGAAGTCGTGATCGCCGACCGACAGCATGATGATGTCTTCGCCGGCCTCCTTGCGCGTCCAGGCGGCGAAATGGACTTCCCAGCCGTCCTTGCCCGAAGGCACGATGCCGGAAATGCGCGATGATGGTCTAGGCATGCAAAACTCCTGAAATTTCGTAGCCGGCGTGTTCGAGCCGGTCGCGCAGAGCGGCGATATGCGGCGGTCCGACTTCGCAGCAGCCGCCAACGATGCTGGCGCCAGCCTCCACCCAGCCGATCGCCTGATCGGCATAGGCATCCGGGCCGAGGTCGTGACGAGCATGCAGCACATCGACTGTGCCGCCGTGCTTGAGTGCCTCGGTAGAGGTGAAGCCATTGGCATAGGCGCCGATCGGGCCGCCGAGGTCGATCAGCTCGGGCAAGGCCGCGGCGATCGCTTCCGGCCGGCAGCAATTGACCAACCGCGCCGCGACTGCCAGGCCGTCGAGCGCGCTTGCCGCGGCGGCTATTGCCTCGCCGCTGCGCAGCCGCGGTTTGCCGTGATCGGCCAGCGTCCACGACACCCATACCGGCTTGCCGCTTTCCGACGCCGCGGTGACGGCCGCGCGCGCCTCCTCGGCGGACGCCATGGTTTCGCACAGGAACAGGTCGACGCTATCCGCTTGCTCGGCAACGATGCGGCGGTAGATGTCGAGCGTCTCCTCGAAGGAAATGGTCAGTGCCGGCGCGTAGCTGCCGAAAAGCGGCGACAGGCAGCCGGCGATCGCCGCGTCGCCGGCCTCGTCGCGAGCCTGCCTGGCCAATTCGATGCCGCGCTTCTGCAACGGCTTGAAGAGGTCTTCCGCGCCCTCGCGCGCCAGGCGTTCGGGCGTCGCCGAATAGGTGTTGATGGTGATGACCCGGGCACCGGCACGGATGAATTCCGCGTGCAGGTCGCGCACCAGATCCGGCTCGTCGATCAGGACCCTGGCCGACCAAAGCGGCGTCGGCTCGGATTGGCTGCGGCGAACCAGTTCCTGTCCCATTCCGCCATCGGTGAGAATAACCTTCTTCATGCGCGCAGCCTCTCGTTCTTCGGATCCCACAGTGGCTCATCTTTCTGCACGATCGCCTGAAAACGCTCGCCGAAGATCTCGACCTCGATGGCGGTGCCCGGCTCGGCCAGGTCGGCGCGCAGCATGCCGAGTGCGATCGACTTGTCGACGCGGTGGCCCCAGCCGCCCGACGTCGTCTCACCAACGATCTGGCCGTCATGCCACAGCGTCGACATGTAGGGAGCGTCGCAGTCGCCGGGGTTTTCGACGACCAGCGTGACGAAACGTTTCTTCACGCCTTGCTGCTTCTCGTTCAGCAAAGCCGCCTTGCCGCGGAAGTCGGGTTTATCCCATTTGACAAAGCGCTCGAGCCCACCCTGCAGGATCGAATAGTCGGTCGACAGGTCGCCCTTCCAGGTGCGGTAGCCCTTTTCGAGCCGCAGCGAATCCAGCGCATACATGCCGAACGGCTTCAGTCCGTGCTGTTGTCCTGCAGCGCAGACCACGTCGAAGATGGCGGCGGTGTCGTCGATCCTGGTGTGAATTTCCCAGCCGAGTTCGCCGGCGAAGGAGACACGCACAAGCTTCGCCCAGCGGCCGGCGATCTTCGTTTCCTGATGCGTCAGCCACGGCAGAGCGAGGTCGGCTTCGCAGATATCGGCGAGGATTTTCCTCGAGTTGGGTCCGGCCAGGATCTGGGTGGAGAATTCCTCGGTCCGGTCGATCAGCCTGAAAGGCGCATCCTTGGGCATGCGCGATTTCAGCCACTCGAAATCATGCCATTGCGCGACCGCCGCGGTGATCAGCGTCATCAAATTCTCGTCGTGACGCACGACGGACATTTCGGTGACGATGCGGCCCTTGTCGTCGGCGAAATAGACGAGGCCGATGCGGCCGGGCTTCGGCACCAGCCCGGTGACCTGCAGGCTCAGCCATTCGGCGGCGCCCGGGCCGTCGAGGTTGAAGCGCGAGAATCCCGGCAAGTCGAGGATGCCGGCGGCGTCGCGCACCGCCAGGCACTCCTCGCGCACGCGGTGTTGCCACGGTCCGTCGCGGCGGAAGGTCAGCGTCGCTTCCTCCGAAACATCGTCGCCGTCTTGCGCGTACCAGGTGGCGCGCTCCCAGCCATTATAGGCATCGAAGCGCGCGCCGAACGCCTTGATACGATCGTGGATCGGCGACAGCTTGCGGTCGCGGCCTTCAGGCCAGGCATGACGCGGAAACTGGATGGCGTATTCGTTGCCATAGATCTCCATGCCCTTGGCGACGCAATAGTCCGGCGCCGAGGCAAAGGACGTGAAGCGGCGCGGATCGCACGACCACATGTCCCATTCGGTCTGGCCTTCAGTCACCCATTCGGCCAGCACCTTGCCGGCGCCGCCGCCCTGGGCGATGCCGAAGGTGAAGACGCAGGCCTCGAAGGCGTTGGGAACGCCGGGCATCGGGCCGATCAGCGGATTGCCGTCCGGCGTGTAGGGAATCGGCCCGTTGATGACCTTGGACAGGCCGGCCGTGCCAAGGATCGGCACGCGGGCGACGGCGTCGGCCAGATAATGTTCCAGCCGGTCGAGATCGTCGGGGAACAGCTGGAAGGAAAAGTCCTCCGGCATCGGATCATTGTGGGTCGCCCAATGCGCGCGGCAATTGCGCTCGTAGGGGCCGAGATTCATGCCGTTCTTCTCCTGGCGCAAATAGTAGGAGGTGTCGACGTCGCGCAGCAGCGGCAATTTCTTGCCCTGTTCCTTCGACCACGCCGCCAGTTCGGGGATCTCCTCGAACAATATGTATTGATGGCTCATCACCATCATCGGTACCTCGCGGCCGAACATCCGGCCCACTTCGGCGGCGCGGTAGCCGGCGGCGTTGACGACAATCTCGCAGCGGATCTCGCCTTGCGCTGTTACAACCACCCACTCGTCGTTCTCGCGGCGCACGCCTGTGACCGGGCAGAAGCGGATGATTTTCGCGTCCATGTCGCGCGCGCCCTTGGCCAGCGCCTGGGTGAGCTGCGCCGGATCGATGTCGCCATCGCTCGGGTCATAGAGCGCGCCCTTCAGATCATGCGTCTCGATGAAGGGATAGCGCCGCTTGATCTCGTCGACGCCGACGATGTCGATGTCCATGCCCTGATAGCGGCCCATGCCCTTGGCGCGCTGGAATTCCTGCATGCGCTCTTTCGTATGGGCAAGGCGCAGCGAGCCGGTGACGTGATAGTTCATGGGATAGTCGACCGCGTCGGCCAGCCCGCGATAAAGCTCGGTCGAATAACGCTGCATGTTCATCAGAGACCAGGACGAGGAGAAGGTCGGCACGTTGCCGGCGGCATGCCAGGTCGAGCCGGAGGTCAGCTCGTTCTTTTCCAGAAGCACGCAGTCGGTCCACCCCGCCTTGGCGAGATGATAGAGCGAGGAGGTGCCGACGGCACCGCCTCCGATGATCACCACGCGCGCCGTGCTCGGCAAACCCGCCATGTTCTTCTCCCAAACTTTAACTCAATAGACCGGCGGCGAAACCACCCAGATGACAATTGCCGGCTCGGCCCCCGGATTGCGCCAACGGTAAGGCTTGCCTTCGAAGCGAAAGGAATCGCCCTCGCCAAGCCGATGCCAGACGCCTGCTATCTCGATGTCGAACAGTCCGGATGCGACGTATCCGGCTTCCTCGGTCGGCCGCTGCGCCTCGGCCTTCAGTTCCGCGCCCGGTGCGAAGACCGAACGCACCATCTCGAAGCTACCGCCGAGATCGGGCGACAGAAGCTCCTCCACCAGGCCGGATTCGCTTGTGCCAAGCGTGCGGCGCCTGCCGGCGCGCACAACCACGCCGCGCTCGCTTTCGACAGGTACGTCATGGCTGAAGAACAGGCTGATCGGCACGCCGAACAGTTCGGCGAAGGCCCTGAGGTCGCTGAGCGATGGCGTCGACAAGCCACGCTCGACTTGGCTGACCCAACCGACCGAACGGTCAAGCTTCAGGCCGATCTCGGCCAACGTCAGACCACGCAGTTTGCGCAAGGCCCTGATATCGCCGGCCAGCACGCGTTCGTCAGGTCCCTGCAATGTTCTTGCGGCAGGCGAAGGCAAAGGGCTCACTTCGTGAAAAATTCCAGATAAATTTCATGAGAAGTCAAGCGCATGAAAAAATCAAGTGGATTTTCACAGATGCAGAAGATTTGCTTGCACGATTTTGACGGTTCATGCAAAGGCTCGGGCACGAACGGCGAGTGGGGACGTCTGGTCGAGACGAGGGTAAGGACGGCCCATGCTGGAAAACAACACTCGAATCGCGAGCGAAGCCGAGATTATCGACGAGGCAATTCTGTCGCGCCGTTCGGTGCGCGCGTTCCTCCCCGACATGGTCGACGACAATACGATCCGCGCCATTCTGGCGGTTGCGGCGCGCGCTCCGTCCGGTACCAACATGCAGCCATGGAAGGTCTACGTCACCAAGGGCGAGACCAAGCAGCGGATCACCGACGCCATTCTCAATTCCGGAATTCGCGCCGAAAAAGCCGATTGGGACGAATACCGCTACTATCCCACCCAGTTCTTCGAGCCTTATCTGACACGCCGCCGCGCCAACGGCTTCGGCCTCTATGGTGCGCTCGGCATCGGCCGCCGCGAGGTCGACAAGATGCGCGCCCAGCACGACCGCAACTTCGTCTTCTTCGATGCGCCGGTCGGCATGATCTTCACCATCGACCGCCGGCTCAACCAGGGCTCGTGGATCGACTACGGCATGTTCCTGCAGAACATCATGGTCGCGGCGCGGGGCAGGGGTTTGCACACTTGCCCACAAGCAGCGTTTGCACCCTACCACCGGCAGATCAGGCCGGTGCTCAACATTCCCGACGAGGAGATCGTCGTCTGCGGAATGGCGCTTGGCCATGAGGACATATCCAAACCGGAAAACACCTTCCGCACCGACCGCGTGCCGCTGGAAGAGTGGGTAACGTTCAGCGAGTAAGCAAGGAAACCGGGTGCGCCTTGAGCGACACACTCTATGCCGCGGCCCAAACAGAACGAAACCTGAAGTCATCCTGCGTGTGGAGCGTCCAATGAACGAGCTGGTGGCGGTATCCGCTTTTGGCGCGCCGTTGTGCAGCAGTCGTAGCCGACAAGGCGGGGTCTACTGCACCTCGTAGCCGACTTCCTCGCTCGCGTGACACAGCGCCTTCCAGAACGACCGCGCGAACGAGCGGAAGACATAGATGTCGAACTGGTCGGCGCCGGTGCGCTGGATCTGGGCGAAGACATCGTGATGGGCGGTCGAGCGACCGGCGCCGACCGGAAAGGCCGGCAGCGAAAAGTCGATGGCGAAGAACTTTGCCAGCACCCATTCGGCCTTCGGCCCGGCAATGCGGATGGCGGTGCGGCCATGCGAAAGGTCGGTGATCGTACCGATGGCCGGGCTAACCACCTTGGCAAAGGCGGCGGCCAACCCATCGGCCTCGTCGGCAACGGTGAACTTCCCAGGCGCGAAGCCGAATACCGACTTCACGCCGTCGCTCACTCCGCCGCCGGCGCCGTCCGGCAGCGCAAGCCCGGTAACGGTGCGGATGGCTGATATCAGCTTCTTCTCCTCGCCAGGCCAGGCGGCGAGCTGCACGATCGAGCCCGGCCGCGTCTCGGTCAGGATGATCTCGACGCCATGCTCGAAATTGCCGTGCGAACCGACATGAAATTCCGGATCGAGGGGCGATTGGCGCTCAACCATGCATGCGGCTCCCGTCCAGATCGAAGAAGTGGTTGGAGACGATCTCGACCGGTCCGAACCGGTTGCGCAAGGGATCGGAGACATGGGCGCGCGTGCCGCGCCGTGCCTTGCCGCCCTTGACCAGCGCCAGCGCGATATGCTTGCCGAGTGCCGGCGAATAACAGCACGCGGTGATGTGGCCGATCGAGTCGTGCGGATTGGCCTCGTCCACCTCCTCGACGATGTGCGCGCCGCCATTGAGCGGCCGGTTGTCGAGGGCGATCAGGCCGACCAGTTCCAGCCGGTCAGCCGCTATCAGGCCTTCGCGGTCCATCATCGCCGAGCCGATGAACGGCTTCTTCTTCGACAGCATCCAGTCGAGATGCAAATCGCGCGCAGTGGTGCGGCCATCGATCTCGGCGCCGGTGACATGGCCCTTCTCGATGCGCATCGTGCCCAGCGCCTCGAGCCCGTAGGTGACCAGACCGAACGGTCTGCCGGCCTCGATCAGCGCTTCCCAGACATGCGTGCCATGGCCGGCGCCGGAATAGACCTCGAACGCCATTTCACCGGAGAACGATAACCGGCAAATCATCACCGGCACGCCTGATATCTCGCCGCGAACGATACCCATGAACGGCAAGGTGGCATTGTCGACCGATGTGCCGGTGACACAAGCGGCAAGGATCTCCCTGGCCTTCGGCCCGCCGATCGCGGCGCCCGCCCATTCGTCGGTCACCGAGGTGACGTGGACTTTCAGGTCCGGCCAGATCACGTCGAGAAAATATTCCAGATGCTGCATCACCTTGCCGGCATTGGCGGTGGTGGTGGTCATCAGGAAATCCTGCTCGCCGAGGCGCCAGGTGGTGCCGTCGTCGAAGGCGAGGCCGTCCTCGCGCAGCATCAGGCCATAGCGAGCCTTGCCGACGGCCAGCGTCGAAAACATGTTGGTGTAGACGCGGTCGAGGAACTGAGCGGCGTCGGGCCCTTGCACAGCGATCTTACCCAGTGTCGAGACATCGACGATGCCGGCGGTCTCGCGCGTCGCCTTGGCCTCGCGGACATAGGCTTGCTCGATTGTCTCGCCGGCAAGGCCGTAGATCATCGGACGGTACCAGAGGCCGGCGGAATACATGGTCGCGCCGTTGGCGAGATGCCAGTCATGCATCGGCGTCAGCCGCTCTGGCTTCAGGTCGCCAAAACGCTCCGCCGCCAGCGAGCCGATCGAAACCGGCGCAAAGGGCGGCCGGAAGCGTGTCGTGCCGACCTCGGGGATCGGCTTGCCCAGCGCTTCGGCCATGATGGCAAGGCCGGGGACGTTGGAACTCTTGCCCTGGTCGGTCGCCATGCCCAGCGTGGTGTAGCGCTTCAGATGCTCGACCGAGACGAAGCCTTCGCGGTGCGCCAGCCGAACGTCCTCTGCTGTCACGTCGTGCTGGAAGTCGACAAAGCTCTTGCCCTTGGCCCTGATCTCGAACACCGGAGCCGGATCGGGATCGCCGGGTACGGCTTCGACGGTCGGCAGCACGGACGGTGTGCTCTGCCCGCCGGCGGCGGCAAGGCCCGCGGCGCGGCCTTCGGCGAGTGCTTCGAGCGTCGAGAAACTGCCGGTGAACGCGCCGGCGCCGATCCATTTCTGTGTCGGCTTCGGCGGCAGGAAGGCTTGCCGCGCGGCGTTCCATTCCGCCTTGGCGCCGGCCTGGCTGGCCAGATGGATGGTCGGCGACCAGCCGCCGGACATCAGCAGGCAATCGGCATGGATGCTGCGTGCGTCGCCGATGAGCGCGCCGTTGGTCATGTCGAAGCGTTGCAGCTTGAGGCCGGACAGCGCCTTGCCGCCTTCGGTGGCGACGACGGCATGGCCGGCGAAGATCTCTGCCTCGGCCTCCGCGGCCAGCTTGCGCATCTCTGGCGAAAGCTCCGGCCTGATATCGGCGATGGCGACGACCGCGGCTCCGGCTCTCTTCAAGGCGACCGCCGCCCGATAGGCGCTGTCGTTGTTGGTGAACAACGCGATCCGCTCGCCCGGCAGCACGCCGAACTCGTTGGCATAGCGCTCGGCGGCATGCGCCAGCATCACGCCTGGCCGGTCATTGCCCGGGAATACCAGCGGCCGCTCGAAAGCGCCGGTGGCCAGAACCACGGATTTGGCGCGTATCGCCCAGTAACGATGGCGCGGCTCGCCCTTGCCGGGCTGCTCCTTGTGGTCGCTGACGCGTTCGAGCGCGGCAAGCGTGTTGTTGTCGTAATAGCCCCACACCGTGGTGCGCGGTAAAAGCCGGATATTGTCGCGGCCTTCGAGCTGGGCGACGATGCGGCGGGCCCAATCGGCGGCCGGCGCACCGTCAATCGTTTCGTCGGACCAGTTGGCCGAGCCGCCGAAACGCGGCTCGAGATCGGCCAGCATGACGCGCGCGCCCTGATCGGCGGCGGCCTTGGCGGCCATCAGTCCGGCCGGGCCGGAGCCGACCACCAGCACGTCGCAAAAGGCGTTCATGCGCTCGTAGCGGGCCGGGTCCTTCGCCGATCCGGCGCTGCCGAGACCGGCGGCGCGGCGGATGAAATGTTCGCAGAACATCCAGAAGCGCGTGCCCTTCAGCGGGCCGAACGCCGGTCCCATGAAGGTCTTGTAGTAGAAGCCGGCCGACAGGATCTTGCCGCCGAGCTGGTTGACGGCGTTGATGTCCCAAGCAAGCGAGGGAAAGCGGTTCTGGCTGATGGCGACCAGCCCGTCATGGATCTCGACCATGGTCGCCGGAATGTTGGGCTCGCGGACCTCGCCCTTCAGCACCGTCACCAGGGCATTGGGCTCCTCGACGCCAGCCGTCAGCAGGCCGCGCGGGCGGTGGTATTTGAACGAGCGACCGAAGAGGGTGACGCCCTTGGCCAGCAGCGCCGATGCCAGCGTATCGCCGGCATGGCCGGTATAGGGCGCGCCGTCGAAGGTGAAGCGGATGGTTTTCACCCGGTCGATGCGACCGCCGATGTCGGTGCGGCGCGGGCTCATGACTTGCCCTCCGCCTTGCGGCGCGCGGCCGAGGTGTGATCGCCGCGCCCATGATCACCCCGTATGAAGGCGACGCTCAAAATCTCATGCGTCAGCGTGTTGCGCACGACCCTCAGATGCGCGCGGCAACCGCCGGAATGCTGCCAGATCTCGTTGTGGTCGCCGGCCGGGTTCAGCCTGTCATAGACGTAGGCGTTCCACGCCTCGAAATTCTGCGAGGCGGGGTCGGGACGCTCGCGGTTGCCGTCACCTTGATAGGTGAACTCGATGACGTCGCGCGGGCCGCAATAGGGGCAGGTGATCAGCACGGAATGCTCCTAATGAAGCCGCGGGTTTGCACCCTGGCCCTTGTCGTCGATCACCAGGCCGCGATGAAAGCGGTCGAGCGTGAAGGGGGCATTGAGGTCGTGCGGCTGGTCCTTGGCGATGGTCCAGGCAAAGCACCAGCCGGAAGCCGGCGTCGCCTTGAAGCCGCCATAGCACCAGCCGCAGTTGAGATACATGCCGGGCAGGGGGCCGGTGACGATGATCGGCGAGCCGTCCATCGACATGTCGCAGACGCCGCCCCAGGAGCGCAGCATGCGAACGCGGGCAAGGCCCGGGAACAGCGCCAGCATCTCGCTCATCACTTCGTCGACGATAGGCAGATTGCCGCGCTGGGCATAGCTGTTGTAGCCGTCGATGTCGCCGCCATAGATGAGACCGCCCTTGTCCGACTGCGACATGTAGAAATGGCCCATGCCAAACGTCACGACGGTATCGATGAAGGGTTTCAGCGATTCGGTGACGAAGGCCTGCAGCACATGGCTTTCGATTGGCATCCTCTCGATGCCGGCCAGCTGCATGACGCGTCCGGTGCTGCCGGCGACCGCGACAGCCACCTTCTTGGCGCGTATGTCGCCGCGCGACGTCGTGACGCCTGTGATGCTGTCGCCATCGCGCAGGAAGCCGGTGACCTCGCAATTCTCGATGATGTCGACGCCGCGTCGGTCGGCGCCGCGCGCGTACCCCCAGGCCACCGCATCGTGACGGGCGGTGCCCGCGCGCCTTTGCATCAGGCCGCCGACCACCGGAAAGCGTGCGCTGTCGGAGATATCGAGCGCCGGTATCAGGCGCTTGATCCGCGCCGGCGTCATCAGCTCGGCGTCGACGCCGAGATGGCGCATGGCATTGCCGCGCCTTGCATAGTCGTCGAACTGGGCCGGCGTGTGTGCCAGGTTCAGGCAGCCGCGCTGCGAGAACATGACGTTGTAGTTGAGTTCGTGCGAGAGGTTCTCCCACAGCTTCATCGAGTGTTCGTAGAAGCGGGTGTTGGCAGGCAGCAGATAGTTCGAGCGCACGGCCGTCGTGTTGCGGCCGACATTGCCTGAGCCGAGCCAGCCCTTTTCCAGCACAGCGACATTGGTGATGCCGTGTTCCTTGGCGAGATAGTAGGCGGTGGCCAGCCCATGACCGCCGCCACCGATGATGACGACATCATAGGATGCCTTCGGGTCCGGCTTGCGCCAGGCCGGCTTCCAGTCCTTGTTTCCCTTGAGCGCGTTCGCGAGCAGCGAAAAGGCCGAGTACTCTGCCATCATTGTCATCCGGTTCGGGCGATGCGGCAGACTATAGAGCAGGCCGCATCCGCAAAGCCAATATTGCGCCATTGCCTTTCGACTGGCCGACGCCTGTGTGATCGGATGGGCCAGCGATGACTGCGACGGCTTGCCCCGTGATATGGCCGTCTTTATCAAGGACAGGCTTTCAAATTGCCTCGCCGCCCGTGAGTCGCCGTCAAAATCATGATCTTCCGATTGTTTCGCCTCATTTTGATTCTCGCGCTTGTCGTTTCGGCGACGCTGTCGTTCGACGCGGCGGCGCAAGGGCTTGGCCAGGCGCCAGCCGGACTGGTCGCCGACCAGCAGAAGATCATTCAGGGGCTGACGACCAAGACCGACAATTTCGAGAAGCAGATCCAGCAGGACGCCGAGGATGATGGCAGCCTCGTCGATATCCGGCTGCAGCTCGAGGAACTGTCGCGCCAATCGCTGACCAGCGCGCTGGCCTTCCGCACGCGCCTTGGCGAGATCAACAGCCGGCTTGAACAGATCGGGCCCGCGCCCGCCGCCGGCCAGCCGCCGGAGCCCGATATCGTCAGCGGCGAACGCCAGGCGCTGACATCGGAAAAGGCGGAGATCAACGCCGTTATCTCGCAAGCCCAGTCCTTGTCGATCCGCATCAGCGGGCTGATCGACAAGATCGGCAACATGCGCAGCGAGCTGTTCCGCAATGTGCTCACCAAGCGCTACGTGCTGTCCGACGCGCTGAGCCCGCAGGTTTTTTCGGACGCCAGGGACGAATTCGGCAATTTCTACAAGGCCGTGTCGTCCTGGCTGAGCTTCGCCTTCAAGTTCAAGTTCCAGGCCATCCTCGCGGCTACCTTCGTGGCGCTCGGGCTGGCTTTGGTGCTGCTGGTCGGTGGCAGGCGCCTGTTCGGGCGCGTGTTCGAAGCCGACCCCGCCAATGAAGATCCATCCTATCTCAGCCGTCTATCGGTGGCCTTTTGGTCTACCTTGCTGCCGACGCTGGCGGTCGGCGTGTTCCTGGCCTCCACGGTGTTCTTTTTCAATTATTACAATGTGTTGCGCGGCGACATCGGCCTCTTCTTGAATGCGCTCGCGGCCGTCATCGGCGTGGTGTTCTGCGTCAACCGGCTGACCAATGCGGCGCTTGAGCCGCGGCTGCCGAACTGGCGCCTTATTCCCGTCGAGACGGGGCCGGCGCGCTGGCTGGTGCGGCTGACGACAGCCATGGCCGTGGTCATCGGCGTCAACTATTTCCTGTCGGTGATCAACGACAAGATGGGCTCGCCGCTGTCGCTGACCATCGCCCGCAGTTTCGGCGCCACCATCATCGTCGGCATCATCCTGATCCTGATGGCGATGCTGAGGCCGTTCAAGGCGCGTGACGGAAGCTGGCGGCCGTGGCCGGCATGGCTGCGCTATACATCGCTCGCGCTCGGTCTTTTCACCATCGTCGCCGCGCTGCTCGGCTATATCGGCCTCGCCTTGTTCGTCTCGCTACAGGTCGTCGTCACCGGCACCGCGCTGATCACCGCCTATATCGGCTTCCTGTCGGCGCGGGCGATCGGCGAGGAGGGCGCTTTCGCCGACACCTCCGTCGGACGCTGGCTGTCGGCCAATTCGAGCTACGAGGACACCGCACTCGACCAGCTCGGCCTCGTCGTCAGCGTCGCCATCAATGTGATGATCGTGCTGGTCTTCCTGCCGCTGATCCTGTTGATGTGGGGCTTCCAGCCCGGCGATATCGAGGCCTGGGCCTACAAACTGGCAACCGGGATCAATCTCGGCTCGGTGACGATTTCGGTCACCGGCATCCTTTCGGGCATCGTCGTCTTCATCATCGGCTATTTCCTGACGCGCTGGTTCCAGGGCTGGCTCGACGGTTCGGTGATGGCGCGCGGCAAGGTCGATACCGGGGTTCGCAATTCGATCCGGCTGGCGGTCGGCTATGCCGGCGTCGCGCTGGCGGCACTGGTCGGCATATCGGCGGCGGGCATCGACCTCTCCAGTCTGGCGCTGGTCGCCGGCGCTCTTTCCCTCGGTATCGGTTTTGGCCTGCAGAATGTGGTGTCCAATTTCGTCTCCGGCCTGATCCTTTTGGCCGAGCGGCCGTTCAAGGTCGGCGACTGGATCGTCGCCGGCGATGTCAGCGGTACCGTGAAGAAAATCAGCGTGCGCGCCACGGAGATCGAGACCTTCCAGCGGCAATCGGTCATCCTGCCCAATTCGAACCTGATCAACAACGCCGTCGGCAATTGGACGCACCGCAACAAGCTCGGCCGCGTCGACATCAAGGTCGGCGTCGCCTATGGCAGCGACGTCAAGCAGGTTCATGCCGTCCTGCTGGACATCGCACGCGGCCATCCTATGGTGCTGAAAAACCCCGAACCCTTCGTGCTGTTTTCCAACTTCGGGCCTGCCGCACTCGAATTCGAGATCCGCGTGTTCCTGGCCGACGTGATGAACGGCAACATCGCGCAGAACGACATCCGATTTGCCGTGCTCGAAAAATTCAGCAGCGAGCACATCGAAATTCCATCGACGCCGCGCGCCGTCGTCGATGCCCACAAGCCCAAAGCCTGGCCGACCGACGACGACAAGATCGAGGCCGACTTCGCCGAACAGGAGCAGGCCAAGCTGGAAGCCGCGGCCGAAGCGAAACGGACCGCCAAGACAGGGCGCAAGCTGCGCAAGCCCGATCCCGACTAGGTGCCGATTGACGCGCTCGGACCGGCCAAAGCCAATTGCGGCATGAATGCGGCATTCAGTTGCGGTTCAGCTTCCATCTCATATAAGCTCCCATGCAAAGGCGAAAATGCCTTGCGAAATGCAACAGAGGCGGTGGGAACACCGATATTGCACCATGTGGAAGTCTCTCGTCGCTGCCGCCGCTTTGTTCGCCGTGAGCGGCTCGACCCATGCCGCAAGCGCGGTCAACAAGGACGCCGAGACCCGCACGCTGATCGTGACCGAGGGTGGCAGCAAAAGCGATCTGGCGCTGGCTGCTGGCGAAACCGTTGAATTCTGCCCGAATGGCTGTTTCGTCACCTTGCCCAATGGCGACCTCGAAGCCCTGACCGGCTCGGAAACGGTCGAAATCTCGGGTGGTGTCGCCCGCATCAAGTAATTTCGACGGCATGACAGGAAAGGCCGGGCATTTGCTCGGCCTTTTATCGTTTCCGGTATCGATTGTTTAACAATGAGGCCGGAAATACCGCCACGGCAGCCGTCTACAACCGTGCGTTTTAACGTTCGCTACGCCATCCCCCGCTATACCTGCCCTCAAGACGCCGAATAGCGGCGCGCAACGAGATTCCGGTTTCCCGGATCATACGCGGGCGGGGCAGGACGGACATGGATGCGCGGTCGGACAGGAACGCAATACCGCTTGCGGTCGATCTCGACGGCACGCTGATCGCGACCGACCTGTTGTGGGAAGGCCTGTTCATCCTTCTCAAGAAGAACCCGCTCTATATCTTCCTCGTGCCTTTCTGGGCCGCCGGCGGGCCGGGGCGGCTGAAGCAGGCGATCGCGCAGCGCATCGACATCGACCCGGCATCGCTGCCCTATCGCGAGATGCTGCTTTGCCGCCTCCGTTCAGAACACGCCGAAGGCCGCAAGATCGTGCTGGCGACCGGCACGCCGCGCAAGTTCGCGGACGCCATCGCTGCCCACCTCGGCATCTTCGACCGGGTGCTGGACACCGACTGTCTCGCCAATCTCACCTCGAGCAGGAAGCGCGCGTCGCTGATCGCGGCCTATGGCGATGGCGGCTTCGACTACGCCGGCAACAGCCGCCATGACCTCCAGGTCTTCGATGCCGCACGCAACGCGATTGTCGTCGCGCCCGACCGTCATGCCGCACGCTGGCAGGCAGCGCACGGCGCCGAGACGATGCTGGCGCCAAAGCCGACCTTGCGGACCATCGTAAAGATGCTGCGCGTCCATCAATGGCTGAAGAATTCGCTGATCGCGGTGCCGATGGTGCTCTCGCATGAATATTTCAACATCGATATGATCTGGGAATGCCTGCTGGCGTTCGTCTCGTTCAGCGCGGTGGCATCGGCCATCTATATCCTCAATGATTTCTTCGACCTCGCGCTCGACCGCAAACACCTCGCCAAGCGCAACAGGCCGTTCGCCAGCGGTGCGCTGTCGATCCCGTTCGGCCTTGGCGCGATCGCCGTGCTTCTGGCGATCGGCGTCGGCACCGGGCTGTTTTTATCGCCCGAATTCCTGGCCGTGCTCGGCGGCTACATCGTGGTCACCACGGCCTATTCGCTGTCGTTCAAGCGCATGCTGCTGGTCGACGTGCTGACGCTCGCCGGCCTCTACACGATCCGCGTCCTGGCCGGTGCGGCGGCGACCGGCGTCGATGTCTCGTTCTGGCTGCTCGCCTTCTCGATCTTTTTCTTCCTGTCGTTGGCGCTGGTGAAGCGTTTTGTCGAACTGCGCATCACCGCCATCCCGCATGGCGAGCGCATTGCCGGCCGCGGCTATCGCACCGAAGACCAGGAGATCGTTGCCCAGGCCGGCATGGCCTCGGCCTTCTCTTCGGCCCTGGTGCTGGCGCTCTACATGGACAGCGTCGCGGTGCGGGAGCTTTATCCGCATCCGTGGCTGATCTGGCCGCTGGCGCCGATCGTGCTGTATCTGACCATGCGAGTCTGGATCCTGGCGCGCCGCGACGAGATGCATGACGATCCGGTCGTCTTCATCATTCGCGACTGGCGCAGTCAGATCGTGGTGCTGATCGGCGCGGTGATGCTGGTCATCGGGGGCTGGTAGGCATGGCCACTGAGCGCTTCCCAAGCTTTGGCCTTGCCACATCGCCGGCGACGCGCGTCATCGGTACCGATGAGGCGATCGCGCTGCTGAAGGGTGGGCAGGCCGGGCCGGCGTCGCTGCTTGCCTATGGCAACGGGCGCTCCTATGGCGATTCCTGTCAGAACGAGGCCGGCGCGATCATCGACATGCGGTCGCTGAACAGGATCCGCGCCTTCAACGCCGAGACCGGTGTTCTGGAAGCAGATGCTGGCGTGCTGCTGTCCGACATCATCGCCCACGCCGCCCCTTACGGCTTCTTCCCGGCGGTTGTTCCAGGCACGCAATTCGTCACGCTCGGCGGCGCCATCGCCAATGACGTGCATGGCAAGAACCATCACCGGCGCGGAACATTCGGCTGCCATGTCGAGACACTCACGCTGCTCAAATCCGACGGGAAGACCCGTCGCTGCTCGACAACGGACAATGCGCGGCTGTTTCGGGCGACGATCGGCGGCATGGGGCTGACCGGTCTCATCCTGTCGGCCTCGATCCGGTTGATGCGGGTTCCTTCCCTCGACATCGTCGAAAAGGCGACACCGTTTCGCGATCTCGACGAGTTCTTCGGTTTGGCCGAGGCGGCCGATCAGGCCAATGAGTACGCGGTCGCCTGGATCGACCAGCTTGCCGGCGGCCGCAACAGCGGTCGCGGCCTGCTGTTGTCAGGCAATCATGCCGAGCACGGTTCGCATACCGCCTCACGCGCCGGCGGCAAGCTCTCGGTGCCGGTCCAGCTGCCGTTCAATGTGCTCAACCGGCCATTCCTGACCGCCTTCAGCGCCGCCTACAGGTGGAAGAAAGGGCGCTCGACTGCACCGCGCCAGACTGGCTACCAGGGCTTCTTTTTCCCGCTCGACGGCGTGCGCGACTGGAACCGGCTTTATGGACCTAAAGGGCTTTTCCAGCACCAGAGCGTGGTGCCGGAAGAGACGGCGCGCGAGGCGGTGCCGGCGCTGCTGGCGGCTGCAAGGCAAGCCGGGCAGGGCTCGTTCCTCACCGTGCTGAAACGCTTCGGCTCCATCCGCTCGCCGGCGCTGCTGTCGTTCCCGCGTCCCGGCTACACGCTGACGCTGGATTTCCCCAACAGGGGCGCGGCGACGCTGGCGTTGCTGCGGGAACTCGATCGCATCACGGTCGAGGCGGGTGGCGCGGTCAATCCCTACAAGGACGCCCGCATGGGCGCCGACATCTTCGCGTCGTCCTTTCCCGAATGGCCACGGCTGGAGGCGCTGCGCGATCCCGCCTTCCTATCGAGTTTCTGGGCGCGGACGGCAAGGAAGCTGGACCTGCGGCGGGGTGTCGTCGAAGCCGCGGAATAGATAAATTTCGAGTAATTCATGGTTATCGGACCGTTAAAAATACACGGTTCACTCAAAACATTCTTGCGGCTTCACGAAATGTTTGCGGGTTTGTAATAGGAAGCGCGAAGGGGTGGCTTGGAACACATGAAATACATCGTCTTCATTCTCTTTACGGTCATGACCAATGCTGCCGCACAGCTGATGCTGAAGCAAGGCATGATGTCGCTCGGGCCGATCTCGTTCGAGGGCGTCAATCCGCTCATCAAGCTGTTGCAGATCGTCTTCAGCCCATGGGTGTTCCTGGGCCTCTGTACTTTCGTCATCTCGATGGCCTCGCATCTCTATGTGCTGTCCAAGGTCGAGCTTTCCTTCGCGTATCCATTCCTCAGCCTCGCCTATGTGGCCGTCGCCATCTTCGCCTATTTCGTCTTCCGCGAGGACCTCAATGGCTGGCGCATCGCTGGCATCGCCTGCATCTGCGTCGGCACGGTGCTGATCGCCCAAAGTGGGCGAGGACATGCGGACCAGACGGCTTCCATCACGCCCGACAAGATCCAAGCAAACGAGACTGTTCGATGAGACATGTGATTTTCGGCGGCGACGGTTTCGTCGGCCGCCACCTTGCCCCGAAGCTGGTGGCCGATGGTGAAGAGGTTGTCGTCGCCGACATCGTCAAGAACGACCTGCCGCATTACCGCAATGTCGGCTTTATCCAATGCGACGTCACCGATCCGGCCTCGATCGCGGCTGTCGGGCTCAAGGCCGACGACATGGTCTACAATCTGTCGGCCAAGATGCTGTCGCCGATCCAGGTGCGCGCCAAGCGGCACGACTTCTTCTTCCCGGTGAATTTCCACGGTACCGAGCACATCCTGCAGGCCATGGACAGAGCTGGCGCAGCCAAGCTCGTCCACTATACGACCGATATGATCTACGGCCACACGGTCACCAAGCCGATGACCGAGGAGCATCCGGTCGCGCCGCTTGGCGAGTATGGCTGGTCGAAGCAGAAGACCGAGGAACTGGCCGCCGAATGGCGCAAGCGCGGCATGTCGATCTCGCTGTTTCGCCCGCGCCTGATCATCGGCCCCGGCCGTCTCGGCATTCTCGAAAAACTGTTCAAGCTGATCGACTGGAGTTTACCCGTGCCGATGATCGGCTCGGGCAAAAACCCCTATCAGTTCATTTCTGTTTTCGATTGTGCGGAAGCTGCCCGCGCGGCCTGGAAAGCCGGCGTGCCTGATGAGGCCTATAATCTGGGTTCGCTCAACCCGCCCCCCGTCAAGAAATTGCTCGGCGACCTGATCAGGCATGCCGGCTCGAAATCGATCCTGATCCCGACACCGGGGTGGGCGGTCAAGCGCACGCTCGACCTGCTCGACCTCATGAACATGCCGATCATGGATCCGGAACAATATCTGATCGCCGACGAGGAGTGCGTGCTCGACGTGTCCAAGGCCGGGCGCCAGCTCGGCTGGGTGCCGCAATATCGCGACGAGGACATGCTGATCGCCGCCTACAGCGAGTACCGCGCCAGGAAAGCCGGTCCCACTGTGGCCACCAAACATGTGCCTGCCGAATAGCGGCTCGCAAAACAGCTTTCGTTGCGCCCGATCCTGGTCGTGCGCGCAGACAGGAGATTGAAATGACCGTCATGGCCAAGCCCGAGCAGACCAACGTGCGCACCATGGTCAGCGCGCCGTCGCTGTCGCCCGCCACCATCGCCAAGCCCGATTTGATCAGCGTCGAGCAGGCCAAGGCGATGGATGTCGCCCGTATGACCGACCTGTTCAAGGCGCATCTCAACCCCGGCCAGCTGCATTTCATGAAGCTGCTCGGCTTCCACAAGATCAAGATCGAGCGCGCCGAAGGCATGTTCTACATCGACCAGAACGGCCGCAAGATCCTCGATTTCTTCGGTGGTTTCGGTTCGCTGGCCTTCGGCCACAACCATCCGCGCATCTTGGAAGCACGGAAAAAATTCCAGGAGGAGCAGCGCCAGGAAATCGCCATCGCCTTCATGTCGCAATACGCGGCGGCCCTCGCGCACAACATCGCGAAGTGCTCCCCCGGCGATCTCGACATGGTGTTTTTGGGCTCGTCCGGCTCGGAAGCCATGGAAGCGGCGGTGAAGCTCGCCGAGCGCGCCGCCGGCCCGAAGCGGCCGAAAATCGTCTATGCCGAGAATTCCTTCCACGGCAAGACCAAGGGCGTGCTGGGCATTACCGACGGCCAGCTCTATCGCGCCGACTTCAAGGTGGCGGACAACACGGTCCGCATTCCGTTCGCCGACATCGAAGCCGTCGGGCGCCTGTTCCGTTCCGACCCCGAGGTTGGCGTCATCGTGCTCGAAACCATCCAGGGCGGCGGCGGCATCATCCAGGCGCCGGCCGAATACTGGCGGAAGCTGCGCGCGCTGTGCGACCAGTATGGCGTGCTGTGGGTCGCCGACGAAGTGCAGTGCGGCTACGGCCGCTCGGGCCGCTTCTATGCCTTCGAGCATTACGGCGTCATTCCCGACGTGACCGCGCTGGCCAAGTCGCTCGGCGCCGGCAAGGCAGCGGTCGGCGCGATGATCGCGCGGCGCGAGGTCTACATGAAGGCCTATGGCACGCCGAAGACGGCAATGATCCACGCCATGGCGACCTTCGGCGGCATGGGCGAGGCCTGCGTCACCTCGATCGAAGGGCTCAACGTTCTCTATGACGAGGGGCTGATCGACAACGCCGCCGTCACCGGCGACTATCTGCTGCAGCGCCTGCAGGCGCTCAAGGAAAAATACCCGAAGATCATCAAGGATGTGCGCGGCAAAGGCTTTATGGTCGGCCTTGAGTTCCACGACTTCTCGCAGACCTTGCCGATGGTGCTGCGGCCTATCGTCAGCGTGCTCGACGACAAGCTGAAGGGCTCGCTGTCGGGCTTTGTCGGTGCGCTGCTGCTGCGCGACTATGACGTGCTGGTCGCCTTCACCGAATACAACCGCAACGTCATCCGGCTGGAGCCGCCGCTGATCTGCCGGCCTGAGCATGTCGACCGCTTCGTCGATGCTTTCGACAGCCTGCTGTCGCGCGGCATCGTGTCGATCGTCAAGGACTTCGTCAAAAGCCAAGTCCGCTAAAAGGAAGCTCGCTGAGTACAACGATGCTGACCAAGTCGCCCGCTCCGCAAAACCCACTCGACCGGCTCGCCGGGGCCGGTCTGGCGTGGGGCGAGGGGACCTATGCGCGGCTGGCGGCACCGATTGGCGCGGCGGCCTTCGCGCTCTACATCCTTTTGACGGCGTTCACCGCCTGGGTGATGCCAGACGCCAACTGGGACATGCTGCCTTATCTCGCCATATCAGAGGAAGGCACCTATCCCGATGCGCAGGCGCGGCATGACTACGCCTACAACACGGTCAAATCAGGTGTTTCGGCTGCTGACTACGAGGCGCTGACCGACGATGGCGGCGGCTTCCGCAGCCATATGACGGAGAATGCCGCCGACTTCCATTCGCTGCTTGGCATGTACCGGATCAAATTCCTCTACGCCGAGATCCTGTCGACGCTGAGCGCGGTGATGTCGCCGGTCGAGGCAATGCGCCTGGTATCGGTGTTCTCCGTGCTGCTGTTTGGCGCGATCACGCTGCTTTGGCTGCGCTCCGAGCGGGCTCTGGCCCTGGCGCCTTTGGTCGGCGCGGTGCTGATCATGGCCGATTTCGGCGATGCGGCGCGCGCCTCGACGCCGGACCTGTTGTGCTCGGCGCTGCTGCTGGGCGGGCTTTACGCCTATGTCCGCGGCCGCGAGGTGGCAACGGCGATCCTGCTCTTCCTCGCCTTCATGGTGCGGCCCGACAACGTTGTTTTCCTTGCTATTTTCGCTGTGCTGCTGGTCGTGTTCCGGCAGAAGGCATGGGGCGCGCTGGCCGGCTTTGCGGCTTCTTTCGTCGCCTACTTCGCCATTTCGCACTGGGCCCATCATCCTGGATGGTGGCCGCATCTGTGGTTCTCCAGCATCGAGCAGCAGTACAATATGGACGGGTTCGCGCCGCCATTCTCGGTCACTGCCTATCTCAAGGCGTTCGCCACGTCACTGCTGCGCGCCGTCAGCCTGAACAGCTGGGTCGGGGTGTCGGTGCTGGCACTGGCGGGCTGGTATGCGGCCGGCCGTGCCGGCTTCCGCCTCGATCGCCGCGCCGGCATCCTGTTTGCGGCGCTGGTGCTCGGTGCGCTGGCGAAGTTCACCGTCTTCCCGATTCACGACACCCGCATCTATTTCCCGCATCTGATCCCATCCTTCCTGCTGCTGGCGACACCGTTCATGGCTCTGTGGGCAACATTGGGGCATGGCCAGCATCGCGTCGCCTTGCCAATCATTCCCGGAGACAAGTCATGAGTTGGGTATCCAGCCTGGCGCGAATTGCCCTGTCGCTTGGTCTTCCCAAGGGAGTTCTCGATCGCGGGCCGTCGCTGCGCGGCACAAAGTTCCTGGCCAGGGCGGCGCTGAAGGCGCCGACTGGATTGTCTTCGAACAGCTCGACCTCAAGCGCTAACGCCCCGGCATGATCAAGGTCGAGGTCGGCGCGCTTTCGGCCGCCGAGGTCGGCCAGGTCGTGGTCAAGCTGAAGACCTCAGGCTATCAGGTCGGCTTCCAGGCCGAGGACATCTGGGCGTTCGCCTGAGTTAGCCCCAGCTCGGAAAGCGAACCGTCCAAGGCGCCCGACGTGAACCATTTCACCCTATGGTCGCTCGGCTTTTTGCCAATGTCGCAAACAGGCTTCATTCGCCCTGCCGCTCCGCCCTATAGTCCGCCCGCTTTATCACTTTGGAGTCGCGGACAATGGCAGAGTTTCCGAAAAAGGCGAAGGTCGTCATCGTCGGCCTGGGCGGTATTGTCGGCGCGTCGATCGCCCATCATCTGATCGAACGCGGCTGGGACGATATCGTCGGCATCGACAAATCCGGCATCCCGACCGATATCGGCTCGACGGCGCACGCCTCCGACTTCTGCTACACGACCAGCCACGATTTCCTGTCGTGCTGGACGACGCTCTACTCCATCGATTTCTACGAGAAGATGGGCCACTACGCGCGCATCGGCGGTCTTGAAGTTGCCCGCGTCGGCGACGATGGCCGCATGGAAGAAATCAAGCGCAAGATCGCTTCGGCCAAGGCGTTCGGCACGCGCGCGCGCCTGATCGAACCGGCCGAGATCAAGGAAAAATTTCCCCTCATAGAAGAAGCGATGGTGCAGGGCGGTCTGTGGGATCCCGACGCTGGTCTGGTCATCCCGCGCTCGCAGACCGTCGCCGGCAAGCTGGTCGACCAAGCGGAAGCGTCGGGCAAGTTGAAGTCGTTCGCCAACACGCCCGCCAGGTCGCTCATCGTCAAGGACGGCCGCATATCAGGCGTCGTGACCGATCGCGGCACCATCGAGGCAGACTATGTCGTCGTCTGCGCCGGCATCTGGGGCCGGCTGATCGCCGAAATGGTCGGTGAGGATCTGCCGGTCATGCCGATCGACCATCCGCTGACCTTTTTCGGCCCGTACAACGAGTTTGCCGGCACCGGCAAGGAGATCGGCTGGCCGCTGCTGCGCGACCAGGGCAATTCTGCCTATATGCGCGACACCGGCGACCCCAAGACAGCCGAGGGCGGGCAGATCGAATGGGGCTATTACGAAGAGACCAATCCGCGTCTCTGCCACCCGCGCGATTTGCTGGAGAAGGACCAGGCGCGGCTTTCACCTTCGCAGCGCGATCTCGACATGGAGCAGATCCTGGCGCCGCTCGAGCGCGCGATGGAGTTGACGCCGATCCTCGGCGAACTCGGCTACAATGAAAGCCACTCCTTCAACGGGCTTCTCCAGGTGACGGCCGATGGCGGCCCGTCCATGGGCGAAAGCCAGAAGGTGCGGGGCCTTTGGTATGCCGTCGCCATCTGGGTTAAGGACGGCCCCGGCATGGGCAAGCTGATCGCCGACTGGATGACCGACGGCCGCACCGCGATCGACCATCACGCCATAGACTATGCGCGTTTCTATCCGCACCAGACGAAGGAGCAGTTCATCTGGGATCGCTGCACAGAGACGGCGATGAAGGTCTATAATCCGGCCGTGCATCCGCGCGAACCGTTCTCCAAGGCCCGCAACATCCGGCGCTCGCCGTTCTGGGAGCGCGAGAAGGAACTCGGCGGCTACTTCATGGAACTGGGCGGCTGGGAGCGCGCCCATGGTTATGCCGCCAACGAGCATCTGCTGGAGAAATACGGCAACCGCGTGCCGGTGCGTGAGAACGAGTGGGACAACCGACATTTCTGGCGCGTTTCAAATGCCGAACATCTCGCCATGAGCGAGGATTGCGGCATCGTCAACCTGTCTCACTTTGCCATGTACGACATCGAAGGTCCGGACCATGTCGCGTTGCTGGAATGGCTTTGCGCGGCCAAGATCGGCGGCGACAACAACATCGGCAAGGGCATCTATACCCACTTCCTCGACGAGGAAGGCATGGTGCGCGCCGACTTCACCGTCATCCGCATGGCCGACCGCTGTCGTTTGATCGATGGCGCCGACGCCGGCCCGCGCGACTTCCAGTACATGCGCCGCACCGCGCAGGACAAAGGTTTCGACGTTACCATCACCGATGTGACCGAGAAATACGTCACCATCGGCATCTGGGGACCGAACGCCCGGGCGACCCTGCAGAAAGTTGTCGAGAATCCGGACGGGCTCTCGCATGGGAATTTCCCGTTCGCGGCGATCAAGCCGGTCAGGATCGGCGGCAAGGATGTCACCGCTTTCCGCATCTCCTATGTCGGCGAGCAAGGCTGGGAACTGCACATGCGCTACGAGGATGGCCTGGCCGTCTGGGATGCCCTGCGCTCGACCGGCGTGATGCCGTTCGGTGTCGAGACTTATGCCAACACCCGCCGCATGGAAAAGAGCCTGCGCCTGCAGAACGCCGACCTTTTGACCGAGTACAATCTGCTCGAAGCCGATCTGGCTCGGCCGAAGGTCAAGGAAAACGACTTTTGCGGCAAGGCCAAGCATGTCGAGTACCGCGCCCGCGAGCATCAGCCGGCCATGCTGTGCACGCTTGTGATGACCGAGAACGTCGATTCCAAAGGCGTTGCCCGGTATCCCGTCGGCACGATGCCGGTGATGGATCCGAAGACCGGCGAAACGCTGGTCGACGAACTCGGTCGGCGGTCCTTCACCACCTCGATGGCCTATGGCCCGACCATCGGCAAGAACATCGGTCTCGCCTATTTGCCGTGGGCGTACGCCCAGGAAGGCCGCAAGCTTACCATCGAGTATTTCGGCGAAACCTATCCGGTCGAAGTAGCGGCTGTCGGCTACAAGCCGCTCTACGACCCGGAGAACCTCAAGCCGCGCAGCTGATGCTGCAGGACCGTGAACGAACGCAAAGCCCGGCTATCGGCCGGGCTTTGCTCTTTTTAAACGGGCTGTTTTCGCTTACCCTTGGGGAATGTCTGCTTTTGCCCGCGCAAGACATTTCCTTTCAGGCTGCGCCGCGTTCGCGCTGACGCTCTGGCTGACGCCAATATCCGCCGCGGATGAGCCGGTCGATGTCGAGCTGGTGCTGGCCGTCGATGTTTCGCTGTCGATGTCGCCGGACGAGCTCGAGATCCAGCGTCATGGCTACGCAGCGGCGCTGACGCACGACAATGTGCTGCAGGCCATTGCCGATGGCGCCCATGGCAAGATCGCGGTCACCTATGTCGAATGGGCCGGCACCAACTGGCAGCGCGTCATCGTGCCATGGACTGTGATCGCCAGCCGCGCTGACGCGGAGCGGGTGGTTGCGCAATTATCCGCGCGGCCGCCCAACAGTGCACGGCGCACCTCGATCTCCGGCGCGCTGGAATTCGGCAACGACCTGTTCGCCGAGAGTGGCTACCAGGGGACCAAGCGGGTGATCGACATTTCAGGCGACGGTCCCAACAACCAGGGCGCGCCGGTCAACCTCACCCGCGACGGGCTGGTCAAGCAAGGGATCGTCATCAACGGCCTGCCGCTAATGACCCGAGGCGGCTTCACAGGCGCCTACGATGTCAACAATCTCGATCGCTATTACAGCGACTGCGTAATCGGCGGCCCCGGAGCGTTCATGATCCCGGTCAACGACTGGACGCAGTTTCCCGAAGCCATCCGCCGCAAGCTGGTGCTGGAACTTGCCGGTCCGGCCTCGCAGCAATGGGCGGCGGAAGAAGCCGCGCATCCGCCGGTGGTCCCGGCGCAGGCGGAACCCGCCACCGACTGCCTGGTCGGTGAGAGAATGTGGCGCAACCGCAGCTGGATGTTCGACAGCCGCTAAAGCTCTTTTCAGTTTGAGCATGATCTTTTTCCGACAACCGGTTCCACTTTTCGGGATCATGCTTCAGGCTTGCCACGCCGGCCGAAGCATTGGCAAATTGGCCGGACCGCGCTATCCAGCCGGAGGGACCCGCGGTCGAAACGGAGGAAACATAAGATGAAACGTCTAGCCATCCTAACTGCTGTCGCGTCCCTGCTTTTTGCCGACGGCGCCAGCGCCCAATACAATGACGAGCCCGCCTGCATGATGTTCGAGCACGCGAATTTTCGCGGGCGGTCCATCGGTATGGGGTCCGACGATTCCGTGAACTTTCGCGGCGGCCAGTTCTGGAACGACCGTGTCTCGTCTGTGATCGTTCGCCGCGGCTGCACGCTCGTTGCCTATGAGGATTCCCGGATGGGGGGCCGTTCGATCGAGATCCGGCGCAGAATCCGCGATTTCGGCGGCAGCGACTGGAACGACCGCATCTCCTCGGCGGAGTGCTATTGCGACGGCTACTGAAGGCTATTTGGATTTCGGGCAGCCCGCCCCGTTTCGGGGATGGGCCGCCGATAGAGTTGACTACAGCCGCCGGCTCGGCGGTTGCCTCACCAAGCTGTTCATTGACAAGCCGATTGGCGTCTGTGAGACAGTTTCCTCAGCGAAAACAAAAGGGGAACTGACATGACTAGGATCGCCGTTATCGCCGCAACATTGACGCTTGCCGCCGGTTTGTCCGCACCGGCGATGGCCGCCACCTCGGTTACCATCGGCATCAGCGGCTGGACCGGCTTCGCGCCGCTGACACTTGCCAAGCAGGCAGGCATCTTCGAGAAGCACGGTCTGGATGTGACCTTGAAGAAGGTGCCGCAGGCGAGCCGGCCGCTCGCCATCGCCAGCGGCGACCTGCAATGCGCCGCCACCACGGTCGAGACCTGGCTGGTGTGGAACGCCAGCGGGGTTACTACAAAGCAGATATTCCAGCTCGACAAATCCTATGGCGCCGACGGCATCGTCGCGCGCAACGACATCAAGACCGTCGCCGACCTCAAGGGCAAGACTGTCGCGTCCTCGGCGCCGGGCACGTCACCTTATTTCATGCTCGCCTGGGTGCTGAACAAGGCCGGCATGTCGACCAAGGATGTGACCGTCGTCAATCTGGAGCCGGATGCGGCAGCGCAGGCCTTCCTCGCCGGGCAGAACGATGCGGCGGTGACCTATGAGCCGTTCATTTCGGCGGTGCGCGACAAGTCCGACCAGGGCCACATCCTGGCAACCACGCTCGACTACCCGATGGTGCTGGACACGGTCGGCTGTACGCCCGAATTCCTCAAAGCCAATCCGGATGCCGCCAAGGCGCTGGCCGACAGCTATTTCGACGCGCTCGACCTGATCAAGAGTGATCCGCAGAAATCCTATGAGACCATGGGCGCCGACGTGAAGCAGTCGGCCAAGGAGTTCGAGGATTCGGCGAAATACCTGAAATGGGCCGACAGGGCGGAGAACAAGCAGTTCTTCACCAAGGAATTCCAGGATTTTTCCAAGACCGCCGGCGAGCTTCTGCTGCAGATGGGGCTGATCAAGGAAGCGCCCGACGTCGCCACACTGGCCGACACCAGCGCGTTGTCGAACTGACGGTGCTGCCTTTGACCATCATGCGGCGCCGCCTGGCGCCGTCGCCTTCTCATGGACAAGTGACGAAGATGGGGACGATTTGACGATGCGCCCCTTGCATCCAGTCTCGCCGGGCATCCGAACCGTGCTCGGCATTTCCTTCTTCGTGCTGTTCGTCGCCTTCTGGGCGTGGATCACGCTCGGCGGCCACGTCAACCGCATCTTCCTCGCGGATCCGCTGTCGATGCTGAAGGATGGCTGGCGGCTGCTGGTCGAGGACCGTTTCTGGCTCGACATACTGATCACCATCTGGCGGGTTTTCGGCGGCTTCCTGCTGGCGTCGGTCGTCGCGGTGCCGATCGGCATTGCGATGGGCGCCTGGAAGCCGGTGGAGGCGTTTTTGGAGCCGTTCGTCTCCTTCGCCCGCTACCTGCCGGCCTCGGCCTTCATTCCGCTGCTCATCCTGTGGGCCGGCATCGGCGAGCTGGAAAAACTGCTCGTCATCTTCGTCGGCTCGGTGTTCCAGATCGTCCTGATCGTCGCGGTCAAGGTAGGCAGCACAAGACGTGACCTGGTCGAGGCGGCCTATACGCTTGGCTCAACCAACAACGGCATCGTCAAACGGGTGATCATGCCGGCCAATGCGCCCGAGATCGCCGAGACTTTGCGGCTGGTGCTCGGTTGGGCCTGGACCTACGTCATCGTCGCCGAGCTTATCGGCTCGTCCTCCGGAATCGGCTACATGATCATCAACAGCCAGTCGCGGCTGGCGACAGGGCAGATCATCTTCGGCATCATCGTCATCGGGCTGATCGGGCTGTTGTCCGACTTCGCCTTCAAGGCATTCAACCGCTGGCTCTTTCCGTGGAGCCTGGCGTGAGCAAGCTTCTCATCGAGGGCGTCTCGCGCACTTTTGCCGGCGTGAGCGGCGGAGAGCCGGTCAAGGCGTTGATGCCGATCGACCTTGCGGTCGCCGCCAACGACTTCATCACCATCCTCGGGCCATCCGGATGCGGGAAGTCGACATTGCTGCGGATCGTCGCCGGCCTCGAAGCGCCAAGCGAAGGCCGCGTGCTGCTCGACGGCAAGGCGGTGACCCGGCCTGGGCCGGATCGCGGCATGGTTTTCCAATCCTATACGCTGTTTCCCTGGCTGACGGTTGCCGAAAACATCGCCTTCGGCCTGCGCGAACGCGGCATGCTGGAGAAGGAGCGGGATGGGATCGTCGCCTCCTATGTCGACCTTGTCGGGCTGAAGGGGTTCGAGAACCATTGGCCGAAGCAGCTCTCCGGCGGCATGCAGCAGCGCACGGCGATCGCGCGGGCGCTGGCCAACGATCCCGAGATACTCTTGCTGGATGAGCCGTTCGGCGCGCTCGACAACCAGACCCGCGGTCTGATGCAGGAACTGCTGCTCGGCATCTGGGAACGCCGCAAGAAGACGGTGCTGTTCGTCACCCATGACATCGAGGAGGCGATCTTCATGGCCTCGCGCGTAATCGTGATGACGGCGCGGCCCGGCCGCATCAAGTCGGATGTCGCCATCGACCTGCCGCACCCGCGCCACTACACGCTGAAGACCAGCCCGGAATTCTCGGCGCTGAAGGCGCGGCTGACCGAGGATATTCGGGTCGAGGCGATGCGCACGGCGCAGGTGTAGTTCGCCTGGCTCACGCTGGATCGCGATCGGAAAAGATGCTCGGCTCGCTCAACAGGCGTTTCAGGCGTGAAAGGTCACGCGTCGAGGCATCCAGAGCCGCCATAAACGCAGCCCATTTCTTCGCGTCGAGGTGAAAGCTGCGCCGGTCGGCCAGTTTTTCGGATCGGGTCGTTCTCTTACTCACGTGACACCTGATCAGGCCGCCAGCAACTGCTTGCGGTCGACGCGTTCCTGCTGCGGCGAGCGGGCGTAGAGTTCGCGGTAGCATTTCGAGAAATGCGAGGCCGAGACGAAGCCGCAGGCGACCGCCACCTCGACCACCGGCATCGACGACTGGATCAGCAGATGCCGGGCGCGGTCGAGCCGGATTTCGAGATAATAGCGGGCAGGGGAGCGGCCCATCTCGGTGCGGAACAGCCGCTCGATCTGACGGCGCGACAGGTCGACATGGTCGGCGATCTCGATCAGCGACAGCGGCTCTGACAGATTGCCTTCCATCAGTTCGATGATGGTCAGCACTTTCGAGTTCTGGACGCCGAGGCGCGCGCGCAGCGGCAGGCGCTGGCGGTCGGTCGGACTGCGCACGCGGTCGGTCAGCACCTGCTCGCAGACGCGATTGACGAGGTTCTCGTCAAAGTCGTCGCCGATCAGCTTCAGCATCATGTCGAGCGCGGCGGTGCCGCCGGCGCAGGTATAGATGTTCTGGTCGATCTCGAAGAGGTCGGCAAAGACATTGGCCTTCGGGAACGCCTCGGAAAAGCCCGGCAGGTTCTCCCAGTGGATGGCACAGCGCTTGTTGGACAAAAGGCCGGCGGCGGCGAGGATGTGCGCGCCGGTGCACAGGCCGCCGACGGCGACCCCGCGATTGTATTCCTCGCGTAACCAGGCGAAGGCCGACTTGTTATGATAGCGCTCGACATCGATGCCGCTGCAGACGATGGCCATGTTCGGCCGGTCGGGGCCTGCCATCTTCTTGCGCTCATCCTCCAGCGAGGTGTTGACCGCGCATTCGACCCCGTTCGAGGCGCGCACCGGCTTGCCGTCGATGCTGGCGAGACGCCAGCGATAGGCCTCGTAGCCGAGCATGCGGTTGGCCGAGCGCAGGGGATCGAGCGCGGTCGCAAAAGCGATCATGGTGAAATCGGGAACAAGGAAGAATACAAACGATCGCTTGATCGGATGCTTTACGGCGTTCAAGGGAGCCTCACTCAGCCATGGCGCGAACAGGATGTCGCGAATAGCATAGCGACATCAGGAAAAACCATGTCTGTCAATCGGCTACACCGCCCGGACAAGATTAAATTTGCGACATGGGTCGCAAATGGGCAATCGGCGTGCAGCGAGCCCCGGAAGTGGCATCCCGCTGGTCAAAGGACAGGCAGCGTGCGGCCGGCGGCAGAACAAAAACGCCGCTCTGGCTGGAGCCAGGCGGCGTTACAGTTTTAAAGCAGCGGCAGGGATGCGCTGCCTTGAAATCTTCAGGCGACGAAACCGAGGCGCGCCGCGTTCATGGCGCCGGTCTGGCCGGGCATGGTGTTGGCAAGGCGCTGGCGCTCGAGAGCGGTGGTCAGGTTCATTTCGCGGCGGGCGAAGAGGCGTGCAAAAAGCTTCATGATCATCTCCATTTGTTGCTCAGACGGGTCGCCTTCGCTTGATGGAGTGGGGCAGCTCGTTTGCTGGCGCTGATATAGGCTTGTGTAAGCAAAAACTAAATCGCAAATGCGAAGCGCTTGATATGAAATGCGACACCGATTGCGATAAATTTGGGCAAGATGCCCGAAATTTACCATTGTTTACAATGAACTAATTAGAAACAGAAGCTGCTATGCGGCTTTCTCATATGCGTCATGCGCGAGCGACATGACTCCGAAACTCATTTGAATACAAATAAAATAGAGAAGGCCTGCCGGGCGGGTTGCGCGGCAGGCCTTCAGCACATGGTACACACGATCTACTTTGCTCCAGCCCATGATCCGACGCCATTGCGAGTACCGGTCTTGGTGTCGGAAGCTTCAGGCCAGCCGATATCCTTCTGCAGTTCGATCGGCAGGGAGCGGATGGCGCGTTCGGTCTGGTAGCGGGCACGGGCCGCGCTGAATTCGGTCGCGATGCGACCAAGAGACGACAGGATAGACATTTCACTCTCCTTTGGCGGCTGGCGGGTGCCAGACAGCGAGTTGGTTACGTCGGGTCTGTTTCAACTTCATTTCGTGCCGAATGCAGGTCTGTGTCGTGGTGGTCATGGCCGCTCATGGCAGCTACCTGCTTCGATGGAGTTGACTATCTTCTCAATCTGATGTTCAATCAAACGAAATGGAATGATGTTTTGCATCAGAAAAATTGAAGGTCGGTTCCCATGAACGCCCCGCTCAATCATCCACTGCCATTGCTCGATCTCGACGTTTTGCGCACTTTCGTGGCGATTGCCGAGACCGGCAGCTTCACCACTGCCGCCAATGCGGTCTTCCGCACGCCGTCGGCCGTTTCCATGCAGATCAAGAAGCTGGAGGATATCCTTGGCCGCTCGGTGTTCGCGCGCGATGCCCGCTCGGTGTCGCTGACCAGGGACGGTGAAATGCTGCTCGGCTATGCCCGCCGGCTGCTGTCGATCAACCGCGAGGTGGTGTCGAAGTTCATCATTCCCGAGATTGTCGGTGTGGTGCGGCTCGGTTCGCCGGACGACTACGGCGAGCGTGTGCTGCCGCATGTGCTGAAGCGCTTCGCGCAGTCGCATCCGTCGATCGCCGTCGACGTCACCATCGACCAGAGCAGCAATCTGCGCCGGCGCATGGACGACCGCGCGCTCGACATCACGCTGCTCACCAATTCCTACAAGACCAGCGCGCTCGGCGCCGAAGTGCTGCTCACAGAGCCGATCGTCTGGGCCGGCGCCAAGGGCGGCTGCGCGCATCTGCGTGAGCCCTTGCCGGTATCGCTGTGGGAAGAGGGCTGCGCCTGGCGCGCCGGAGCGCTTGACGCGCTTGGCCGCGAGGGCCGCAACTACCGCATCGCCTATATGAGCGCGCACACGGCCGGCCAGCGCGCCGCGATCATGTCCGATCTCGCAGTGGCGCCACTGCCGAAGTCGTTCCTCGGCAACGACATGGTCGAACTCTGCCCGAAGGACGGCATGCCCGACATCGGCACCTACAATCTGGCGATGGTGGTGGCACCGGATGCCAGCGCGCCGGTGAAGGCCGTTGCCGACCACATCCGCGCGACCTTCGAAGTGTTCCGGGAAACCGGCAAGTTCTGATCCGCCAGCAGCGCCGGGTCCAAGGAGAAAAGCGCTATTGCGCCGCCTCGGCGGAGGGCGCCTCGAACCTTGTTTCCGTATCTTGCCTGACCGGCAAGCGGCTCTCGCTGAGAAACGCGACGATGTGTTGGCGGGCGCGGCGTGCTTCCGGCATATCGATCAACGGCCAGACGTGGAACATGCCTTCCTCATAGACGACATCGACTTCGATGCCGGCGGCACGCGCTTTCTCGGCGAAGATAAGATTGTCGGGACTGAGCAGGTCGTGCGAGCCGGTCAGGAGCAGCGTTTTCGGCAGCACCGACAGATCGCCATAGACCGGGCTGATATGCCAGTCGCTGCGGTCGATGCCGGCGCTGTACATCCGGATCGCTTCCAAGCCGCCGGGAATGCCGAGCCACGGGTCGTTGCGTTCGGCCTCGAACAGCTTTGGATTGGAGAGCGACATATCGAGGCCCGGTGAAATCAGCACATGCCGCGACGGCGGCGGCAAGCCCTTTTCGGCAGCCATCATGGTCAGCACCACGGCCATATTGCCGCCGGCGGAATCGCCCATGAAGACGATGTCTTCGGCCTCCGTCTCGTCGAGCATCTGACGGTAGACGTCGCCGACCATGCCGAACATGGCATGGAAGTCATGTTCGGGGGCGATGGGATAGATCGGTACCGTGATGCCGTAGCCCAGCCGATCGGCCATGTCGGCAATCAGATGCCAATGATAGGGCGTGATTTCAAAGACATAGGCGCCGCCGTGCAGATACAAAATCCGCTTCTGCGCGCCGGCCCTGGGGGCGATTTCATAGACGGGGAAGCCATCGACCGTATGCATCCCGATGTCGAGACGCTGATGCAATGAGGCAGGCGGCTGGTGGTTCTCGGTCTTGCGCGCGGCAACGATCCAGCGCTGCAGGTTCTCCGGGCTGGCAAACGCCTGCTTGCGGCTGTGCCTGAGGACAAACGACACCACGTGGCTTTTCAAACTTGGCATACACGGATACACGAACTTCGGCTAAAGCCGACTAAGAGAACCCCGCTATCTCCGAAGATCGTGCCGTGGCGGAAAATGTCAAGATTTGCGCTGTGTCTACACGGTGGTGTGATCCGCGCCGCAGTGGTCAGCGGCGCGGCAGAAGTGCGGCACGCAGCCGGTTGCCGGTGGTCGCCGGGGACATGCGATATCCCCGGCGCATGCCAAGCAATTTGCATTTGTCGGCGAAGGTCATCAGCGCGGCGTACCCAGAAGCAGCGAGGTAAGCCCGGCTTGCGGATCGTTCGGTGGCGATGCCGGCCAACCAATGTCCTTCTGGACATGCGCCGGCAGGCTGTTCAGCGCTCGGATCGCCTTGTTCCTGGCGTGGGTCTGCCTGATGGTCACACCGAAGCGACCGAGATTTCCGAACATCGACATTTTCATCTCCCTTGAAGAACGGCAGCGGCCGAGGATTATCTTCGGCCGCCGTTCGATGCCCGGGTAAATGCACCTGCCATGTATCGGATGGATTTCGCGAAAACAGTGTTTCGGTTTCCGGATCTGGCGATCCGGAAACATTTGCATACAAATGAGTTTGGAAGGCGGCGGTCTGGGCGCGTCCGCTTATTCCCGCCCGCGCCGCCGCCCCTCGTGGCCTTCGCGCGAGCGCCGGCGCGGCGCGGCGTCGCCGGCAACGCCATCCTCGCTGACCGTCTTGCGCGGCGGCAGTTTCACCGCCGCGGACAGTTTCGGGAACGGGTCGACCTTGTTGGGCAGCGCCATGGCGTAAACGAAATGCTCCTGGAATTTCGGTTCCAGCGCCGTCTCGATCTTCTCGATCTTGCTGACCGTGTCCTCGATCTCGCGGCGATAGCCGCGATTGAGCAGCGCCATGCGGGCACCGGCGCCGGCGGCGTTGCCGACCGCCGAAACCTTGTCGAGGTCGCAGTCCGGGATCAGGCCCAGCACCATGGCGTATTTCGGATCGATGAAGGAGCCGAAGGCGCCGGCGAAATGGATGCGGTCGACATGGTCGGTGTTCTGCTTTTCCATCAGCAGCTTGGTGCCGGCATAAAGCGCCGCCTTGGCGAGCTGAATGGCGCGGACGTCGGTCTGGGTGATGGTGATCTTCGGCCCATCTTCCTTCAATACGGCGGAGCCTTCCTTCAGCACGTAGGAGAAGGTGCGGCCGTTGGCGGTGACACGCGGCGAGCGGGCCGAAAGTCCCCCGTCGATAACGCCGTCCTCGGAAATGATGCCGGCGAGATACATCTCGGCCACCACTTCGATGATGCCGGAGCCGCAGATGCCGGTGACGCCGGTCGCCTGGACGCTGTCGAGGAAGCCAGGCTCGTCGGACCACAGCTCCGAGCCGATGACGCGATACTTCGGCTCAAGCGTGTCGGGATCGATGCGCACGCGCTCGATGGCGCCGGGTGCTGCGCGCTGGCCGCCGGATATTTCAGCGCCCTCGAAGGCCGGGCCGGTCGGAGAAGAAGCAGCCACGACCCGCGCACGGTTGCCGAGCACGATCTCGGCATTGGTGCCGACATCGACGATCAGCATCATCTCGTCCTGGCGGTGCGGGCCTTCCGACAGCGTGACGGCCGCCGCATCGGCGCCGACGTGGCCGGCTATACAAGGCAGCATGTAGAGCCTGGCGCCCTGGTTTAGCTTCAGGCCGATATCGGATGCCTTGATGTGAACCGCACCCGAAACGGCCAGCGCGAAGGGAGCGCCGCCAAGCTCGGTCGGATCGATGCCGAGGAACAGATGGTGCATGATCGGATTGCCGACGAAGACGGAATCCAGGATGTCGTTGCGCTGCACATTGCCTTCGGCGCAGACCTTGTCGACCAGACCCGAGATCGCCTCACGCACGGCGACCGTCATGCCTTCGCGGCCGTCCGGGTTCATCATCACATAGGAGACACGGCTCATCAGATCCTCGCCGAAGCGGATCTGCGGGTTCGACGTGCCGGACGAAGCGGCGACGCGGCCAGACAGCAGCGACACCAGATGCATGGCGATGGTGGTCGAGCCGATGTCGCAGGCGAGGCCATAGGCTTCGTTCTTGAGGCCGGGCCACAGCGCCACGACACGCGCGGTCTCGCTGTCGGCATCCTTGTAGATGGCGGCGGTGGCGGTCCAGTTGCCCTTGCGCAGGATGCCTTGCACCTGCGGCAGCAGATAGAAATCGAAATCGAGGCTTTTCAGGCCCCAGTCGTGCATCAGCGCGATCTTCAGGCGGTCGAGGTCGCCAAGCGGCTTGTGCATGTCGGGTTCTTCGATCTCGACATAGCACATGCGGATCGCTGAATCGCGGGCGATCACCCTGGTATCGGCATCCTTGCGGATGGTCTGCGCGTTGATGACGGTGTCTTGCGGCACGTCAATGACGAGGTCGCCGAGGATCTGCGCCGAGCAGGAGAGGCGGCGCCGTTCGGGCAGGCCGCGGACGCGCTCATAGCGCTCTTCCTTGGCACCCTTGGGCGTGATGTGGTCGTTGGAGGAAACGATCTTGTGCTTGGCGAAATTGCCTTCCTGCACTTCGATCTGGCAGCGTCCGCAGGTGGCGCGTCCGCCGCAGACGCTTTCGACATAGACGCCGAGCTGGCGCGCGGCATCGAGCACGGGCGTGCCGACAGGAAACCGCCCGCGCTTGCCCGACGGCATGAACAGCACGAGCGGGTCGGTGATGTTTGCAGGTGAATTCACGATTGCGCGCTTATCCTCGACCCATACGGGCTTCACGGCCACCACGACGGCGGCCACCGTTGTTGGCGCCTTCGCCCGGCGCATTGACTTGCGTAGGGGCAGCTACCGCCTGGCCGCCTTCGGCCGGCTTGTAGTCCTTGTAGGTCCTGATCCAGTTGGTGCAGTTCTCGTCGGTGCCGTTCAGCACGTTGGCGCCACGCACGGCTTCCATTTCCTGCGGACGCACCGGGTTCATGATGGCTGATGTCATGCCGGCACCGATCACCATCGGGATGAAGGCGGCGTTGATGCCGTGGCGATGCGGCAGGCCGAAGGAGATGTTGGACAGGCCGCAGGTGGTGTTGACCTTGAGCTCTTCACGCAGGCGGCGCAGCAGCGCGAACACCTGGCGGCCGGCATCGCCCAGCGCGCCGATCGGCATGACCAACGGGTCGACGACAACGTCATGCGCCGGAATGCCGAAATCGGCGCAGCGCTGCACGATCTTCTTGGCGACGGCGAACCGAACATCCGGATCCATCGAAATGCCGGTCTCGTCGTTGGAGATGGCGACGACGGGCACATTGTATTTCTTGATCAGCGGCAGGATGGCTTCGAGCTTTTCTTCCTCGCCGGTGACGGAGTTGACCAGCGGGCGGCCCTTGGCGACCTTGAGCGCGGCTTCGATCGCGGCGGTGACCGACGAGTCGATCGACAGCGGCAGGTCGACCAGCCCTTGCACGATCTCCAGCGTCTGCACCAAAAGGCCAGGTTCGGTCTCGTTCGGGTTGACCGAGGTGACACCGGCATTGACGTCGAGCATGGTGGCGCCACAGGCTGCCTGCTCGAGCGCGTCCCTGATGACGGTCTCGAAATTGCCCGCGATCATCTCGGCGGCCAGCTTCTTGCGGCCTGTCGGATTGATGCGTTCACCAATCACGCAGAACGGCTGGTCGAAGCCGATGATGATTTCTCGGGTCGCCGAGGCGACGATGGTACGGGTCATGAATTCTTCTCCGCCATGATATAAAGATTTCTTTATATCGTTGTTTGTTTTCGTTCAAGCGAATGGGGGCCTTCCGCGCCGTCAGTGCGCGGTCTTCACCATGTCCACCTGCGTTTCGGTAATGTCGTCGTGCAATATGCTTTCGAGCCGGTCGGCAACCATCTGGTCGTCACGACGGATCTCGCGTTTCCATGGCTGGCGGCCCTTCAGCACGCCCGATTCATCGACGATCTCGGCGACGTATTCCTCCTGCCGGTAGGCCATCACATGGACGCCGGAAACGCCTGATATTTCCTTCACCTCGTTGATGATGTCGATGCAGAGCTGCTTGCCTTCCTTCTTCTGGTCCTGGGCGCCTTCCAGCCGCTTGATGACCGAATCGGGGATATGGATGCCCGGCACGTTGGAGCGGATCCACTTGGCCGTCTTGGCCGAGGCGAGCGGGCCGACGCCAACCAGGATGAAGCATTTTTCGGTGTAACCGAGATCGCGCACCTTCTGCATGTAGGTGCGAAACATCGGCACGTCGAAGCAATACTGGCTCTGCACGAATTGAGCGCCGGCTGCGATCTTCTTGCCCAGCCGATGCGGGCGGAAGTCGATCGGCGGCGCGAACGGATTGATCGCAGCACCCAGGAACAGCTGCGGCGGCGTCGTCAGCTTGCGGCCGGACAGAAACTTGCCGTTGTCGCGCATGATGCGGCAGGTCTCGAGCAATGACATGCAGTCGAGGTCGAACACCGGCTTGGCGCCGGGCTGGTCGCCGGCCTGCACGCCGTCGCCGGTGAGGCACAGCATGTTGGCGACGCCCATCGCGGCACCGCCCAGCACGTCGCCCTGGATGGCGATGCGGTTCTTGTCGCGGCAGGCGATCTGCATGATCGGCGCGTAGCCCATGCGGGTGAGCAGTGCGCAGATGCCGACCGAAGACATGTGGCAGTTGGCGCCCGACGCATCGACGGCGTTGATGGCGTCGACCCAGCCGTCGAAGATTTTTGCGCGATTATAGACGTCCTCCGGATCGGCGCTGTCGGGCGGATTGAGCTCCGTCGTCACCGCGAACTCGCCGCGCCGAAGCACGCGCTCCAGTCGGCCGCGCGAGGTGTGGCCGGGCAGGGGCTCGAGCGGCAGGTGGATGCCAGCCGGGTTCTCGTCGCGCTGGCGTCCGATCATGCCGATGCCCCGGTGTTCGCCGCGCCATTCTTGGCGGCAGCGGCGGCTTCGCGCGCGGCGGCGGCCTGCGCGGTCACCCGCAGCCAGGCCGAGGTTTCGCGCAGAGACTGGTCGACCGGCTTCTGTACCGTCAGGATCTTGTCGCCGTGAACCATGTTCTGCGAGCCTTCCCAAGCCTTGACCCAGACGCAGGGCATGTCGGGCTCGACCTCGCAATTGCCGTTGGCGCGGACGCCGCCGCAAGGGCCGTTGCGCAGCTGCTTGGGGCAGTTCATCGGGCACGACATGCCGGTTGACGACAATATGCACTGGCCGCACATGCGGCAGTCGAACATGAAGCCCTTGACGCGCTTCTCGACGAATTTGATCGGCCCTTCGACGCGGCCGTAGCCAATGCCCTTCCACAGGGGATGGAGGAGCAGGAACATGTCGGCGAATTTGGCGTAGAACCATTCGAGCAATCGCGAATGCCTGATCGACCACAGCCGAACCGCGAAGGAACGCTGCACGCGCCGCTGCGGCGACACGTCGGCCGGCTTGTAGTCGGATTTCGGCGCTGCCTTCTTGACCAAAGTGGCCTGGGTAACCGCCGGGGTGGTGTCAGACATTTTCTTTGCCGCCCGCCTTGACCAGAGCGACCAGCCGCTCGCGGTCGTATTTGGTGTCGATGTCGTTGAACGCCTTCTCGACCTCGGCTTCGAGGTCGTCGCCGACCGGAATGGGATCGGCCTTGCGCCATTCGGCCAGATAATCGTCGGTGCCGCCGGCGCCGGTGCGCATGGCGCACATGTCGATCGCCTCGGTGAAGCGCAGCGGCAGTTCGCGCTTGGCATTCTGCCGACCCTTCTTGACGATGATCTGGGCAGGGATGTCGCGCCAGTAGACGACGATCAGATCGGCCATGAATTCTCACTCCCGTAGAGCGCCCTGTGTCCACTTGGACGCACAAAGGACGCTCTACCACTTCAATCTGCTGCGTCGAGCTTTCCGAAGATCGATTCCGATTTTCGGGCCGATGCAGTGTCGGAGCATTGCCGGAAGCGCGGTGGGGCCGCTTGTTATGGGACGACGCGCGCGCATTCAAAAGCGACGCATTTGGATGTCGTAAAATGAAAGGTGGGTTTATTCGTTTGCGGCGCGAGCCGGCGGCAGGTTCGACGCGTCGGAAAAGCCGGCGCGCGGCATGCGGATCCGGGAGAAGGAGGCGCTACCAGATGCCGGTTCTGAGGCCAGTCCAGAGGTAGAACCAGATCGTTGGGTGATACCATTGTTGCGACGGCAGGCCCGGGTCGATGGTGGTAAGTTTTCCGGCCAGCGCGTCGCTGACTGCCTCGACGCAGATGTCGCGCGAGAACGCGGCCTGACGAAGCGCGTAACTGGAGATGGTGTCGCCGCGTTTCGGCCGCCCGTGCACCTGTTTCAGCACGCCGCCCGTGTCGACGCCGGCATCGACCAGATGCACGGTGGTGCCGAAATTCTGCGGATCGCCTGAAGTCAGCGCCCAGTAGCCGCCATTCATGCCGCGGTATTTCGGCGTGATGCCGGCGTGATAGTTGAGCACCGGGCACGGCATCCGGGCCAACATGTCCTTCGACAACAGTCTGCAGCCGTTAAGCAGGACAACGCCAGGCCGGATCTTCTCGATTGCCTCGAGGCACTCCGGCCCATTGGCGGAAGCAACATGGATGATTTCCTGGCCTCGCCGCGGCTCGACCTCGAGCCTCTCCTCAGCAATCAGCCGCGCGGCATGGCCGGCAAGGAGCCGCTTGCCAAGCCTGCTCAGCACCATCGTGCCGAGGTGGCCGATGGCGGAGATCCAGCCTTGGCGGCGAGCGCGACCAATCAGCAATTCCTTTTTGGATTCAGGCGTTTCGAGAATAACGCTGACAGGGCCGACGCGGTCGGCGATCGCATTGACGATCGCCCAGACATGCTGGCCTCCTCCGGTGACGACCACGATCCGCGTACTGGATTCCGATGCTGCCATGGATCTTGCCCCCTCCAAGCAACCCGTTCTCGACAATGGGCGGGATGCTAGGGCGTTCGGGTTAATCCTTGGTGATCAGCTCTTCGATACACGGTCAGCGTTTGAACTCGATGATGTCGAGCTTCGATTCATAGTAGGGCGCCGGGAATTCGATGCGCCATTCCTTGGCGTTGTTGCGGAAGGCATAGCCGATCTGGTCGGTTTGCGGACCACTGCCATAGGGCTTTGCCGGATCGCTGTTGACATAGAAGGAGCCGAGATAGATCGCACGTTTCTCGCCATCGTCGAAGAAGCGCCCCTTGGTGCGCTGCGAGCCGCTGATCTTTTCCAGCCGCCAGCCCGAACCGTCGTCGATCACCTTGCACTTGAACCAGCCATAGATGACGAGCGGCAAAGATCCGCCGGCCTTGATGGTGCGGCACTGCCAGTTGCCGGTCAGATCCTTGTCGGAGAAGGCCACCAGCGGCTTCGCCAGCAAGGCGTCGAGTTGTCTAACCTCGGCGGGGTCGCCCGCTTTCGCCTCGGCGAGCGCCGCCTTGCGGGTCTCGCCATATTTGTCAAGTCGCGCCTTGTCGGCGGCGGTGATGAGTTTCTGTATCTCGCCATCGGCAAGGGCGGGAAGAGTGCAGCAGAGCAAGCCGACAAGGGCGAACAGCGGGCGATGGGTCATAGGAAGCCTCCGGTTGAAGTCTGGCGCAGCGCCGGCTGGTGCATAACTTATCGGGTCGTTGGCGCCTGTCATCCGTGCTTAACAGCGTCACGGTCAAAAATCATGGTGTGACGAATGCGAATCTTGCTCACGGGATCGTCGGGTTGGCTGGGCAGCGCGCTGACGCCGCGGCTGCGCGCGCTTGGGCACGATGTCACCGGGCTCGATCCGGTGCCATCGGCGGAAACGCGGATGATCGGCTCGATCGCCGACCGCGACCTTGTCATGCGGACGGTCAGGGACAACCAGATCGACGCGATCATCCACAGCGGCGCGCTGCACAAGCCCAACATAGAGAGCCGCGCCAACAGCGATTTCGTCGCCACCAATGTGCAAGGCACGCTGAACCTGCTCGACGCGGCGGTGGCGGCCGGCGTGCAGCGCTTCATTTTCACCTCGACGACCTCGCTGATGATTTCGCAAGCGATACGCGACGGGTTAAGCGGTGGCGCGCGCAAGGCGGCATGGCTGACGGAGGCAATGTCGGCCGAGCCACGCAACATCTATGGCGTCACCAAGCTTTCGGCCGAGCATCTCTGCCGCCTCTATCACGTCCAGCACGGGCTGCCGGTGGTGGTGCTGCGCACGGCGCGCTTCTTTCCGAAGCCGACGACATGGCGCATGGGATCGAGCAGTCGGATGCCAACACCAAGGCCAATGAGCTGTTGTTTCGCCGGTTGACGGTGGAGGACGCGGCCGATGCCCACATCCTTGCCCTGGAAAAGGCGCCACAGCTCGGCTTTGATATTTTCATCGTATCGGCGCCAACGCCATTTCGACCGGAAGACTGCACTGAGCTAATCGCCGATGCGCCATCCGTCGTCGCGCGCTATTTTCCGGATTTTCCGGCCCTTTACGCGCGAAAAGGCTGGACGATGTTTTCCTCCATCGACCGGGTCTACGACGCGTCGCGGGCGAGGGACAGGCTGGGTTTCGTCTGCAAGACGAGCTTTGCCGATGTGCTAACGGAACTGCGGGCGGCCTAGCCGGTGACGGCGGCGGCCTGCGCCATTCCGGCCGTCAGGTCGCCATAGCCGGTGGCGCGGCGTTCGTAAACGAGACCGAGCATCTTTGCGGCCTTTTCGGCGACCTTGTCGAGATCGGGATCATCGGTCTGGGCGAGATAGATCAGCTTCTCGTAGTTGCCGAAATAGTCCTTGATCAACTCGGGGTGCTTGTCGAGGCCGAGAGGCTTCATGAAGAAGGCGTCGAACTGCCGGCACAGGAAGTCGGTCATGTAGAAGGACATCATGTCGTCGTCGGCGATCTTCGCGTAGGCATCCATGCCTTGATAGAAGGCGAAGCAATGCGGGCCGGCCATGCGCTCGACGCCGTGCTTCTCGCAGATGCGGTCGAGCAGGCCGCCGGTGCCGCAATCGGCATAGCCGACGAAGATGTTGGTGTAGCCTTCCGCCCTGGCCTTTTCGATCGCCTTGTCCATGGCCGGGGCGATGCGGTCCGGATAGAAATGGAATTCCGCAGGCAGGCAGGTCAGGTCGAGGTGATCCAGTCCGAGCTGTTCCTTGACGGCCAGAACTTCGCGCGCAATCATCCCACAGGCGATAACGAGCAGCCTGTCGTCTTGATTCGGTTTCGTTTTTTGCGTCTTGGCCATGGAACCAGTCGAGCGGCCTTCGTTGTTGTGGCGCTAATTTATCTGTTGAGGGAGACACCGTTCATGAAGCTGCTACGCATCACGCCGATTGCCATCCTGGCTTGCGCCTTGACCCTTGCGGCTTGCGCGAACACCGTCCGTGGCGTCGGCAAGGACGTCAAATCGACGGCCAAGGCAGTCGAGGACACCGTTACCAAGCCCTGATCCACGCACAGCCTTCCTCATCATCTGGGGACAAAAAAGCCGCGCTGCAAGGCGCGGCTTTTTTCATGGGGCATTTCGGGGCCGGCCGGCTCAGGCCGAAGCGCGAACGTTGTGCTTGCGCTTCATGTAATCCTTGGCGGTCTCGACCGCCACCGCCGCGTCGCGGCAATAGGCATCGGCGCCGACGGCCTTGCCGAATTCCTCGTTCAGCGGCGCGCCGCCGACCAGCACGACATAGTCGTCGCGGATGCCCTTTTCCTTCATCGTATCGATGACGACCTTCATATAGGGCATGGTCGTGGTCAGCAGTGCCGACATGCCGATGATGTCGGGCTGGTGCTGCTCGATGGCATCGAGATATTTCTCGACCGCATTGTTGATGCCGAGGTCGATGACGTCGAAGCCCGCGCCCTCCATCATCATGCCGACGAGGTTCTTGCCGATGTCGTGGATGTCGCCCTTGACGGTGCCGATGACCATCTTGCCCTGCTTGGGCGCGCCGGTGGCGGCGAGCAGCGGACGCAGGATGAACATGCCGGCCTTCATCGCATTGGCCGACAGCAGCACTTCCGGCACGAACAGGATGCCGTCGCGAAAATCCTCGCCGACGATGCGCATACCCTCGACCAGCGCCTCGGTGAGCACCTTGTAAGGCACCCAGCCGCGCTCGAGCAGGATGTTGGTGCCTTCCTCGATCTCTTCCTTCAGCCCGTCATAGAGATCGTCGTGCATCTGCTGCACCAACTCGTCGTCGGAAAGTTCGGAAAGGATGATCTCGTCGTCGGACATTTGTATCGAGCTCCTGCCGGCATCGCGACCATGTCGCAAAGCACAAAATATTCACGGTCATTCCTAACCCGCTAGGGGCATGTATCCATAGCTGATTTGCGACTTCCCGCAAAAGGAAAGCGACCGCAACTCTCTAGGAATTCTTGTCGATTTTGCGACAGGCGTTGGCGCTGGCGGGCCGTTTCGAATAGGGTGCATGGCTACGATCTGGCAAGAAGCGGCGAGAGGCAGCCGCTATGGATTCCAGACAAGAACAGATTCAGGGAAGAATCACCATGAGCGAACACGCGGCAGTCGATCAGGAAGCGTCAAACGCGCGACGTGGGCGCGGCGCCAGCGGCGGAGCCGCTGCCCGGCGGGCAGCACGTTCGGGCGGTGGCCCGGGCACGCAGCTCACCTATATCAAGCGCAAGATCAACGTCTATGAGGTGCTGGACGAGGAAGGCCTGGCGCTGATCGAGAAGAACACCGACACGGTGCTCGAGGAGATCGGCATCATCTTCCGTGATGACGCGGAAGCGCTGCAGCTGTGGAAAGAGGCCGGCGCCGACGTCAAGGGCGAGCGCGTGCACTTTCCGAAGGGGCTTTGCCGTTCGCTGCTCAAGACCGCGCCGTCCGTCTACACCCAGCATGCCCGCAATTCCGAGCGCTCGGTGCAGATCGGCGGCAATGCCACGGTCTTCGCGCCGGTCTACGGTCCGCCCTTCGTGCGTGACCTCGATGGTGTCAGGCGTTACGCGACGATCGAGGATTTCCGGAATTTCGTGAAGCTCGCCTATATGGCGCCGTCGATCCACCATTCGGGCGGCACTGTGTGCGAGCCGGTCGACGTGCCGGTCAACAAGCGCCATCTCGACATGATCTACAGCCACATCAAATATTCCGACAAGCCGTTCATGGGCTCGGTGACCGCGCCGGAGCGTGCCGAAGACACTGTCGCCATGGCCAAGATCGTGTTCGGCGACGATTTCGTCGAGAACAACACGGTGCTGACCAGCCTGATCAACGCCAACTCGCCGATGGTGTTCGACGAGACCATGCTCGGCGCGCTGAAAGTCTATGCGCGCCACAACCAGGCCTGCATCGTCACGCCGTTCATCCTTGCCGGCGCGATGAGCCCGGTGACGGTGGCCGGCACGCTGACGCAGGTTCTGGCCGAGGTGCTGGCCGGCGCTTCGTTCACGCAGCTGATCCGGCCGGGCGCGCCGGTGCTGTTCGGCACCTTCGCCTCGTCCATCTCCATGCAGTCGGGCGCGCCGACCTTCGGCACACCGGAGCCGTCGCTGGTTTCCTATGGCGCGGCACAGCTGGCGCGCCGTCTCGGCCTGCCGTTCCGTACCGGCGGCTCGCTCTGCGCGTCCAAGGTCCCGGATGCTCAGGCGGCCTATGAAAGCGCCAACACGCTGAACTCGACCATCCTGGCCGGCACCAATTTCGTGCTGCATTCGGCCGGCTGGCTCGAGGGCGGGCTGGCGTCCTGCTACGAAAAATTCATGATGGACATCGACCAGCTCGGCATGACGCAGAAATTCTCCGAGGGGGTCGATCTATCGGAAAACGGCCAGGCGATGGATGCCATACGCCAGGTCGGTCCGGGCAGCCACTATCTCGGCTGCGACCACACCCAGGCGAATTTCCAGACCGCTTTCTACCGCTCCAACATCGCCGACAACAATTCCTACGAGCAGTGGCTGGCCGAAGGCGAGAAGACCGCGCCGCAGCGCGCCAACGAGCTTGCCCGCCGCTGGCTGGAGAGCTACGAGGCGCCGCATCTCGATCCGAGCATCGACGAGGCCTTGAAGGACTTCATCGCCAGGAAGAAGGGGTCGATGCCCGACGCCTTCACTTGAAAGGAGCCCGAGTCAGGCGGGGCTAAAGTCGCCAGCATCATCCACAAGGAAGTCTGGCGGAGCGCGTTCTCCGATCCGGTCAAGAAGGAATGATTGCGCCTGCCTGCAGCGTTGACCGCATCTCTGCGGCGCTTCTCGCCAACGGCCTTGTCCTTCGCGGCGGTTTCAATTTCGCGCCCGGCGAAGCGTCGCCAACTGGATCATCGGGCGCGCCGGCCAGAGCCGTCCTGCTGGTGGGGCAGGGGGGTGCCGCGCCCTGGCCGCATTTCCTGCGCTGGCGGGAAAAGCAACCACGGAGCATCGCCAATCCGCTCGACACGTGGTCGCGCGAAGTGATCGGTGCCGTGGCGGAGGCATTCGGGGCGCGGGCCGTTTCGCCATCGGACAAGCCCTATCTGCCGTTCCAGCAATGGGCGATGCGGGCGGAGGGGCTGAGGCCGTCACCGCTCGGCATCCTCATGCATCCGCGATACGGGCTGTGGCACGCCTATCGCGGTGCACTGCTGTTCGAGGACACGCTTCCGGTTCGCGCCGCCGAGGCAGCGCCTCACCTTTGCGATACCTGTGTCGAGAAACCATGCCTGAAATCTTGCCCAGTCTACGCCTATTCCGCGCAAGGATTTGCCTATCAGGGCTGTCTTGCGCATGTGCGGGGAACGGACGGCGAACCGTGCCGCAGCGGCGGCTGCCTCGATCGAAACGCCTGTCCCTATGGCACAACCTATCGCTATCCGCCGGAGGTCCAGGCGTTTCACATGGCGGCATTCGCGGGACTGTAAACCGACACGCAATCCTGCACGAAATGTTGACCGCCGGGTTCAGGGAACGCCTTGCCGTATCGGTTCGGCCGGATATGTATCGCGCATCTGACGAACGGAGCCGGGCGATGACGAAACAACAGCTTCACATCGAGACCAGGGATGGCGTTGCCAAGGCGGGGCTTTTCCGCTCGGCAAAGGCATCTTCGACCAAGGCCGGCGTCATTCTTTATCAGGACGCTTTCGGTCCGCGGCCGGCGCTCGACAGCATGGCCGAGCGGCTGGCGAATGAAGGTTATACGGTGCTGGTGCCGGACCTGTTCTACCGCAATGCGCCTTACCGGCCGTTCGACGCCAAGACCGCCTTCGTCGAGGAAAAGACCAAGGCGGCGCTGACGGCGCTGGTCAGCGGCACGACGCAGGAGATGACCATCAGCGACAGCGATGCTTTCCTCGACGCTCTCGCTGCCGAGGGCGTCACCGGACCGGTCGGCACGGTCGGTTATTGCATGGGTGGCGGCCGGGCATTGAATGCCGCCGCGACCTATCCAGACAGGATAAAGGCAGCCGCGAGTTTCCATGGCGGCAATTTGGCCAGCGACGCCGCCGACAGCCCGCACCGCAAGGCAGCGTCCATCCAGGCGCGCGTTTATGTCGGCACTTCCGGTGTCGACAGAAGTTTTCCGCCGGAACAATCGGCGCGGCTGGCCGAGGCGCTCAGAGTTGCGGAAGTCGACCACGTCATCGAAAACTATGTCGGTGTGGCGCATGGCTGGTGCGTGCCAGACCACAGCGTTTTCAATGCCGCGGGCGCCGAGCGCCACTGGAAGCGATTGACGACGCTTTTCGCCGAGACACTGATCTGAGGTCAGGACTCGTTTGCCAGGCCAGAGGATGACTCGTGGCGATACACATCGCGCTGAAGAAGGCGTGCGCACCCGTTCGCACGGTGAGATTGCTGGGTGCTTGCGGGGAATGAGTGATGCTGTCGCTGCTGCGGCGGCAAAATGACTTTCACTTTGCCACCGCCGGACAGGCAGCGCCTATGCGCCTGCCTTGCGATAGGCTGCGACGACAAGCCAAATGGCGGAAAGCAGAAAGTAGAACGCGCCGAACCCAGCATAGGGGGCGATGTCTAGAATCGTCGGCGCAACAGTGCCGAGGGATAGGCTGATCATGAAGCCGCCGGCGAGGGCCGATTGCGCACCACTCAGGATCATCGCCCATTGCGCGCCATAGTAGCGCCAACGCCTTAGTCCCGTATTCAGCTGCAGCAGGCCCGAGAGGATCGCCCAAACCCCGAACACGGCCAGAACGGCATACATGCCGTTGCGGATCGCCACGATGACGGCGAGCGCCGTTATCAGGCTGACCACGACATTCAATGCTTGAGACGAGTTGGCTTTCAGGCCGCCATTTACCCTGACGTCAACCAGGTTGGCGAACGCGTCCCATGCCGGGTAGATCACGAGCAGAAACGCGGCGGGACCGGGTCGCCCGCTGAAGAGAATGGCGGCAGCAATCCAGGCGATAGAGAATATAGCGCGTCCGAAATAATAGGATCGCAACCAGTTGGGCCGGGTCGAAGATTGGCTTTGCATTGGCAGGCTCCTTGTTGTTGTCTACCTACCAGTAGGGAGGCATCTTCCCATGAGTCAACCCGGCGCTCGGACACCTCTTCGTGAGAAGCAGGAGCGATGCACATACTTGACAATCTTCCTACCAGAAGGTAGGCGAAGGTATGGAATCAAAGACTTCGACGTCCGAAAAAATTCTCGACATCGCGCAGTCGCTCATCGTCGCAGGCGGCTATAACGGGTTCAGCTATGCCGATATCTCGGCTGCGATCGGCATCAGGAAGGCGAGCATCCACCATCACTTTCCGACGAAGGCCGAACTGGTCTCGGTGCTGGTGGATCGCTACAAGCGGCAGGCTGAATCCGGTTTGGAATCTGTCCGGAAGCAGTTCTCAAGCCCTGCAGAACAACTGCGATCCTATCTGAACTACTGGCAGACATGCATTCGCGATGCCTCGCCGTCATTTTGCGTCTGCGCGATGCTCGCTGGCGAGATGCAGATGCTGCCGGAAGAGGTCGCATCGCGCATTCGTGCTCATTTCCATAACCTGGCGAGATGGCTTACGTCGGTGCTGCGGGCTGGAGTGGAGCAGGGCTTGTTCCGGTTGAACAACCGGCCGGAGGAGGAGGCCCAAATGTTGATGGCATCGGTTCATGGGGCCATGCTCTCTGCGAGGGCTTTCAGCGATCCCGGGCTGTTCACCAAAATCGTTACGCCCCAGATCACCAAACTGCTGGGACAGGATTGCTAGAGAACTGTCAGGCCAAAGTGGTCAACTGCTCAGGTCGAAAGCCGACGTCCGGTCTTCGCTTGGTTCCTGTCCCCCAAACCTCTCCGCGGCTATTCTTGCCTGTTGGCTGCCGTCCCGTTCGCGGTATCAGGCAGCACAAATGGCGCGGCCCCGGATGAGCGGGTCGAGCGGGAACGAATAGCCTGATGCAATTCTATGATGTCGTGATCATCGGCGCGGGTGCCGCCGGAATGATGTGCGCCGTGGAGGCGGCCAAGCGTGGCCGTTCGGTGTTGATCCTCGATCACGCGGCGATGCCGGGCGAAAAGATCCGCATCTCGGGCGGTGGCCGGTGCAACTTCACCAACATCCACGCCAGCCCGAAGAATTTTCTCTCAGGCAATCCGCATTTCTGCATTTCGGCGCTCAGCCGTTACACGCAGCGCGATTTCATCGCGCTCGTCCAACGCAATCGCATCGCCTACCACGAGAAGGCGCTGGGGCAATTGTTCTGCGACGGCTCCGCCCGCCAGGTCATCGACATGCTGGTCTCGGAAATGCAGGGCAGGGGCGTGGAGCTGGCCCTGTTGACCAGCGTTGCGGATGTCCGCAAAACGGCCGAGGGGTTTGTGCTCACCCTCTCCACCGGCACGGTCACTTGCCAGTCCGTTGTTGTGGCCTGCGGCGGCAAGTCGATCCCCAAGATGGGGGCGACCGGTTTCGGCTATGAGCTTGCCGAACGGTTCGGCCTAGCCATTGTCGAAACGCGGCCGGCGCTGGTGCCGCTGACATTCGACGCCAACACGCTCGAACGGCTGGCGCCCCTGGCCGGCAACGCCGTCGACGCGGAAGTCGCTTGCGGCAAGACGCGGTTTTCCGAAGCGATGCTGTTCACGCATCGCGGCGTCAGCGGACCGTCCATCCTGCAAATCTCGTCCTATCGGCGCGAGGGCGATGAAATCCGCATCGCCATGCTGCCGGGGGTGGATGTGGCGGACCTCATTCGTGCCGCCAAGCGCGGCAATGGACGGCAGGCGGTGCAGACGGTGCTGGCAAATCATCTGCCGAAGCGGCTTGCCCAATCGATCACTGAACGAACCGGGATCGAGAGCAACCTCGCCGATCTTTCCGATGCCCAGATCAAGACCGTCGCCGCCGCGATCAATGACTGGCGTATCAAGCCGGCCGGTTCAGAGGGCTACCGCACCGCCGAAGTGACGCTGGGCGGGGTCGACACCAACGGACTGGACCAGAAGACGATGCAGGCGAGATCCGTGCCGGGCCTGTTCTTCATAGGCGAAGTCGTCGATGTCACAGGTTGGCTGGGTGGCTATAATTTCCAGTGGGCATGGTCGTCGGGATGGGTGGCGGGCCAGGCTGCCTAGGACCCGTTACTTCTGCGCCTTCGCCCGAGCACCCGCCGGCGCTTTCTTCTTCTTTTTGGCCCGGTTGTAGTCGATGGCGGCCCGGACAAGGTCTTTCAGGGCGCCCTCATCGAGCTTGTCGCCCTCAAGGATATCGATTGCCCGCCACACCTTGCCGCCAAAACCGTTGTTGAACAGCTTGTCGGGATCGGGCAGGCTGGCGCCATGGAAAAAGGTGAGCTTCACCTTGTCCTTGTGGGCATTGCCGACGACGATGTTCCCGTCCAGGCACCATACCGGGCTGCCCATCCACTTCCACTCCTCGACGATGTCCGGGTCGGCTGCAAGAATGGTCTTGCGGATGCCGGTGAGCGTCTCGGCGCGCCAGTCCTTGAGGCCGGCGATCAGCTGGTCGATCTGTTCGGATGGGTTCATTGGGTGCCTTCCTGTGCCTCGACGCGTTCAACCGCCGTCCTTTACCAGCGCGCCAGCTGGGTGATCTGAACGAGGTTGCCGCAGCTGTCGTTCAGCTGAGCGATGGTCGAGCCGGTTACCTCGGTCGGCGGCATGGTGAACGCGCCGCCCTTGGCCTTGATGCGCTCGTAGTCGCCCTTGACGTCGTCGGTGAAGAACATAACCGCGGGCTGCCCCTGCTTGAAGATGGCTTCCTGATAAGCCTTGGCCGCCGGGTTGTCGTTGAGGGCGAGCTGCAGCTCGGTCCCGTCAGGCTCTTCGGCCGAGGTCACGGTCAGCCAGCGATAGGGTCCATTGCTGAAATCGGCCTTCTTGGTGAAGCCGAGCACGTCGGTATAGAAGCGCAGTGCGTTCTCCTGGTTGTCCACGTGCACACTGGTCAGCTTGATCTTCATGGCTATTTCTCCTCTGTCGTATTCGGTCGCTACGGGACCCAGCCGGGCAGGGCGGCGGCCTGCTTCACCCAGTCCGCCATCCGCGCCTCGTCGAACTGGTCGTCTTCGCGGATGTCGATCCAGCGCACATCCTTGCTCTTCGCCGTGCCGCCGGGTGGGATCGGCCGCAACGACATGCCGCTGAAGAAGGTCACCTTCACGTAGTGGGTGAAGACATGAAACGTCACGAACCAGCCTTGGCCTTCGATGCCGTAGAACGGCGAATTCCATCTCACGGCCTTGCGCACGTCAGGCACGCTGCGCTGGATGAGCGCGTCGAGGCGCTCGCCGAGATCGCGCTTCCAGCCTGGCATTGCGGCGATGTATGCCTGCACGGGGGCGTCGCCGTCGCCCTTGGCGATTTGCGGGTTGCCGCCCGAGAGCAGCACCGGTGCAGCCTTGGCCTTGATGGATTGTCCCAGCGTCTTGGCCATTCTGCCCACACCTATCCGTCCGCGCGCTGCGCGTCGCGTCCCTTGGTGGCATAGGGCAGCACGAACATGTACAGGCCGCTGAACAGCAGCAGGACGAGCGGTAACAGCGGAGAGTAGACCACCCAGGCGGGAGGCTGCCCGAATGCCATGGTGACGAAGTTGGCGATGACGGTCAGCGTAAAGATGATCGACAGCCAGCGATGAATTTGCCGAATCCACTTGTCCAATGGCACCTCCTGTCAACGGGCCGAAGCGGACCCAGCGATCCGCTTGCCGGCGGCTTTCAATCCAGCCGCGCCAGGACATCCTCCAGGGCAGCGAGGAACCTCTGCCAGCCGACGGTGGCGCCGCGGAAGTAGGGCTGCTGGTCCGACCGGAAGCCCGTCTGCTCCATGCGCAGATGGGTCCCCGTGCTCGTAGCGGTGAGCGTCCAGGTGACCACGCTCTCGAGATCCTTGGTATCCCAGGTGTAGGATAGCGTCTTGTTGGGCTCGACCGTCTGGACCCGACAGTCGACGCCGCCCCAGTCGGCGCTGAGATTGAAACGGTGGTCCACGACTGGCTTGAAGTTGTTCTTCATCAGCCACTCCTCGATCAGATGCGGTTGGGTGAGGGCGCGCCAGATCTTCTCCGGCGGATAGGGGATATCACGTTCGACGATGACGGAGCGCGTTTCGGTCGCTGTGCTGGTCATTGGTCCATTCTTTTGAGCAAATTTTCGAGGTCGTCGAACCGGCTCTGCCAGAACGCGTTCATCTGGTTCGTCCAGTCGGTTAGTGGGGAAAGTGCTGCGAGCTGGGCGCTGTAATGGGTCTGCCGTCCTTCATGGCGATCGCGCACCAGTCCGGCCTGCCTGAGAAGACCGAGATGCTTCGACACCGCGGGCTGCGAGACCCCGGATTGAGCCGTCAACGCTCCCACCGTCTGTTCGCCCTCGCGGCACAAGCGCTCGAAGATCGCACGACGCGTCGGATCGGAGAGCGTTCTGAAGAGGACATCGTGAGCGTTCGTCATTTGGGATCGATAACCCGGCGGCTATTGGTTTAACGTATAACCACCGAGATATGGATGTGTCAAGCAGGGGCGTTGATGGTCACGATCCGGCCGTTTCCGAAAAAATCTTTCCATTACCCCAAGGATTAGCCATTAGCCTTCGTCCAACAGGCAAATGATGGCGATGATGCTGGATGAGAGCGAAGCCTCCGACGCCGAATTGATCGGGCGGGCGAAGGGCGGAGACAGGGGGGCCTTCAGCACATTGCTGGAGCGCCATTACGACTTTGTCTATCGGGCCGCCTATCGATGGTGCGGCAGGAAGGCGGACGCCGAAGACATCGCCCAGGAGGTCTGCGTCCGGCTCGGCAAGGCGATCCGCGACTATCGCGGCGGCGGCGCCTTCACGACATGGCTCTATTCCGTGACGATGAACGCCGCGCGAGACACGATGCGAAAGACCGCGCGTGAGACGGTCAAGACCGAGGCCTACGGCATCCATGCGCTGATCACGGGCGATGCGTCGGCCGAACCGGAAGACCCGGCCGACGCCCTATGGGCAGCGGTTCGGCAATTGCCGGATAAGCAGCGTGACGCGGTGCTTTTGGTCTATGGCGAAGGGTTGAGCCACGCGTCCGCCGCCGAAGCGATGGCGATCTCGGAGACGACGGTTTCCTGGCACATCCATGAAGCGAAGAAACGGCTGAAGACGCTGATGCGCACGGCCGGGGAAGTGTGACCATGGTCGACGACAACGAACTCAAGAAACTGCGCGACATCGCGGCACCGGCGCCGGGCGGGAGCGCGAAGGCACGTGCTTTTGAGGCCGCCCTGCGCGCCTATGATCAGGAAAATATTTCTGCCGTCACCCAAGGATCGGTTGGCGGGCTTCGTCTCACAGAGCGAGCACAAAAGCTCTGGAGCGAGATCATGCAAAAGAAACTCATTGCCACGCCGGCCCTTGCCGGGCTCGTCGCCCTGCCGATCGCCGGATACGCCACCTTCCATATGCTGAGGGAGCAGCCGCCTAAATTCGGCGGCGACGAGAAGATCAGCGAGACGCTGGCCGACAAGCCGGCGACCCTGAAGCCGACCACCGCCGAGCCGAAGCCGGCTCCCACCGAATTGGCGAAGGACAAGAAGGCCGACGCCGATGTGGAAAGCCGCGATGCCACCGATGCGCTCGTGGCGCCGGCATCGCCGCCGAAATCCGAATCGACCGTTACCGGCGGTGCGGCACAACCGAACGCGTCGGCGACTCCCACCGTGTCGTCGAGGTTTGACCTAAAGACCTATAGTGGCAAAGAGACAGAGTATGGAACTTTGCCAGCTCCCAGGCCGGCGCCTGCGCCCAGCGGCGAGGTTTCGCGGGAGAGTGCTGGCCTAATGCCGAGCGCGCCCCATGCCGCGCGGGCCAGTCGCGTCCAAGGGGCCGAGTCCAAGCTGATGGTGCCGCAGCCGTCGACCTTGCCGGCCGACCAGATGCAGCCGCAACAGGAAAACCGCGACCGCGTCGAGGACTTCAAGACCAATCCGGTGCATGCCGCGCTCGAGGATCCGGTCTCGACCTTCTCGATCGATGTCGACACGGCTTCCTATTCCTTTGTGCGCGGTTCGCTGAAACAGGGCACCCTGCCTCAGGCCGATACGGTGCGCGTCGAGGAGATGATCAACTACTTCCCCTATGACTGGAAGGGGCCGGATTCGGCCTCGACGCCGTTCAACTCGACCGTCAGCGTCATGCCGACGCCGTGGAACACGCACACCAGGCTGATGCACGTCGCCATCAAGGGATTTGACGTCAAGCCGGCCGAGCAGCCGAAGGCCAATCTGGTCTTCCTGATCGACGTCTCGGGCTCGATGGACGAGCCGGACAAGCTGCCGCTGCTCAAGTCGGCATTCCGGCTGCTGGTCAGCAAGCTGAAGGCGGACGACACCATCTCGATCGTCACCTATGCCGGTGATGCCGGTACGGTCCTGGAGCCGACTAAGGCGTCCGAAAAGGACAAGATTCTCAGTGCCATCGACAATTTGAGGCCAGGCGGCAGCACGGCCGGCGAGGCGGGTATCAATGAAGCCTACAGGTTGGCGCAGAAATCCTTCGTCAAGGACGGCGTCAACCGGGTGATGCTCGCCACCGACGGCGACTTCAATGTCGGCCAAAGCGATGACGATGATCTGAAGCGGCTGATCGAGAGCGAGCGCAAGACCGGTGTCTTCCTGTCGGTGTTCGGTTTCGGCCGAGGCAATTTGAACGACCAGATGATGCAGACCATTGCCCAGAACGGCAACGGCACCGCCGCCTATATCGACACGCTGGCCGAGGCCGAGAAAGTGCTGGTCGAGGATGCCTCTTCGACGCTGTTCACCATCGCCAAGGACGTGAAGATCCAGGTCGAGTTCAACCCGAACAAGGTCTCCGAATACCGCTTGATCGGCTACGAGACCCGCGCCTTGAACCGCGAGGATTTCAACAATGACCGCGTCGATGCCGGCGATATCGGCTCGGGCCACTCGGTCACCGCGATCTACGAGATCACACCCAAGGGCGGCGGCGGGGAACAGATCGATCCGCTGCGCTATGGCCAGGCGTCGGTCAACAATGGCGGTGTCGCCAATGCGGACGAATATGCCTTCGTCAAGATCCGCTACAAGCTGCCCAACGAGGACGTCTCGAAGCTGATCACCACACCGGTGACCTCGGCCAATGAGATTTCGTCGTTCGACCAGGCCAGCACCGACCAGCGTTTCTCCGTCGCGGTCGCGGCCTTCGGCCAGAAGCTGCGCGACGAGGATGCGACCGCGAAGTTCGGTTATGACAAGATCATGGAGATCGCCACTGCCGCTCGAGGAGCCGACCCGTTTGGGTACAGGTCCGAGTTCCTCTCGCTTGTGCGCCTTGCCTCGGCGCTGGGCGGTAACCGGTAGTGGTGATAACGGCCGGTTTCTTTCAGATGGGATCGTTCTGATAGGGGAAGCCGACCTACGGGCGGGTGAGGCAGGCCGGCGAGGGATTCATTCCCTTGCCGGCCTTTTTTGCAATTTCCCGGGTCGTTAAATTGCGCCGCATTTCCGGTACTGGATCGCAACCCCCTCCTTGCTACACGGGACATGTCTACGGGGCTTGAGGAGCCGGAATTGCAGATCAGGACTATCGTCAACTCGATACCGCCAGCACGCGACGCCTCCGCGGTTTCATCAGCCCCATCATCCGAATCAAGGCGCATCAGCGACGATGTCGCGCAGGCGCGCGACACCGCCATGTCGGCGCTGACCAACGACCGCTTCCGCATCATGCTGGAGCAGATAACCGATCCGGTTTCATCCGGCGCGCTGATGACGATGCGCGGCGACAATGTGGTCGACTTCAAGTCGGCGCAGTCGAGCTACGCCGACAACAGCGAATAGTCGAAAACCATGGGTCAGGCCCGGCCGCGGCGGCGCTCGCGGCGGGCTTCGCTGGTCTCGGCGGTGTTTTCCGTCGCCACCTTGTTGCGCATCGGACCGATGCGCTCGACGATCGCGGCAACAGTCGGACGATCCGCCTTGGTGTGGGCGTCGAGCGCCTTGCGCATCGCGGCAAGGTGCTGGAACGAGGTGCCGCAGCAGCCGCCGATAATCTTGGCGCCGCCATCGACGGCGAGGCGCACATAGTCGGCCATCAGTTCGGGCGTGCCGGAATAGTGGATTTCGGTGCCGCGGAATTCGGGAATGCCGCAATTGCCCTTGACGATAACCGTCGCCTCCGGCTTCGCTTCGGTCATATCGAGCAGTGAGGCCAGGATATCGGAGGCGCCGACACCGCAATTGGCGCCGACACCGAGCGGTGCCTGCGAAAGTCCGTCGGTGACGCCGTGGATATCCTTCGGCAGCAGGCCCATCATGGTGCGGCCGGCGGTGTCGAAGGAACCGGTGTAGGTGTAGGGGAGGCCGACGCGTATGGCAGCCTCGGCCGCGGCGCGGATCTCGTCGGGAGCCGACATCGTCTCGATCCAGGCAACTTCGGCGCCACCGGCCTTGAGGCCCTCGATCTGCTCGGCGAAGGCGTCGACCGCCTCGTCATAGGTCATGGCGCCAAGCGGCACCAGCAATTCGCCGGTCGGGCCGACCGAGCCGGCGACGATCACCTTGCGGCCGGCCTTGTCGGCGACGGCACGGGCGAGCTCGGCGGCGCGCTTGTTCAGCGCATGCGCGCGGTCCTGCGCATGGTGCAGCTTCAAGCGGTGACGGGTGCCGCCGAACGAGTTGGTGAGGATGATGTCGGCGCCGGCATCGACGAAATTCTGGTGCAGGCTGGTGATGGTGTCGGGCGCCGTCTCATTCAGCAGCTCGGGTGCCTCACCGGCCTCCAGACCCATGGCGAACAGATTGGTGCCGGTGGCGCCATCGGCCAGCAGCACGCCCTTTTCAGCCAGCAGCGCGTCGATTGGGTTGGTGGTCGTCATCGGATTGGCTTTCATGTTTCGAATTCGAATAAGGATATAAAGAAGTCTTTATGTGTAGTCAATGAAATAGCAGTGGCGGCGGCACCCCGCCCGCCCAAAGGATCGTGATCGCCCAAGCTCAGACAGTGCCTGTTGGGAACGACATGCCGGCCAGTCTGTGCGCGAAGCCTGCCGCCTCGTGCGCGTTGATGTCGGCGGCGCGGATCAGATTGTCGAAATGCTGGATCAGCGTCTGGATCGGCTGGGTGGCGTTGAGCACCAGATACATGTCGCCGACATAGATGGCGGCGCGATAGGGTCCGAAGATGGTGTAGGGGATCGAATAGCGCATCCGCCCGTCATAGAGAAACAGCCGGAAGGTTGGATAGAGGTCGTCGAGCAGCGTCGCCATGTGCAGGAGTTGGGCGCGGCGGTCGGCTTCCGGGAAACGATCCCAGACGCCCAGCCCGCGTGCAAAGATCTCCAGCGTGTGGCGTGGCATGCAGACTTCCATGTCGGTTTCCGGCCGCCTGTTGTAGTCGATGCGGTATTGTGTTTCGCCGGCCTGCGCCAGGCGGCTCTTGTTGGCGATGCCCGCCTCATACTCGATCAGCGCCTCGGTGCGCAGAAGATCGGGAATGCCGGCGGGCACGTAGCGGATCTTGGTGCCGGCGGCCTCGGCGTGCCATTTGGCCAGCAGCGTGCGGTCGAACCCGTCCGGTGCCTCCTCGATCTCAAGGCTCTCGCGGATTTCGCCGGTGAGGCCCTCATCCTGGCTGAGGCCGAGAAGCCAGTCGAGCGACACCTTGAACTCGGCGGCGATATTGAGCAGCGTTTCGGCGCGGGGCAGGCGGGTCGAGGCGCCCGACAGCAGCTGCGACAGCGCCGAGCGGTCGATGCCGACCGCCGTCGCGAAGGCCGACTGGTTGAGGTCGGAGCGTGTCAAGAGCATTTTCAGGCGCTCGCGGAAGATGGTCGACAGGTCGCGCTTGTCCATATCGGTGCTCCGGTCCGATTGAGGAAAAATTTGCGCTGAAGCGTCTTCACGTGCTTCTCAGGCGTAAATAAATCCCTAAGTCTGTTTACAATGTATAACATGTGCGGTCAAAAATGCGCAATCGCAACAGTTTGTGCACTTTGTCTCGTTGAGAGGAATCAATTCTCCTGACACAATGCTGTCAGGAACCAATTGGGGCTCCGGCGACTGAGGGGCAGTGGTCGATAGCATGACGAGCAAGAGCATCAGGCGACACAGAGTACCGGCCATCGAGTGGCCGACCGTGGTACTCGCCTTCTTCTGTTACGCAACTTGGCTCGCCACCGGTTTCCTGCTCTGGCCATCCTACCCCATCCTGGCGCTCGCCGTCCTCGCCTTCACCGCCGCGCTGCAATCCTCGATCATGCACGAAGCGCTGCACGGACATCCGACGCGCAACGCGCGGGTCAACGAAGCCTTCGTCTTCCTGCCGATCGGCCTGGTCTGGCCGTTCCGCCGCTTCAAGACCATCCATCTGCGCCACCACGCCGACGAGCGGTTGACCGATCCGCTGGACGATCCGGAAAGCTATTACCAGGCGCTGTGGCAGCATCACGAGCTGCCGCCGACGATGAAATTCGTGCTCAAGATCAACAACACCATGGCCGGCCGGTTCGTGCTCGGCCCCTGGCTGTCCTGCATCGGCTTCTTCATCGACGACGCCAAGCAGATGATCGCCGGCGACAAGGCGATCCGCAAGGCCTGGCTGTTGCATGCGATCGGCCTTGCCATCGTGGTGCCGATCGTCCAGTCCGGCTTCGGCATCCCGCTGTGGCTTTACATTCTGGTGCCGGTCTGGCTCGGCCAGTCGCTGATCTCGATCCGTACTTTCGCCGAGCATCAATGGTCGGAACATCCGGAAGGCCGCACGGTGATCGTCGAGCGCTCGCCGCTGTCGTTCCTGTTCCTCAACAACAATCTGCACTTCGTCCACCACAAGAGCCCGACAGTAGCCTGGTACAAGCTGCCCAACCTGTTTCGTGACCGCCGTGAGGAATGGCTGCGGATGAACAATGGCTATGCCTATCCGAACTATTTCGCGCTGATCAAAGCCTATGCGTTCAAGGCGAAGGAGCCGGTCGTGCACCCGGTGCTGCGGCGCCAAGCGGAGCCCGGCAGGGCGTTCAAGCCACGCGTCAGGGCGCGCAGCATCAGCGGGCTTGGCAGTGCGCCGGTTCCCGCGGAGCCGCCCAAGGAATGAGTTTTTGTGGCAGGCAGGTGCTGCGTGCTAGACTGGCTGCGGTCGGTTCCCTTCAATCCCGGGCATAGCGGTCGAATTCCGACATGAGCGAATTGGTTGCGGCGTTGCCGATGTATGACTGGCCTGAAGTGCGCGATGACGTCGACGCGCAATGGGCGCTGCTGCGCGATGCCTTCCGGCAAAAGGGTATCGACGCGCCGCAAACCATCGCGCGCCGCAATGGTGACCTGCCGCCGGTGCCGGGCGGCATTCACGATGCCCAGGGAAAACTGATTGCATCCGATCGGGCGACATTGTCGCCGGACGAACTCGACTTTCTCAAATTGTGGCTGCATCCGGCGCTGCTTTTCTCGCAGACCTGCTGGGGGCCGATGGAACTAGGTCTGTCCAGGCATGTGCAAGTGGTCGGCCAGCCGAGCTACGACGCCTATGAAGGCGGGCAGGGTGAGCTCTACTCCAGCGCCATCGTTATGCTGGCGGATGGCGCGCCGTCGGTTGCCTCGCCAGATGACGGCAGCCCGCTGATCCCGCTCGATCGCATCCGTGGCAGGCGCTTCACCTTCAACAATCTCGATTCCATGTCCGGCCTGATCGGACTGACGCGCGACCTGGAGGCAATGGGCGAGAGCCTTGACCTCTTTGCCTCGCGCAGCGAAAGCGGCGGGCACCGTTCCTCGATCGTCGCGATTGCCGAGGGCAAGGCCGATGTCGCGGCCATCGACTGCGAGAGCTGGGTGCTGGCGCAGCGCTTCGAGCCGGCAGCTCGGAAAGTAAGGGTCGTTGGCTGGACGGGACGGCGCAAGGGCCTGCCCTACATCACCGCCGCAACGACGCCGGAAAAGACGGTAACCGCGCTGCGCGAGGTCCTTGCCGGCCTAGCCGAGCAGCCGCTCGTCAAGCGGATAGGTTGAAAGCTGCTCGTTGCCGGCCGCGGTGATCAGGATCTGTTCCTCGATCTTGACGCCTTCGCGCCCGCCAAGCCTGCCGATGTAACTTTCCACACACAACACCATTCCCGGTTCCAGCACGCCGTCCGGCGTATCTGATGTCCAGTCGCAGGCATGCGGCAAGGTCGGGTATTCATCGGCCAGGCCGACGCCATGATAGAGCACGCCATAGCGCGTCGGGAAGCAGTCACCCGGCGGCACCGCCGAGCGTTCGACGAGGTCGCGGAACGAGATGCCCGGTTGCATCAATGCCGTGTTGTGCGCGATCTGGTCGGCGGCGATGCGGAACAGCTCTCGCTGCTCGTCAGACGGTTTTGCGTCGCCGCACAGCCAGGTGCGCGACAGGTCGGCGCAGAAGCCGTAGGGGCCGATCAGGTCGGTGTCGAAGGCGACGAGGTCACCGGCCTCGATCTTTCGAGACGAGCATTCCTGGAACCATGGATTGGTGCGCGGCCCTGACGTCAGCAGCCGGGTCTCGATCCATTCGCCGCCGCGCGCGATGTTGCCGCGATGCAGTTCGGCCCATAGCTCATTTTCGGAAATGCCAGGCTTCAGGGCCTGTTCCATCTCGCCCATCGCTGCTTCGCACGCGACGATGGCGCGGCGCATGGCGAGGATTTCGTCCGGCGACTTGATCAGCCGCGCATTCTCCATCACCGCTTCGCCATTGCCGATCGAAACACCAAGGCGTGCCAGTTCCTCGACGCCTTCAGGGTTGATGTGATCGACGGCGATGCGGCTGTTTCCGCCGCCATGTTCCCTGACCAGATCGGCGATGCCGGCGGCCCAGCGGCGGACCTTTTGCTCCGTAAGCTCGCCGCTATAGAGATACATCCACGACACCGCCGGCCGCACCTCGTCGACGACGCCGGAATGATCGGACAGGTGTTCGCAGGAGAAATAGTCGAACAGTATCACCGGTCCGTCGGTGGCGACGAAGCAATGCCGTGTCGGATTGTGCGCCACCCACAGCTGCATGTTGGTGCTGTCGGTGGCGTAGCGGATGTTGACGGGGTCGTAGAGCAGGGCACCGGCATAGCCGCGGCGCTTCAGCTCGGCGCGGATGCGCTCCAGCCGGTATTTTCGCATCGCCGGCAGGTCGGGAGCGGCAATGCCCGCCGCGGCCCATTCGGCTTCCGCCTGCGCGCCATAGCCCAGAACATGCTGGTTGAGCGAAGCCGCCTTCTGGCGGGAGGCGTCGCGCAGCGCCTCGATCGAGCCCGGCTCGAACGGCATGATCTTGCGATGCCGGCCAAAGCTGCCCTTTGGCCCCGCGCTGTCCATGGTCGAACCTCAGGTCCGCATCTTCTCGCCGCTCGGATCGAATGGTGCTTCGACATTGATGCGGGCCGGACGCCGGTGTCCGAGGATCTCGATCTCGAACAGTCCGGCACTTTCGTCCTCGGCAAGTGCTGCTGGTACATAGCCTTGCGCCATCGACTTCTGCACATAGTGGGCATAGCCGCCCGACGTAACCCAGCCGACCACGCGCCAGTCGCCGTCTACGATGCCACGTACAGCCGAAGCGCCTTCGGCGGCCTTGGAGCCGCGTATCTCCTTGCCGCCCGTGTCGAAGCGCGGCGCGCCATAGCCATGCGGCTTTTCAACCGTGCCATAGTCCTTGCTGACCTTGGCCCAGATCGGCTCGTCGCCCATGACGTCGGCATCGGCTGCATCGACGATGAAGGAGACGCGGCGCAGTTTCGGTCCCTCGGCGTGCTCCTTGGCGGCAGCCTCTCGGCCGATGAAATCGTTCTTCTCGAGCTTGATGAAGCGGTCCATCGCGCCTTCGAACGGCCCGTAGATCGGCCGCAGCTCGCGGAACCAGGTCGGGAAGTTCTTTTCCAGGCGCATGGAGAGCAGAGCGCGCATACCGAAATCGACGAGACCGAATTCCTTGCCGGCGTCCTTGATCGCCTGGTAGACCAGGCGCTGATAGGCAGGCGCCATCCAGATCTCGTAGCCGAGGTCGCCCGTGTAGGTGATGCGGTTGACGAGACAAGGTGCGCCGCCGACCGCCATTTCGCGGAAATCCATGAAGCGGAAGGCTTTTGTCGAGATGTCGACGTCGACCAGCTTTTGCAGCAGGTCACGCGATTTCGGTCCGGCGATCGAAAGGCCGACCAATGTCTGGTCGAAGCGGTGGATGCGCACCGATCCATCCTTCGGCAGATGTTTTTCGAACCAGCGCATGTGGTATTTCTGCGCGGCCGACGAACCCCAGATCATGAAGCGGTCTTCTCCACCCCTGGGGGCGGCCTTGGCGATGGTGAAGTCGCCGATCAGCTTGCCGAATTCGTTGAGCATCGGCGTCAGCACGATGCGGCCGGTCTTCGGCATGCGGTTGGTCATCAACCGGTTGAGGAAATCCTCAGCCGCTAGCCCAGACACTTCGTATTTGGCGAAGTTGGCGATCTCGGTGACGCCGACGCGCTCCCGCGTGGCGCGCACTTCCTCGCCGACCGGCCCAAAATAGTTGGAGCGATGGAAGGAGACGATATCCCTGGGCTCCTTGCCTTTCGGTGCGAACCACAGCGGTGTCTCGAGGCCCCAGGAGTCGCCCATGACGGCGTTGTTGGCTAGCATGGTGTCGTAGAGCGGCGTCGTCTGTGCGGGGCGCGCCGCCGGCAGTTCCTCATTGGGGAAGCGGATGGAGAAGCGCCGCGAATAGTTTTCACGCACCTTGGCGTTGGTGTAGCGCAGGCCGGCCCATTCGCCGAAGCGGGTGACATCCATGCCCCAGACGTCGAAGCCGGGATCGCCATGCACCATCCAGTTCGACAAAGCGAGGCCGACGCCGCCGCCCTGGCTGAAGCCGGCCATGACCGCGCAGGCGCACCAGAAATTGGTCAGGCCCTGCACCGGGCCGACCAGCGGGTTGCCGTCGAGCGCGAAGGTGAAGGGGCCGTTGATGATCTGCTTGATGCCGGCCTTCTCGATGCCGGGGAAATGCTTGAAACCGATTTCCAGCGACGGCGCGATGCGGTCGAGGTCCGGCGGCAGCAGTTCGTGGCCGAAATCCCACGGCGTGTTGATCGGCGACCACGGCTTGCAGGCCTTTTCATAGGTGCCGAGCAGGATGCCGTTGCGCTCCTGGCGGGTGTAGATCTCGCCCTTGAAGTCGAGCACGCCGATCATTTCGCGCCCGGTCGATTTGTTGAATTCCTCGACCTCCGGCATCGGCTCGGTCAGGAGATACATATGCTCCATGGCCAGCACCGGCAGTTCGACGCCGACCATGCGGCCGATCTCGCGCGCCCACAGGCCGCCGCAGTTGACGACATGCTCGGCCTTCACCGTGCCCTGTTCGGTGACGACATTCCAGGTGCCGTCGACCTCCTGCGTCAGTTCGACAACGCGGTTGCGCAGCACGATCTCGGCGCCGAGCTTCTTCGCCGCCTTGGAGTAGGCAATGGTCGTGCCGGACGGGTCGAGATGGCCTTCGACCGGATCCCACATGGCACCGACGAAATTGGTCTCGTCCATCAGCGGGAACATCGCCTTGGCTTCGGACGGGGTGATCAGCTCGGTGTCCATGCCAAGATAGCGGCCCTTGGCGTGGGCAAGGCGCAGGAAGTCCATTCGTTCCGGCGTATCGGCCATCATCACGCCGCCGGTCAGGTGAAGCGAGCAGGATTGGCCTGATATTTCCTCGATCTCCTTGTAGAGCTGCACCGTATAGGCCTGCAGCTTGGCGACATTGGGGTCGCCGTTCAGCGTGTGGAAGCCGCCCGCCGCGTGCCAGGACGAGCCGGAGGTTAGCTCCGAGCGCTCGATCAGCATGATGTCGGTCCAGCCAGCCTTGGCCAGGTGATAGAGAACCGAGCAGCCAACGACGCCGCCGCCGATGACAACCGCTTTTACATGAGATTTCATCAAGATAGGTCCGTTTTTGAAGGAATTGAATCGAGTGGGCGCGGTGTGCACCCTTCCTCAACCCCGTCGATCGGGGAAGAGGTGTCGAGCGAAGCTCGACGGAGTGGGGGTCGGCTATTCATCAAGGCAATGATCAAAAATCGGTTGGCGCGCCGCCTTCGGACCGCCGCTTGGCGACGAAGGCGTTGAGTTCCTCGCGGATGGCCGGATCCATGTAGGGCTCTTCGTAGGACGCAAGCCGTTCCTTCCAGACTTTGTTGGCCTTTTCGAGCGCTGTCGGCGAGCCGGCTTCCGCCCAGGTCTCGTAATTGCGCCAGTCGGACAGGATCGGCGAGTAGAAGGCGGTCTTGTAGCGGTCCTGCGTGTGCTGGGTGCCGAAGAAATGGCCGCCAGGGCCGACGGACTGGATGGCGTCGAAGCCGAGCGCCTCCTCGGAAAGGTCGAGCGGGGTCAGGAATTCGGCCACCATCTGCAGCAGGTCGATGTCCAGAATGGTCTTCTCGTAGGAGCAGCGCAGGCCCCCTTCGAGCCAGCCGGCGGCGTGCATCATCAGATTGCCGCCGCCCTGGATGGCGCCCCACAGCGAGAACACGCTTTCGTAGGCCGACTGCGCGTCGACCGTGTTGGCGGCGCAGGTGTTGGAGGTGCGGTAGGGTATGTTGTAGCGGCGGGCAAGCTGGCCACCAACGAGCTGCGCCTTCATGTATTCCGGCGTGCCGAAGGCCGGTGAACCGGACTTCATGTCGACATTGGAGGTGAAGCCTCCATAGCCGACGGGCGCGCCCTTGCGCACCATCTGCGCGAAGGCGATGCCGGCAAGTGCTTCGGCGTTTTGCTGCACCAGCGCGCCGGCGATGGTGACCGGCGCCATGGCACCCGATAGGGTAAACGGCGTCACGACCACGACCTGGCCCTTGCTCGACATCTGGATGATGCCTTCCATCATCGGCACATCGAGCTTGAGCGGCGAATTGGTGTTGATGATGGTGAAAACGGACGGCTCTTCGAGCAGCTGCTCGTGGCTGATGCCGCGCGCGATCCTGGCGATCTCGATGCCGTCGACATTGCGCTCCTTGCCGAGCGAATAGATGTGGAACACCTTGTCGGTGAGCACGCTGAGATCGCGGATGCATTCGAGATGGCGGACGGATGGATGGATATCGGTCGGCTCGACCGGATAGCCGCCCGTGCAGTTCAGGATATTGTGCATCTGCGCGAGCTTGAGGAAATTGCGGTAGTCCTGCTGATTGCCAGGCCGGCGGCCACGATCGATGTCGGAGCAATTGGGCGCCGACGCCATCATCGAGATGATCACATTATTGCCGCCAAAGCGCACATTGTGCGCGGGGTTGCGGGCATGGATGGTGAACTCCGACGGGCAATGCGACACCAGTTCCAGGATCATGTCGCTGTCGAAGCGCACCCGCTCGCTGCCATCGCGCACGTCGGCGCCATGCGCTTTCATGATGCGGCGGGCTTCGTCATGCAGCACGTCGACGCCGATTTCCCGCAGCACGCGCAACGAAGCGAGGTGGATCGATTCCAGCTCGTCGTCGGAGACCAGCCTGGTCGGCGTCAGCGGGTTTTTCAGCTGGCGGAAAGCCGGCTGCTCGAACGCGGCCGAGCCGCCGGCGCGCTTTCCGGCGCGGCCACCGCGACGGGCGCGATCGGTGGCCAATGCCGGTTCTGCTGGTTGTAGGGCGGCGGTCATGGTGGTCCTCGTACGATGCGATAGCGGGCGGCATAATGGACCGGCGGCTGTCCAGCCATTGCGGAGGCGGCGACCACTAGGGCGAGGGAAGCGACATACCGGAACGGCAGTTGCGCGGCCCCGATTGCATTGCCCCGTTGGCGCAAGCGGATTTCGCTGGCCGGCCTTTCTTGTCGCTGTCGCCGGCTTTACGCTCTGTGCGGTGATCCTGCATGCCGTCTCATCAAAGCTCACCCGTTTCGAGGATGACGGCCAGCGGCCTTATCGGGTTTGCCAAGCTGGCGCCGGCGCTGCTGCTTGCCGTGCTGATCTCGGCCGCGGTCCAGCAGAGCACCTATGCGCTGATCCCGGTCTTCGGCGCCAGTTACGGCCTGGCGCAAGCCGTACTGGCCTCGCTGATGATGGCGCTTTCGCTGGGCAACATCCCGCTGCAGATCCCGCTCGGCCTTTCCGCTCGGACTGCCGGTCGTTACCGCCGGCCTCGACGCGGTGCCGGTGATGTTCGCGCTGTATCGCTCGTCCGGGCGCCGAGCCTCCTGACAGGCCGAGCCTCCTGACAGGCATTGTCTGGAGCAAGCAGTTTTCTCCCGCCAGGGGACTTACCACCAGATGACGCAGTCGCTAATCCTGCAACCCCGATAGCGGTGCGCACAATGAACCTGGCGGAATCGAACGACGAGACGATGCAGTGGGCGGCGATCACGGGGGTGATCGCGACCGTCTCGGTGTTCGCCATCGCGCAGGGGCTGTCCTATCCGCTGCTGAGCTTCATCCTGCAGCGTCAGGGCGTTTCGCCGGCGATGATCGGCCTGTCTGCGGCGATGACGCCGATCGGCTTCATCGTGTCGTCGCCGCTGATCCCGGCGCTGGCGCGGCGGTTCGGGGCAGGGCGCACGGCGCTCATTTGTGCTGCTCTGTCGGCAATCGTGCTGGCGCTGATCGGCTGGACGCAGAACGTCTATCTCTGGTTTCCGCTGCGCTTCCTGATCGGCGTGGTGACCAATCCGCTCTATGTGCTGAGCGAGATCTGGGTGATCGCGCTGGCGCCGCCGACGCGGCGCGGCCGCGTCATGGGTGTTTATTCGACGATCATCTCGGCCGGTTTCGCGGCCGGGCCGCTGTGCTTGCTTGCCGTCGGCACGGAAGGCTGGCCGCCCTTCCTCGTCGGCATTTTCGCCTTCGTGCTGTGCGGCATCTGCCTGGCCTCGGTGCTGCAGCGCCTGCCAAAGGTCGACGAGGCGGGGAACCAGGTTTCGGTGCTTGGCTTCGTGCCGCTGGCCTGGCTGCTTTTGTTTGCCGTCATCGTGGCCGCCGGCTTTGAACAGGGGGCGCTGGCCTTGCTGCCGGTCTATGGCACCCATCACGGCATCACTGAAACCCGCATGTCGGCGCTGCTGTCGGTGATGATTGCCGGCAACATCGCCATGCAGGTGCCGCTTGGCTTGCTGGCGGAAAGGCTTTCCGCGCGCCTGGTGCGGCTTGTCTGTGTTGCCTTGACGGTGCTCGGCTGCGCGCTTTTGCCGCCGCTCATCGAGACGCCGCTGGTCTGGCCGATGATCTTCATCTGGGGTGCTGTTTCCTACGGCATCTACACGATGTCGATCATCGAGCTCGGCGAGCGCTTCACAGGCTCGACACTGGTCGCCGGCAACGCAGCGTTCTCCTTGATGTGGGGCGTCGGCGGCATCGCCGTGCCGCCGCTGGCGGGCGGCGCCATGGATATTCTGGGCGCCGGCGGGCTGCCGATCACGCTCGGCCTGATGTGCCTGGCGCTGGCGATCGCGAGCCTGGCTGGCCGGCGGAAAGCCTCAATCGTGCGTTGAACATATTGAATATCGGACATGGCATATCGATGTTGGCAATGCCAAAAGCGACGCGTTTATCGGAGACCTCATGACCAAGCCCAGCCAAAAACCAAGATCCGCCACCGAGACCAACGATCCCTTCCTCTGGCTGGAGGACAGGACAGCCACGCAGTCGCTCGACTGGGTGCATCGCCAGAACGAGGTCACGGTTGGCGAGCTGCAGGGTGATCCATCCTATCAGGCGTCGTTCCAGACCGCGCTCGACCTGATGACGGCCGAGGACAACATCGCGGTCGGCGCCGCACTCAAAGGCCATGTCTACAATTTTTGGCAGGACAAGACCAATTTGCTCGGCCTCTGGCGTCGCACGACGGTCGCGTCCTACAAGACCGAGAAGCCCGACTGGGAAACGATCATCGACTTCGACCAGCTTGCGGCGAAGGAGGGGATCAAATGGGTGTTCAGCGGCGCCAGCCGGCTCTATCCGGACTTCAGTCGCTGCCTTGTCTCGATGTCGCCCGATGGCGGGGACGCCAGCGAGATGCGCGAGTTCGACATCGAAACCAAATCCTTTGTAGAAGATGGGTTTCGCGCGCCCGCATCCAAGTCGGGTTTCAGCTGGCTGGACAAGGACATGGTCATCGTTTCGGCGGCCTTCGAGGAAGCCGACAAGACTGAGTCCGGTTATCCGCGCGTGGTCAAGCTCTGGAAGCGCGGCACGAAGCTCGAAGACGCGACACCGATCTTCGAGGCGCAGAAAGAGGATCTGGCCGTTGGCGCAGCTGTCGAGTTCGACGGCGACAAGCGCTATTTGATCCTGGCCCGGACGCTGAATTTCTTCGCTTCGCACATCTTCCTCCGGCTGCCTTCCGGTGAAAACAGACGTCTGCCTTTGCCGGACGACATGACCGACACCGCGATCTTCAGGGATCAGCTCGTCTTCGGCTTGCGCAGCCCGTGGACGGCGCCCGACGGCACGTTGTGCAAGCCTGACGGCCTCTATTCGCTGGATCTGGCGCACTGGGTCAAGACCGACGCGCTCGGCCCGGTGGAGACTTTGTTCGAGCCGGCGTATCGCGTTTCCATCGCCGGCATTGCCCGCACGCAGGACCGGCTGTTCATCAACCTGATGGACAATGTGCGCGGCAAGGTCGTCGTCTGCGAGCGGACCGATCGAGGCTGGTCGCTGAAACCGGTCGCGTTGCCCGAAAACGGCAATGTCGGCATCAGCCATGCCGAACAGTTCGGCTCGAGCGTTTCCTTCTCCTTCACCGATTTCCTGACGCCGAGCTCGATCATCTGGTCGGACGACAATGGCGAGACGCTGGCCACCGTGAAATCGCAGCCGGCGCGTTTCGATGCCTCGCCGCTGATCTCGGAACAGTTCGAGGCGCGCTCGAAGGACGGCACGATGATCCCCTATTTCGTCGTCAGGCGGCGCGACCAGAAAGGTCCGGTGCCGACGCTGCTCTATGGCTATGGGGGCTTCGAAGTGCCGTTGCTGCCTGGCTATGCCGGCGTGCGCGGCAGGCTGTGGCTGGAGAAGGGCAACGCCTATGTGCAGGCCTGCATCCGCGGCGGCGGCGAGTTCGGCCCGGCCTGGCATCAGGCGGCGCTCAAGGGCAATCGCCAGAATGGCTTCGACGATTTCGCCGCGGTTGCGCAGGATGTCGTTCGACGCGGGATTGCGACAGCAGCCTCGCTCGGCATCCAGGGCGGCTCGAATGGCGGCTTGCTGACCGGCGTTTCCTTGACGCAGCGCCCCGAACTTTTCGGTGCCGTCATCATCGAGGTGCCACTCCTCGACATGCTGCGCTACACCGAATTGCCGCCCGGTGCCTCCTGGATGGCCGAGTATGGCGATCCGTCGAAACCGGAAGACGCGAAGTGGCTTTCCGCCTATTCGCCCTACCAGCATGTCGATGCCGGTGCCGCCTATCCGCCGGTTCTGCTGACCACCTCGACCGCCGATGACCGGGTCCATCCCGGCCATGCGCGCAAGATGGCCGCGCGTCTGCAGGAAGCCGGTCATGCCAAGACGATGTTCTTCGAGGAGACAGAAGGCGGCCATGGCGGTCGCGGCGACCGCCGGCCGCAGGCGGCGCAGACCGCGATGAAATATGTGTTTCTACAAAGGGCGTTGAGCGGCGAAGCCTGACCTCTTTCCATGGCGCCGCCTGAGCAAAGGAGTGGTTCACCTCGACCGCCCTTTGCTCTAAGGTGTCTGCCATGGCTCTCGCTAGGCTATCAGCTCGTGCATTCCGGATCGCGGTGACACCGTCATCGCGCACGCTGCGCGCCGAGCTTTTGCGGCTGTGCGCCCGCATCGGTTATTCGCCGCCTGCTTGCCTCTGATGCATTCGCCCCGGCTTGGGCCGGATAGAATCCAGAGGAAAGATCACATCCATGACCTATCAGAATTATTCGCTGAAGCAGCTTCAGCAGATCGATGCCGCGCATCATCTCCATCCGTTCACCGATCACAAGGAACTGCGCGAGGCCGGCTCGCGCATCATCACCCACGCCAACGGACCATTCATCTACGATTCCGAAGGGGCTGAAATCCTTGACGGCATGGCCGGGCTGTGGTGCGTCAACGTCGGCTATGGGCGTGACGAGCTGGCCGAGGCCGCCTATGTCCAGATGAAGGAATTGCCTTACTACAACTCCTTCTTCAAATGCTCGACGCCGACGCCCGTGCTGCTGTCCAAGAAGCTGGCGGAAATCGCACCGAAGAACGTCAGCCAGGTGTTCTACGGCTCCTCCGGCTCGGAAGCCAACGACACGGCGCTGCGCCTTGTCCGCCACTATTGGGTGCTGGAAGGCAGGCCGGAGAAGAACCGCATCATTTCGCGCAAGATGGCCTATCACGGCTCGACCGTTGCCGGCACCTCGCTCGGCGGCATGGATCCCATGCACAAGCAGCTCGGCGGCGCCGTGCCCAACATCGTCCATGTCATGATGCCCTATGCCTATGAGCTGGCGTTGCCTGGCGAGAGCGATCATGATTTCGGCCTGCGCGCGGCAAAGGCCGTCGAGGATGCGATCCTCGAAGCCGGCGCCGACAAGGTTGCTGCCTTCATCGGCGAACCGGTCATGGGAGCGGGCGGCGTGAAGATACCGCCGGCCAGCTACTGGCCGGAGGTGCAGCGCATCTGCCGCAAATACGATGTCCTTCTGATGCTGGACGAGGTCATCACCGGCTATGGCCGCACCGGCGAGTGGTTCGCCGCGCAGACGCTCGGCATCGAGCCGGACACGATCACCACGGCCAAGGCGCTGACCTCGGGCTATCAGCCGCTGTCGGCATTGCTGGTCGGCGACCGTATCGCCTCGACGCTGGTCGAGAAGGGCGGCGAGTTCAATCACGGCTACACCTATTCCGGTCACCCGGTGGCCTGCGCCGTGGCGCTGAAGAACCTCGAGATCATCGAGCGGGAAGGGCTGGTCGACCGCGTCCGGAACGATACCGGCCCCTATTTCGCAAAGGCGTTGCAGGAGCGCGTTGCCGGGCATGATCTCGTCGGCGAGGTGCGTTCGATCGGGCTGATGGGGGCGATCGAGATCGTCAAGGACAAGGCGACCAAGGAGCGCTTCCGGCCGGCGGGAAGTGCGGCGGTGACCGTGCGCGACCATGCGATCGCGAACGGCATGATGCTGCGAGCCACCGGCGACACGATGATCCTGTCGCCGCCGCTGATCTGGACCCGCGATACGATCGATATGGCTTGCGACCGTATCTCGAAGGCGCTGGATCTGGCGCAAGCCGATCTGCGCAAGCGGTAGGGCTCGAGCCCCGACCGGGCGTTCCTCGGCGGGAGCGCCCGGCCTCGACAACTTGATCAAGCGATAAGGGAACGAATTTCCATCCCCAGCGCGTAATGTGTGGGGCAGCGGCTGATTCGGCCGCGACAAGGGGTTTGTTTTCATGAGAAAGACCGGCAACAGCCGACGGACGCAAGACGCGGCCAGCATCGGCGGTGACCTGATGCTGGCGCCTCTGGTGGCGATGATGCGGCTGCCGTTGATGGCGATGGATGGCGGGAGCAGCCAGCCATGGAATACGGAGACGGCGCGTGCGGTGAACGAGAAGACCGTCGCGATGGCCGAAGGCGCGTTCGCGGCGCAAATGTCTTTCCTGCAGTCGGCATCGCGGTTCTGGCCGGAGATATATTCCGGTCGCACCCCGTCTCTGTTCAACGGCGTTGCGGCGGAACGCTCGATCAGCGCCGCGCTGAAGCCGGCGAGCCGTGCCGTGAAGGCGAACTTTCGCCGGCTGTCCGACAAGACCTGACTGACGTTGCAGAACTTTGATTTTGCGCATCAAGCAGCGCATGCGCTAGAACCAGTCGGTACAGTTACCGAAGGGGGACACGATGGCCGGACAACCGCTCAACCAGCCGGCTGAAATTCCAGCCGAACTCGACCGCTGGAACTGGGGCGCCTTCTTCCTCAACTGGATCTGGGGTATCGGCAACAGCACGTTCATCGCGCTGCTGGCGCTGATCCCATTGGTCAACATCATCATGATCATCGTGCTGGGCGCGCGCGGCAGTCGCTGGGCATGGCGGAACCGCGCCTGGCGCGACGCGGAACAGTTTCGCAAGACGCAACGCAACTGGGCAATCGCCGGCCTTGTCGTGTGGGTGGTCGGGATCGGCGGCTGTGCGACGATGGTCGGCAGCATCCCCTACGTCCTGAAAGGCAGCGATGCCTATCACATGACGATGGACAGGCTCCGCGCCGACGACCGCGTCAAGGCCGCCCTCGGTGATGATGTGACCGACAGTTTCTGGGTCGGCGGCCATCTTAATGTGAATGCGAATGGGGCTGGTGACGCCCAGTTCAGCATTCCGGTCCACGGCGCCAAGGGCAAGGGCACCGCCTACTCAACCGCTGTCCGCACCGCCGGCATGTGGGGCCTGCGCCTGCTGGTCGTCAGGCTCGAGGGAGCCGATGCACCGATCGTGCTGATCAACGAAGATCATGTCCCGATCCCGAATGCGGCAATCGGAATATAAAACCAGACTGCGCGGATAAACCGGCGGAAACGCAAAAACCGCGCTCCATCGGGAACGCGGCTTTGCCAGATACGCATGGCGCTTCGCTACTCAAACACTTTGCGAAACCTACAGGCACTTGTCGAAACTTACGGGCTCCGGTACGCGAGACCTGATCCGGAGCGCCGGGCGGATGCGATATGTCCGCCTCGAAATCCGTTTTATAGGGACATCGTTACCGCAGAGTTATCGAGAGCTTAAGCAAATCTAAATTTACATTCTTTCTGCAGAAAGAAGTCGGAAAAAGCGTGCCAAATCCGTTGGTTACGCTGAGTTACCGCGCAGAAAATTAATTATGCCGGAGAAATCGGCGCCGCCATGTCCCTGGGCGTTGAACAAGGCATAGAGTTGGGCTGCCTCGGCGCCAAGCGGCGTCACCGCGCCGGCGCTTTGCGCGGCTTCCTGGGACAATTTCAGGTCTTTCAGCATCAGTGCGGCTGCAAATCCTGGGTTGTAGTCCCTGTTGGCGGGCGAAGTCGGCACCGGGCCGGGCACCGGGCAATAGGTGGTCAGGGACCAGCATTGCCCCGACGAGGTCGAGGCGACGTCGAACAGTGCTTGGTGCGAGAGGCCGAGCTTTTCCGCCAGAACGAAGGCTTCGGCGACACCGATCATCGAGATGCCGAGGATCATGTTGTTGCAGATCTTTGCCGCCTGGCCGGCGCCGTCGCCGCCGCAATGGACGATGCGGCCGGCCATCGGCTTGAGAACCGGCTCGGCGGCGGCGAAGGCATCGCCGGAGCCTCCGGCCATGAAGGTCAGCGTGCCGGCCGCGGCACCCCCGGTGCCGCCCGAGACGGGCGCATCGATGGACAGCAGGCCGTGTTTGGCGGCAAGGGCGTGCGCCTTGCGCGCCGATTCGACGTCGATGGTCGAGGAATCGATAAACAACGCGCCCTTTTTCGCCTTGGGCACTATGTCCTCATAGACCGACAGCACGTGCTTGCCGGCCGGTAGCATGGTGATCACCACGTCGGCATGCTTCACCGCGGCCGGTGCATTGGCCATGACGACGACGCCATGCTCGCGCGCGACGGTCAAATTCTCCGGCATCAGGTCGAAGCCATGCACTTGATGTCCAGCCTTGACCAGATTGGCGGCCATTGGATTGCCCATGTTGCCGAGGCCGATAAAGGCGATGGTGGTCATAGTGGTGCTCCGAGATAGGCAGTAGGCAGTAGGCAGTAGGCAGTAGGCAGTAGGCAGTAGGCAGTAGGCAGTAGGGCTGTCTATTCCGGCGTAAGTCTGACAATGAGTTGGCGAAGCATTTTGCCAATGCCCTCGGTGGATGTCAGCAAATGATTAGCTTGATCATGCGTGGCAAGCCCAATGCGTTCGGCGAGCTGGAGATGTGTCTCGAACTCCTTCAGCGAGCCTTGGGCTATCCGGAGAAACTGCTGATAAGAGCCTCTATTGTCTCGACCATAACCTTCGGCGATGTTTGCAGGGATAGAGGTCGCTGAACGGCGGATTTGGCTGGTCAGCCCATACAACTCCTCTTTTGGCCATGTCTTGCTCAAGGAATAGGTGGCGACAGCCAGATCCATCGCCTGCTGCCATACGATAAGATCCTTGTACGAATTGATCTTGCCGGTCATCTCACTGCCTACTGCCTACTGCCTACTGCCTACTGCCTACTGCCTACTGCCTACTGCCTTCCAATTAATGCCCGCGCGATGATGACGCGCATGATCTCGTTGGTGCCTTCGAGGATCTGGTGCACCCGCAGGTCCCGCACCAGCTTCTCGATGCCGTAGTCGTGCAGGTAGCCGTAACCGCCGAGCAGTTGCAACGCGTCGTTGGCGACATTGAAACCGGTGTCGGTGACGAAACGCTTGGCCATCGCCGACCATTTGCCGGCATCCGGCGCCTTGCGGTCCAGTTTCGAGGCGGCGGCATAAAGGAAAATACGTGCCGCCTGCAGCTCGGTCTCCATGTCGGCCAACTTGAACTGCAAAGCCTGGAACTGGTTGATCTTCGAGCCGAAAGCCTTGCGCTCGGCGGTGTAGGCGAGCGCCTTGTCGAGCGCCGACTGCGCGCCGCCAAGCGAACAGGCGGCAATGTTCAACCGGCCGCCATCGAGCCCGGCCATGGCGATGCCGAAGCCGGCGCCTTCGCCGGACAGCAGATTTTCCGCCGGCACCTTGCAATCCTCGAAGATGACCTGGCGGGTCGACTGCATATGCCAGCCCATCTTGTGCTCGTTGGCGCCGAAGGAGAGGCCTGGTGCATCTTTCGGCACGACGATGGTGGAAATGCCTTTCGGCCCCTCCGTGCCGGTGCGCACCATGACGGCGTAGACATCGCTGTCGCCGGCGCCCGAGATGAACTGCTTGGTGCCGTTGAGGACATAGTCGCCGCCGCTCTTCACCGCGCGCGTCTTGAGCGCCGCGGCATCGGAGCCGGAGCCGGGCTCGGTCAGGCAGTAGCTCGCCAGCCATTCCATCGAGGTGAGCTTCGGCAGGAAGCGCTGGCGCTGTTCGTCATTGCCGAAACGGTCGATCATCGACGCCACCATGTTGTGGATCGAGATGAAGGACGAAAAAGCCGGATCGGCATGCGACAGCGCCTCAAAAATCAGCACGGCATCGAGCCGGCCAAGTGCCGAACCCCCGACATCGTCCCTGATATAGATGCCGCCGAGCCCGAGAGGTCCGGTCTCGCGGATCACGTCGGCCGGGAAATGCTTGTTGCGGTCCCAGTCGAGCGCATTCGGTGCGACGCGGTCGGCGGCGAAGGCCTGCGCCATCTCCTGAATGGCACGCTGCTCTTCATTGAGTTCGAATTGGCTGGTGCTCGCATCGACCGCGGCGTCCATGGCGTGCTCCCTATGTGCTGGCCAGCTGCTACCTCGCTGGCCTGTCGTTTTTGGCTTTGCGCGCGCACCAATCTAGACCAATGATGCCGCCGCGCAACCCGACCCCATCAACCCGCCCATTTGGGGAGCGGCTGTGCACCAATGCATGTCCGGAGCAAGATGTGACGACAAAATTCGATGAACTGCTGGGACGCTTCCGCGCCTATCTCGCTTCCGTGGATAGCGCTCTGGTGCGCGATACCGTGGCGCGCATCGCCTGGGAGATGCCCGCCCGCACGCTGGAGCCGCATCCGCTTGCCTGCCTGCGCCATCTCGATCGTGCCGCCGAACTGGCGCCGCCGGATGCCAAGCCGCTGGTGCAATTGCTTGCCGAGCGTCGATTTGATTTCCGCTGGGGGCAGACCTACAGCGAGGCGGATTTCGGAGCGGAGTTCATCGACAATTACGGCTGGCTGGAAGTGTTCGGCACGCGTGGCCACTTCGCCAATGACGAGGTCGCCGCCGGCCTGCTGATCCTGGGGCCCGATATCGTCTATCCCGACCACCATCACGTCGCCGAGGAAATCTACATTCCGCTGACCGGCGGCGCCGAATGGCGGATGGGCGAGAGCGGGTTTTGCATGCGTACGGCCGGCGAGGTGGTCCACCACGCTTCCAACGTCAACCACGCCATGCGCACCGGCAGGGAGCCGTTGCTGGCGCTCTACATCTGGCGCGGCGGGCCGCTGGCGCAGAAATCGAACATCACCGGAACCGTGGCGCAGGGCAGGGGCTGATGGCCAGGGCGATCATGCTGCAAGGCACGGGCTCGGATGTCGGCAAGACGGTGCTGGTCGCCGGCCTGTGCCGCGCGGCAAAAAAGCGTGGGTTGAAGGTGCGGCCGTTCAAGCCGCAGAACATGTCGAACAATGCCGCCGTCGCCGACATTCCGGATGACAACAATGCCCGCGGCGGCGAGATCGGCCGCGCGCAATGGCTGCAGGCGATCGCTTGCGGCGTCGCGCCATCGGTCCATATGAACCCGGTGCTGCTCAAGCCGCAGACCGATGTCGGCGCGCAGGTCATCGTGCAGGGTAAGGTGTTCGGCGAAGCGCGGGCGCGCGACTACCAGGCGCTGAAGGGCCGGCTGATGGACGCGGTGCTGGACTCCTGGGGCAAGGTCGGCGAGGGCGCCGATCTCGTCATCGTCGAGGGCGCCGGCTCGCCGGCCGAGATCAACCTTCGCACCCGCGACATCGCCAATATGGGCTTTGCCACGCGCGCCGATGTGCCGGTAGTGCTGGTCGGCGACATCGATCGCGGCGGCGTCATCGCGTCGGTTGCCGGCACGCATCTGATCCTTCCGGAAGAGGACCGGCGCATGATCGTCGGCTATCTCATCAACAAGTTTCGCGGTGACGTTTCGCTGTTCGACGACGGTATCAGGTCGATCGAGAAATTCACGGGATGGCGCTGTTTTGGTGTCGTGCCGTGGCTCAAGGCAGCGGCACGGCTGCCTTCGGAGGATTCGGTCGTGCTGGAACGTCTGGCGTCCGGCGAGACCCGCGCGCTGAAGGTGGCCGTGCCGATGCTTGGCCGCATCGCCAATTTCGACGATCTCGACCCGCTCAAGGCCGAACCGCGGGTCGAGGTGGTGTTCGTGCCGCCGGGAAGACCGCTGCCCGCCGATGCCGGGCTGGTGGTCATTCCAGGCTCCAAGTCGACGATCGGCGATCTCCTGAAGTTCCGCGAGAACGGTTGGGATCGCGACCTTCTTGCCCATCGCAAGCGCGGCGGCCATGTCGTCGGCATTTGCGGCGGCTTCCAGATGCTCGGCCGTACCGTGCGGGATCCCGACGGCATCGAAGGCAGCGTCACCGAGGCCGAAGGGCTCAGCTTGCTCGACATCGAAACGGTGATGGAACCGGAGAAGACGGTGCGCAATGTCAGTGCCCGCTCGGTACAATTCGACCTGCCGCTCGAAGGCTACGAAATCCATCTCGGCCGCACCACCGGTTCGGATACGCTACGGCCGTCCGCAGTCATCAATGGCATCGAGGACGGGGCTGTTTCCGCCGACGGCAAGGTGATGGGCACGTATATGCACGGGCTGTTTGGCGCGGATGCCTTTCGCGGGAAATTCCTCGAAAGCCTCGGCATAAAGGGCGGCGGCATCGACTATCGCGCCGAGGTCGAGCGGGCCTTGGACGAGGTCGCGGCCGAGTTGGAGACCCATCTCGACTGCGACGCGATCTTTGCGCTGGCGCGTTAGATCCGCCCATCACTTCGTCATTCACGGGCGGAGCAAGGAGGGTAGCGACGCGGCGCAGACCCGATGTTCCATGCCGCGACTTCAAAGCGTTGCTGCGCTACAGAATTCTGCTCCGCTGCACTGCGCGGGAACCGCCCGGGGACGGATCGGTCCTGCTCTTGCTGGGGGTTGCATCTCTACTGGAATCAAAAGCGCCCGGCTTTGGCCGGGCGCTCTCGTCCCCACTTCAAGGGAATATGTCAGGCGCCGCGCATCAAGCAGCCGCCGGCAAGCACGATGAAAGCGATAAGCACAATCCACACCGATGCGAGTGGAATAAACGCAAGAATGCCAAGCGCGGCGAGAACGCCGATGATGGCGATTACAACTGAAATGATAAAAACGATCTGGGTAGGTGCGCTAAGATTCATGTCTGGCTCCTCGCAACATGATTCGAACAGCGACAGTCTATCAGTGCACGTGATCACACACCAATCATGGCACGCAGCGGGTTCGCCGGGTCGGCCAGCAGCTTCACCGCCAGTGCGAGGCACACGATCACCAGCAGCGGCTTGATCAGTCTTGCGCCGATGCGCATGGCCAGGCTGGCGCCGACGCGGGCGCCGAGGAACTGGGCAATGCCCATCATCAGGCCGATCTTCCAATAGACGACGCCGACCGCGGCGAAGACGATGAAGCCGCCGATGTTGGAGGCGAAGTTGAGCAGTTTGGTGTGCGCCGTCGCCTTGAGCACGCCGTAGCCGGCAAGTGCCACGAAGGCCAGCATGTAGAAGGAGCCGGCGCCTGGTCCGAACAGCCCGTCGTAGAAGCCAATGGCGGGCACCAGGGTCAGTCCGAACAGGAACGGTGACAGGCGCTCGGCACGATCGACATCGTTCATGTTGGGCTTGAACGCGAAGTAGAGCGCGATGGCGATTAGCACGATGGGCAGGGCAGCCCGCAGAATGTCACCGGGCACGATCGTTGCCAGCAAGGCACCGATGGCGCTTCCGACAAGCGCGAGCAGGGCCGACGGCAATTGCCGGCGCAGGTCGACATGACCCTTCGACGCGTAGTGGATGGTCGCCGAGCCCGAGCCGAACATGCCTTGCAATTTGTTGGTGGCGAGCGCCTGGACCGGTGTGAAGCCGGCAAGCAGCAGCGCCGGCACGGTGATCAGCCCGCCGCCGCCGGCGATCGAATCGACAAAGCCCGCGGCAAAGGCGGCGAAGGCGAGCATGGCGACGGTCTGGATGCTAAGCTCGATCATGTGATGTATGGAGGTGTCCGGCCGGCTGAAATATCAGGCGTTCGACCACGACCGCCCTGTTTGCGCAAGACCGATTCCGCGCTACCTCTATGAAGAGGAATCGGAAAGGGACCATGATGGCGTTCGCATTGCTGGACCAGATACGTCAGATCTTCGATGGCGACCCGGGCGTGCGCAAGGTGGCGGACGATCCAGTCCTGTCGGCGGAACTGCTGATGCTGTTTCGCATGATCCTAGCCGACGGGTCGGTCAGCGAGAGCGAGATGGTTGCTTTCCGGCGCATCTGCAAGGACGCCTTCGGCATTGCCGAAACCAGCATCGACGCCGTCATCGAATATCTCAACGAGTTCGGCTACGAGACCAATGGCTCGCAGGCGATTGCACTGTTTCGAGATCTCGACATCGAGCGGCGCAAGCAATTGGCCCGCCATATGGCTGAGATCGCCAAGGCGGATTCGCAGCTGGCCGAGAGCGAGGTGCGCCTGCTGCGCCGCACGCTCGACCTGCTCGATATCAGCCCGGTCGATGCGGTGAAGCCGGAAGAGTAGGGGCGAGCCGGCCGCTCACCCCTGTTCCTGCATTCGCCGAGCGATAGCCCGGTGCAGATCAGGAGCGGCACTGACAAGCGCCTTGGCCGCCTCGGACTGCGGGTGATCGAGCACCTCGTTCGTCTTGCCGCGCTCGACGATCTTGCCGTCATGCATGACCAGCACCTCGTCCGTGATGGCGCGGGCGACGGTCAGGTCGTGGGTGATGAAGAGATAGGCGATGCCGAGCTTCTGGTTGAGCTCGGCGAACAGGTCGAGGATCTGGGCGCGGATCGAGACATCGAGCGCCGAGACCGGCTCGTCGGCGACGACCAGTTTCGGGCGGGTGATTATGGCGCGGGCGATCGATAGGCGCTGACGCTGGCCGCCGGAAAACTCATGCGGGTATTTGTCCATGTCGCGCTGGTCGAGCCCGACTTCGTGCAGCGCATGCGCCACCATTTCGCGGCGCTCGGCGCGCGTCGGCTTCTTGTCCTGTACATGCAATGGTTCCGCGACCAGCTTTTCGACCTTCTGACGCGGGTCGAAGGAGCCATAGGGATCCTGGAAGACAACCTGCATGTTACGCCGGGCCGGCTTCAGCTCTGTCTCGCTTTTACCGGTGATGGTCTCGCCGCGAAACCGGATCGTGCCCGAGCTTGGCTGGTCCAGTGCCAGGATCATCCGGGCAAGCGTTGACTTGCCGCAGCCGGAGCGGCCGACCAACGCCACCGATTGACCCGGCGCCATCGACAAGGACACATCGTCGACGGCGCGGATATCAGGCGCGCGCCTGAACAACGAGGTGCGCCGGCCGGCATAGTCGCGGGTCACGCCCTCGACCTGGAGCAAAGGTCGGCCCGTCTCGATACCATGCGGCCTCGCGCGCGCCGGAACATGCATCGAGGCCTGCGCCAGCTGCCGTGTGTAGGGGTGAAGCTGTTCGGACAGCGTGCGGGCCGTGTCGCCGGTTTCCATGACCTCGCCGCGGCGCAGGATGGTGATGCGGTCGGCCATCTCAGTCACCACGGCAAGGTCGTGCGAGATCAGCAGCAGCCCCATGCGGCTTTCAGCGACGAGGTCGCGCAGGAGGTCGAGTATCTGCGCCTGCAGCACCACGTCGAGCGCCGTGGTCGGCTCGTCGGCGATCAGCAGCTTCGGCTTCAGCGCGCAGGCGATGGCGATGACAACGCGCTGGCGCTGGCCGCCCGACAGTTCGTGCGGATAGCGCGACATTGGGAATTTCGCTTGCGGCAAGCCGACCCGGTCGAGCATTTTTCGCGCCCGGTCTTCGGCCTCGGCGCGGCTTGCCTTGGTGTGCCAGCGAATGCCTTCCGCGACCTGTTCGCCGATGGTCTTGACCGGATTGAGTGCCGTCATCGGCTCCTGGAACACCATGCCGATGTCGTCGCCGCGCAGCGCGCACATCTGGTCCTCGGTTGCCGCGAGGAGGTCGATGCCGTCGAACGAGACGCGTCCGGTGGCGCGCGCGGCATGGGGCAGAAGCTGCATCACCGTCAGCGCGGTCATCGACTTGCCCGAACCGGATTCGCCGACCAGCCCCGTCACCTCGCCGGGCGCGACGGAAAGTTCCATGCCCTTGAGGATCGGTGTGTCGCCGATGGTCAGCGACAGGTTCTCGATGTCGAGCAGGCTCATCGCTGCCGCCGCGATTTCGGATCGAGGATGTCGGCGATGCCGTCGCCCAGGAGGTTCAGCCCCAGCACGGTGACAACGATCGCCATGCCGGGAAAGATTGCCATCCATGGCGCCACCACCATGCGGGTCTGTGCGTCGAACAACATGCGGCCCCAACTCGGCATTGGCGGCTGGGCGCCGAGGCCCAGGTAGGAAAGCCCGGCCTCCGCCAGGATGCCCAGCGCGAACTGGATGGTGCCTTGCACCAGGAGCAGCGTGGCGATGTTGGGCAGCACATGTTCGATTGATATCTGCGTGCTGCTCTTGCCGGCGGCGCGCGCGGCAAGAATGAACTCGCGCGGCCATATCGCCAGTGCGCCGGCACGGGCGACACGGGCAAAGACCGGGATGTTGAAGATGCCGATGGCGATGATGGCGTTGACGGCGCCCGGCCCGAAGATGGCGGTTATCATGATCGCCGACAGCAGCGCCGGGAAGGCGAAGACGAGATCGTTCAGCCGCATCAGCGCCTCGTCGACGAGGCCGCCGCGTGCCGCGGCAAAGGCGCCGAGCGGTACGCCGACCCCCATGCCGATGCCGACAGCGACCAACGCCACGGCAATCGAATTGCGGGCGCCGACCATGACCATCGACAGGATGTCGCGACCGAAATGGTCGGTGCCGAACCAGTGCGCCAGCGAGGGTGCCTGTGTCTTGTCCGATATCACCAGCTTCGTGACGTCGTAGGGCGTCCAGCCATAGGAGACGATGGCCATTGCCAGGATCAGCAAGGTGATGACGAAACCGGCAACGAAGGCGGTATTCCTGAATGCCTTGGCCAGGATGCTGCCGAGCGTCTCCTCGGGGATGTCGATATGGAGCGTCATTGCCGGCTTCTCAGGCGCGGATCGACGACCGCATAGGAAAGGTCGACGAGGAGGTTGACGGTAATGACGGCGGCGACCAGCAGCATGACGACGCATTCGACGACGATCAGGTCGCGCTGGGTGATCGCCTGGAACACCAGCCGGCCGAGGCCGGGCAGGTAAAAGACATTCTCGATGATGATGGTGCCAGCAAGCAGGAAGGCGAATTGCAGGCCCAGGATGGTCAGCACGGGGATCATGGCGTTGCGCAGCGCGTGCCGCCACAGCACGGCGCGATAGGGCAGACCCTTGGCGCGGGCGGTGCGGACATAATCCTCGTTCAGCACCTCGATCAGCGCCGAGCGGGTGACGCGCGCCAGGATCGCGGCTTGCGGCAAGGCGAGAGCCACTGCCGGCAGTAGTAGCGATTTCAGCGCCAGCCAGATGCCGGCACTCCAGCCGGGAAAGCCGCCGGCCGGAACCAGCCGCAGCCAGACGGCGAAGACATAGATCAGCATCAGCGCGAACCAAAAATTCGGCACGGCGACGCCAAGCTGGGCGGCGCCCATGGAAATCGTATCACCGGCGCGTCCACGCCGGCTGGCGGAAAACAGGCCGACGGGAATGGCGATCATGGTGGAGAGCGCAAGCGCAATCAGCGCCAGCGGCAGCGAGACGGCAAGCCGCTCGCGCACCAGATCGATGACCGGCACCGAATAGGTGTAGGAGCGTCCGAAATCGAGACTGAGCAGGCCGCCGACCCAGTGGAGATAGCGCCAGGCCAGCGGCGCGTTGAGGCCCATCTGGTTGCGCAGCAATTCGACCTGATCGGCACTGGCGTTCATGCCCAGCATCAGCCGTGCCGGATCGCCGGGCAGGATCTCCAGCACGGCGAACACCACCATGGAAGCCAGCAACAGCGTGGCGAGCGCAATGGCGAGGCGCTTGAGGAGGTAGGCGGTCATGGAAGGTGAGGCACTGTTGTTTTGCCCACCGGGCGAAGGTTCCGTTCCCGCCCACCCCCCTCTGTCCTGCCGGACATCTCCCCCGCAAGGGGGGAGATTGAGCTCTCATTTACGCTCTCGCCAATCGCCGAAATGGCATGGTTGTCGGCGACGCAGAAACTGCCGATCTCCCCCCTTGCGGGGGAGATGCCCGGCAGGGCAGAGGGGGGTGTGACGGAGCGCAAATTCCGCCAGGCAGCCTGAGTCTTCAATCCGACCACTTCACCTTGGTCAGGTCGTTCGCCTGGATGGGCGCGTTTTCCCACAGCCCTTGCAGCTTGGCGTCCCATACTCCGACCTTCGGCAATTCGTAGAGGAAACCGACCACGGCGTCGTCGGCCAGGATCTTCTGTGCCTGTCCCAGCAATTCCTTGCGCTTGGCCTCGCCGGAGGTGAGGTTCAGATCGGCGATCACCTTGTCGAAGGCCGGGTTGTCGTAGTTGAAGTAATAATCCTTGCGCGAATAGATATCGATGTCGTTGGGTTCGGTGTGGGAGACGATGGTCAGGTCGTAGTCCTTCTTGGTGAATACCTGATCCAGCCACTGCGCCCATTCGACAGGAATGATTTCGAGGTCGATGCCGATGTCGCGAAGCTCGGAGGCGATGATCTCGCCGCCAAGCCGCGCGTAAGAGGGCGGCGGCAATTTCAGCGTTGCCTTGAAGCCGTTCTCCAGCCCCGCTTCCTTCAGCAGTTCCTTTGCCTTGGCGACATCATGCGGATAGCGGCCGGTGAGATCGACATAGTCCTTGTTGGCGGGCGACATGTGCGAGCCGATCGGCACGCCGAGGCTGGCGGAGGCGCCGTCGATGATCGCCTTGCGGTCGAGCGCATAGGAGATCGCCTGTCTCACCTGCAATTTGTCGAAGGGTGGCTTCTTGTTGTTGATCGACAGGATGGTTTCGCCCTCGGTCGCGCCGATCACCACCTTGAAGCGCGGGTCGTCCTTGACCTGCGCGACGCTGTCGGCGTCGAAGAACGGGAAAGCCTGGATGTCGCCCGAGAGCAGTGCCGGCACATAGGCCGCGGCATCCGGCACGATGCGGAATTCGGCCTTGTCGAGGGACGCCGGCGTGCCCCAGTAATTGTCCGATTTGACCAGGGTGATCGAGGATCCCTTGGCCCAGCCCTGGAATTTGAACGGGCCGGTGCCGATCGGCTTCTCCTTGTTGGTGTCGGCTGTCTCAGGCGCCACGATCACCGCGTCGCCCCAGCCCATATTGTAGAGGAAGGAGCCCTGCGGGTTCTTCAGCGTGACCTTGACCGTTGCCGGGTCGACGATTTCGACCGTGTCGATAGCCGCGAACAGGCCCTTTTGCGCATTGACCGAATTGTCGGCGCGGGCGCGGTCGAGCGAGAATTTCACGTCACTGGCATCGAAGTCGGTACCGTCGTGGAATTTCACGCCGGTGTGCAGCTTGAAGGTGTAGACCTTGCCATCATCGGAAATGGTCCAGCTTTCGGCCAGATCCGGCAGCACCTCGCCATTCGGCCCGATGCGGGTCAGGCCCTCGAACACGTTGGCGTAAAGAACCTCGTCGATCGCCGCGGCGGCACCCGCGGTCGGATCGAGATGCGGGGGTTCGAGCGGGATGCCGATGACGAGGTCGGTTCGCGCGGCAAACGCCTGACAGTCAGCGGCTAGTGCAAGGATCGTCGCGGCCAGAATGGTTTTCCACAATTTCATCGTGCAACTCCCCATGCGTTTCAGACACGTGCTCAAACCCGGGCGATAGAAGCGTGATTTTGCCGCGGAGTAAATTGCGTTTCGTTCTGCCCGTTGCCGTAGCTGGGAATGTTTTTGTCCTGACAGCCCTATCGGCAGGTCGAAGCTTGTCGCGATGTGGGGCTATCCCGTGGCTGTGCCGCGCAACAGCACGTTGAGCCCGATCGCCATCACCTTGGCCGATTCCACCATGTCCGATATCCCGACCCATTCGTCCGGCCGGTGGGCTAGGTCGAGAATGCCTGGGCCATAGGCGATGCAATCGTAGATATGGCCGATGCGGGCAATGTGCTTCTGGTCGTAGGTGCCTGGCGAAATGACGTAGTCGGGTTCGCGGTCGAAGACCGCCATGATGCCTTGCGCCACCGCCTTGACCACCGGCGCGTCGCGCTCCGTCATCAGCGGCAGCACTTCCATCAGGTCGCGGATTTCATAGTCGAATTTGTTCCGCTCGCGCTTCAGGCGGTCGAGAATGCCGGTTACTTCACCTTTGACGGTATCGAGATCTTCCTCGAGCAGGAAGCGACGATCGATGGTCAGCCGGCAGGAATCGGGCACGTTGGGCGAGGGCAGGCCGGGCCGGAAATCCTCCGTCTGGCCGCCATGGATCGAATTGATGTTCATGGTCGAGCGTTTTGCTCCTTCGGGCACGACCGGCATGCGCGTCATCTTGCGGTCGAGCGCAGGGAACAGTTCGTCCTCGAATGCCCTGAGCACGGCACCCATATGGCGTACAGCATTGTCGCCGAGAAACGGCATCGAGCCGTGCGCGATCTCGCCCTTGGTCTCGATCTCCGCCCACCAGACGCCGCGATGACCGAGGCAGATGCGGTCCTTGTTCAGCGGCTCGGGAATGATGACGTGGTCGACCCTGGGTTTCGAGAAATAGCCGAGCCTGGCCAGATGGGCGACGCCGCCGAAGCCGCCGGACTCCTCGTCGACGGTGCCGGATATTTCGATGGCGCCGGGAAAGTCGGGAAACACTTCCAGGAAGGCTTCGGCGGCGATGATCGAGGCGGCAAGACCGCCCTTCATGTCGCAGGCGCCGCGGCCATAAACCTTGCCGTCCCTGACGACACCGGCAAAGGGATCGACGGTCCAGCCGTCGCCGGCTTCGACCACGTCGATATGCGAGTTGAAGTGGACGCAGGCGCCGGGAGACCTGCCGTCGAAACGGGCAACGACATTGACGCGCGGGTAGCGGTCGGTGTCGCCGGGGGTGCCTTCGGCTCGAATGAATTCGGTCTCGAAACCGCTCTTCTTCAGCCGCGCGCCGAGATATTCGGCGCACGGCCGGTAGGCCTCACCGGGCGGGTTGATGGTCGGAAAACGGATCAGCTCGGCGGTCAGCGCGACGATATCGTCGCGCCTGTTATCGATTGCCTGGAGGAGTCGCTCGTTCATGCGGCGGAGTTGAGAGCGATCGTCCCGATTTTGCAAGCCCGCTGGTGATCAAGCCCGTGCGGCGTGTCGTTGCGGCAACTATCGCGGGAAATCGTTCAAATTGGCTGCTTTGGATTGGCGAATTGGTCAAGGAGTGTGTGCTACCCCGTTCACCTGCCATTAAAAAGATGAAAAACAACGTGATGGCAGGCGAGTAAGGGGCAATCAAAGGGGTTTGATCGCATGAAAAAGACAGTTCTCATGGCGGCCATTTTTGTCGCGATGCTGTTCGGTGCTTCGGGGCAGGGCTGGGCGGCCAGCCTCGTTGCAAACATAGACGTGTCGTCGCAGACGATGACGGTCAGGTATGGCCTGTCGGTTTACCGGTGGAGTGTCTCCACCGCCCGCGCTGGCTATTTCACGCCGCGCGGCAGCTATCGGCCGCAGCGTACGGCGCGGATGTGGTATTCGCGCAAATACCATATGTCGCCGATGCCATACTCCGTCTTCTTCCATGGCGGCTATGCCATCCACGGGACCGGTGCCGTCAGGCAACTCGGCCGCCCGGCGTCGCATGGCTGCGTGCGGCTGCATACGGCCAATGCCGCAACGTTCTATTCGATGGTGCGGGAAGTGGGTTTCGGCAACACGCGGATTGTAGTGACGAACTGAGGTGATCCAGATTCGCTGAAGTCGGCATCATCGGCTGGGGTAGGACCAATCTCCCCGCCAGCGGCGAGGCTAAGCGTTTGCGGCCGGAGCGGGCTTCGGCCGGCGCTTTGGTCGCCCGCCGCCGATCTCCCACCTTTTGTGGAACCACATCCACTGGCCGGGATCTTCGCGTACCCAGCGTTCGACCACGTCGTTGAGACGCTGGGTGGTGGCGTGGACATCGACACTGCCGTCAGCGGTGCGCGGCAACGTCAGCTTGTCCTCGATCTCGAGCCGGAAGCGATTGCCTGGCAGCCTGATGCAGCGCGCCGGATAGACGTCGCAGTCGTAGTGACGGGCAAGGGTGGCCAGCACCCGGTTGCTCTGGCAGGGACGGCCGAAGAAGGTCGTATCCAGGCCGTTGGAGAATTTCTGGTCGACAAGGATGCCGATGTTGCCGCCATTCTCCAGGACCCCCGCCAGCGCGAATGAGGCGCCGGCCATCGATGGCAGCAAAGAGCCCATGGTCGAGCGGCGCGTCGAGAGGATGTAGTCGGCGAGATAGGGATTGTTGGGCGGGCGAAACAGCGCCGTGATGTTCATGCCGAAGGTCGCCGCCGCCACCGGCAGCAACTCGAAATTGCCGAGATGGCCGGTGAAGACGATATGCGGCTTCTGTTCGCCCGCGATTTCGACGAAATGCTCTGTTCCCTTGACCTCGACGCGGCCGGGCTTGCTGGCCGCGGGATCGTAGTCGAACAGGGCGTCGAGGAAGATGTATTCGGCGGCAAGGCGAGCCATGTTGCCCCACATGTCGGAGGCGATCGCCTGGATTTCGGCTTCGCCCTTTTCCGGATAGGCCTTGCGCAGATTGTCGACGGCGACCTGATGGCGTCCCACCCAGGGGCCGACGCGGCGTGCGACGCGGTCGGCGAAATTCAGCGCGCTGTCGGCCGGCAGCAGACGCAGGATCGAGATGATCAACATCGCCGCGCGCGCAACCAGCCAGTAGTTGAGCTGGCGCAGCTGCCTGCCGTAGCGAAATTTGAGATCCCGGCGAAACTTCTTGAACACAGAGGTCAAGGCTCTAGCCGACGCGCAGAATGATCTTACCGAACACGTCGCGGCCTTCCATGCGCTTCAGCGCGGCATCGATACCGTCGAAGTCGACTTCGGTATCGATGACCGGTGCGACTTGTCCCGCCGCCATCTTCTGCATGGCGTTGGCCATGTTCTCCATGCGGCAGCCGAAGGAACCGAGCAGTTTCAATTGCTGCTGGAACAGCTGCATGAGGTTGATCTGCGTCGACACGCCCGAGGTCGAACCGCAGGTCACCAGGCGGCCGCCACGCTTCAGGCACAGCATGGAAGCGGCAAAAGTGTCGGCGCCGACATGTTCGAACACGACATCGACGCCCTTTTTCTTGGTCAACTTGCGCACGACGCCCTCGAAACGGTCGTCACGGTAGTTGATGACATGGTCGGCGCCGAGCGCCTTGGCCTTGTCGATCTTATCGTTGGAGCCGACCGTGGTGATGATCGTGCAGCCCATCCGCTTTGCCAGCTGGATGGCCGCCGAGCCGATGCCGGATCCGCCGGCATGGATGAGAATGGTCTCGCCGGGCTGCAGCCTGGCATTGTCGAACAGCATATGCTCGACAGTGCCGAAGGTGACGGGCGCCACCGCTGCACCGATGTCGGTCACGCCGGGCGGGGCAGGAACCAGCAGGCGAGCCGGCAGGTTGATCTTTTCCTGCGCGAAGCCGTCGAGATGGAAGCCGTGAACGCCCGAAACATGCTCGCAGAGATTGTCTCGGCCTTCGCGGCAGGCTCGGCAAAGTCCGCAGGTGCGGGCGCCATAGATCGACACCAATTGTCCGGGCAGCAGGCTGGAAACACCGGGGCCGACCGCTTCGACCTCGCCCGAGGCTTCCGCGCCGACGACCAGCGGCAGCTTGCGCTTGGCGAAGGCCATGCCGCGCCAGCCCCAGACGTCGATATGGTTCAGCGCCACCGCCTTGATGCGTAGCGTGACTTCGCCGAGTGGCGGCGGTGGGGGAGGCGGCAGGTCCACCGTTTCAAGACGGCGGTCCTCGATAAGTTGCAATGCGCGCATGGGGCCTGTCGGTTCAGTCTGGCTGAAAAAGGTCGCTTAGACCGGTTCCCGCGCCATGACAAGGCAAGTATTCTGGCCGCCGAAGCCGAAGGAGTTCGACAGAACGGTGCGAACCTCGGCGTTGCGCTTCTTGTTCGGCACCACGTCGAGCACGATCGCTGGGTCGGGATTGTCATAGTTGATGGTCGGCGGAATGACGCTCTCGCGCATCGTCATCAGTGAGAACGCCGCCTCGACGGCGCCGGCCGCCGACAGCGTGTGGCCGATCATCGACTTGTTCGACGAGACCGGCATCGAGCCGATCCGCTCGCCGAATACCGTCGACAGCGCCAGATGTTCCATCTTGTCGTTCTCCGGAGTCGACGTGCCATGGGCGTTGACATAGTCGATCTCGTCTTCACTCAGGCCGGCATCGGCGAGGGCAGCGCGAACCGCGGCGATGGCGGGCGAAGCGTCCGGTTTCGAACGGGTGCGGTGGAAATCATCGGCCTTCTCGCCGCAACCGCCCAGGATGCCGAGGATAGTGGCGCCGCGAGCCAATGCCGTCTCAAGCGATTCCAACACCAGCGCCCCGGATCCCTCGGCCAGCACGAAGCCGTCGCGGTCCCTGGAGAAGGGCTTCGACGCCTTTTCGGGAATGTCGTTGTGCGTGGAGAGCGCCGAAAGCAATGAGAAACGGATCAATGCCTCGGCGGTCGCGGAACCGTCCGCGCCGATCGATAGCGCACGGTCGCATTCGCTGCGTCGGATCGCCTCGACACCGAGCTGGATCGCGGTGGCACCTGAAGCGCAAGCCGTCGACAGCGTGATCGGCAGACCACGTGTGCCAAGGCGGTCGGCAAGGCGGCCGGCGATCGAACCGAACTGGGTGGTCTCGAAAATATCCAGCTCTTTCAAGCTACGCGCGACCCGAAGCAGACTTTCGGCGGCGGTGTCATCCTTGTCCTTGCCGGAATTGTAGAGCGAGAAGCGCTCGGCCCAGTCGAGTTCGACCGGCGGTGATGCGAGGAAGAGCGGTCCGCCGAAATCGCTGGAATCAAGACCGGCTTCGGCCACCGCTTCAAGGCCCGCGAGCTCGGCCAACTCGTAGGTGAGGGGGCTGGAGCCTTTCGAACTCGACGGCAGGAAATCGACCATGCCGGAAATGCGGGTGTTCAGTTGATCGATGGGAAAGCGGGTGATCGGGTGGATGCCTGATCTTCCCGAGGTCAACGCCGCCCAATTGTCCGTCTTGCCGACGCCAAGCGAGGTCACCACGCCGATGCCGGTGACGGCGACAATCGGCCTGCCCATATGATCGTTCAGATTGGCCATCCGGGAGCCCTCGACCTTTTATCGTTACAGCATGGATCTCGGAGCGCCGCCTCAGGCGGCATTGACCAGCGCCATGCCCTCGAATTGGTGGTAGCCGATCGCCGTTGCAAGGACGGTTGCGGGAACGCCTTCGAACGGCGTCTCGGTTGCGGCATCAAAAACAGGGTAGGCGGCCTTGCGGTCGACAGCGAGGGCCGCCAGCGCGACGGCGAAGGGAAACTGTGCTTCCTTCATGTGCCCGGTCAGTGTCGAGAAACCGCGCGCGGCGATCGCCGGATTGGCGTCGAGCGCCGCTTTTTCCGCGGTGGTCGCCGCATGGGCGCCCGATGCGCCCGACAGGGCCAGCAATTTGCGGTTCGGCAATGCAGCCTGCTTGAGCAGCGCGGCGATCTCGGCATCGAGTTCTCCCCGTGGCCGCCTGGCGCGGCCCGAGACGATCGGCCCAAGCTCGGCATAGATTTTCCGGCCCCGGCTTGTCGCGTGTTCGCGTTGCTCCAGCACCAGGAAGGCGCCGCCGGAGCCGGTCACAACGCCGCCGCCCTCAGCGCCTTGCCGTTGCCAGACCGGCTTCCACGGGCCGCGATGCAAATAGCCGGCAAGCTCATAGCCGAGCAGCATGTCGGAATGTTCGGTCTGGAAGGCGCCGCCGACCAGGATATGCGTCGACTGGCCCGAACGGATGCGCGCGGCGGCCGTCTCGACGGCGGCGACGCCGGCACCTTCCTCACCCATGAAAGTTCTGGACGATCCCGTCACCTTGTGGACGATGGAGATGTTGCCGGCGAGCAGGTTGGAAAGCTGGGCCAGGAACAAGGTCGGCCGCAATTCGGTGGTCAATTTCTCGTTGAGCAGCACATCGCGATCGTTGCGGCTTTCCGAAGCGGCGAGAATGGCGGCATCGACCGCCTCGTCGCGCTCGCCACCGCCGGCGGCCACGACCATGTCCATGGTCGTGCAGAGTTCGTCATTGCCCTTGATGCCGGCGTCGTCCAGTGCAAGCCCGGCGGCGTAGGTGCCGAGCCTCTGCCAGGTTTCCATCTGACGCTGATCGCCGCGTTTGGCGATCTGCAGGTTCCAGTCGATCTCAGGCAATGGATGGACGGTATAAGGCGCGAAGCGTGCCGCCTCGAGCACCGGTTCGAGACCCGGCTGCGCGAGCTTCTGCCAATGGGCGTCCGGACCTTCCCCCAGCGAGGAGACAAGGCCGATACCGGTGATGACGACGTCGCGGGGGTTGCTCATGTGCGGCTTTGTGGGTCAGGCGGCAGAGCGCGTCAAGATCGCGCGCTCAACTGACGTCAGGCGTTCTTGGCTGCGACCAGCGCGTCGATCTTGGCGCACAGGTTCTTCATGACGAAGTAATCGTCGGTCGAAGCCTTGCCGTCATTGACCTCCTGGGTCCACTTTTCCAGCGGCACCTTGATGCCGAATTCCTTGTCGATGGCGAAGACGATGTCGAGGAAATCGAGGCTATCTATGCCGAGATCGTCGATCGTGTGGCTCTCGGGGGTGATGGTGTCGATATCGATTTCGCTGGTGTCGGCAATGATCTTGGCGACTTTGTCGAACGTGGTGGACAAGGGCTTTTCCTTCGGTTGCGGGCGGAATCTGTCCGCATCTTGTTTGGGCGCTGTCTAATCGGTTTTTTCCGGCAGGAAAAGGCCTCATACGCCGGGTGCAGATGGGAACCCTGCTCTGCAAAGGCAAGAAGGGCCACCGGTTGATACGGTGGCCCTTCCCTTGACGTAACGTCATCCTTTGTTTCGATGCATGTCGTTTTCCCAAGCCGGAACCACTCTGGGCGACATGCATCAGCTGTCGCGGAGCTTGACCAGATCGTTGAGCAGCCCGCCCGTTCCGTTGTGGACGGTCAGCCGCTCGACCTTTCCGGCGATGGTTTCCAGAGCCTCGAGCTCCTTCAGCCGCAGCATCACCGGGTTTTCCGCCATCACCCTGGCCGTGTTGAGCAGCGAACGCGTGGCGTTCGTCTCCTCGCGGCGACGGATGATGTTGGCCTCGGCCTGCTTTTCGGCCGACACCACCTGGTTGAGGATCTCGCGCATCTCGCCCGGCAGGATGACATCCTTGAGGGCGATATCGCTGACTTCCACTCCGATCTCGGCCATATCGGCGCGAACCTTGGCCGCCGCCTCCTCGTCGATCGTCACCTTCCTTTCAAGGATCTGGTCGAGCGTCAGCGCGCCAAGCGTCTTGCGGAAGGCATACTGCAGGGCGCGGTAGAGGGCTTCGGAGAAGTCCTTCACCATGCTCACCGCCTTGACCGGGTCGACGACCCGGTATTCGGCGGCGATGTTGACGCGGATCGTGACGCGATCCTTGGTCAGCACTTCCTGCCCGGCAACGTCGAGCGACTGGCGCTTGAGGTCGACGACCTTGATCTGCACCATGCGTCCGACGTTCCAGAAGCCATGCACGCCCGCCGTCAGCGTCCTGACCAGGACACCATCGATGAAGAGCAGTCCGGCCTGACCGTCGACGACCGGATGGACGGACATCAATTCCGCTTTCCGCGCCTGGCCGAGCCGGCGCATGACCGCCGCGTCGATCGCGAGATCGACCGATGTGTCGATCAGCGTCACCTTCCACGGGCCGGCATCCGTCCACAGCACGAGCTTGCGATCCGGCGCCAGAACGGCGTGCAAATTGCCGTCACGCTCGATGACCGCAACGTCCGTTCGCCCGGTGCGAACCACGGTGAAATGACGCGCGGCCACATCCGGGAGCTTCTCGAACAACGCCTTCTCGTATGCCGAAACGAATTCCGGGTTCTTCAGATCGTGCCGGGACACTTCAAGGCTGCCGCGCCGGTTGGCGAGCCAATGTTCGCCGGGTATCAGGACAGCCTTGATCTCACCCTTGTGGAGGGTGAGGGCACGTTCGTTTTCCCTTACGAGGACGCGCTCGCGTCCAAGAACCTTGTCGAGAACAGTCATTGTCTTACTCCGGTCGGGCATGGCCCCATGCGAGGCGTCAAGTCATGCGTCGATCTTCCCTTCGTTTCTCGTTTCACATCGTCGTCTTGCCTCATCGTCCGGGCACGAATGATCCGGGGACTGGGTGGCATCAATCCGTGGCGGACCTTCGGGAGTGGATCGCGGGGCAGCGAGGCGGGCGCCGGAAGCCGAAGCTTCCTTTGCCGGCTAAACTGCGCCTTGATCGTCACCGCGGGCCTGGCCGCGAGCCGATGGCGTCAGACTTTCGGGATGATCCGTGCCCGAGGGCTTGGGCCATCCGTCCAGTCTTTCGCATTCCAGCCCCCGGACCGTTTTTCAGATAACACCTGGCAAGGTGCTGGCTTATCAGGCCAATGGAGAAGGGATCGAACCTTCGACAGTCAGATTCTCGATCTGATGCTCTACCCAACTGAGCTATCCGTGGTGCAGATGAAGGGAATTGAACCCCCGACCTCCGGACCCAAATCCGGCGCTCTCCCGCTGAGCTACATCCGCGATCCCAATCCCCAAAGCGGCGCCGTATACAGCGCGGCAAAGCCGCCTGCACGGGCGGAGACGAAAGCTCCCAACCGTTGTGCTCGCTTCGGTTCTCGTGACCGGGAGCGCGCCTATAGCCCCTGCGACGGGTTGTCGCAAGCGGCATTGTCGCGGCGGATTTGCGGCTTTTTTCAATGGTGGCATTTCGGCAACACCGATCCAATGCTGAAGGGATCGTCGAAACTTCAGAAGGTGACGCGGCCGAGTACGCGCAGGCCGTCGCCCTGCGGCTCTACGACCACGGCCTCGCCTTCGCGGGGCGAAACGCCGGTCAGGGCCTGGATATTTTCCAGATGGGTGACCATGACCAGATTGTCGGAGCCGGAATAGTCGCGGATCTCCTTCAGGATCGCTGCGATCTGAGCGGCTTTTTGCGTCTCGTCGCCCTTCAGGAGGTCAAGCGGCGCAAACAGCTTCGGTTCGGCCTCGAAAGCGATGCGGGCAGTGTCGAGGCAGCGGCAGTAGCGGCTGGACAGCACGCGCTCGATGGGTGCCGCACGAGCAGCGAACAAGGCGCCAATCTTGCTCGCCTGCTGCTTGCCGCGCGCCGACAGGTTGACCTGGGTGGTACAGCTGTCGATGTCGAAATTGACCGGATCGGTGGTGCCGGTGACCATGGCATGACGCAGCAGCACGACGTGGCCGCCGTCGCGTAATAGCGCCCAGCCGGCGTCGGTGGCGTGGGCTGCGGCCGGGATGGCCAGCAGAAGCAAAGCCAGCACAAATCGAATCATAGGCTATCCTTCTCCGGTTCCCGGCAATGGGTTCCGGTGACCGGACATATAGGGACGTAAAGCCATCCGAAAGACAAGGCGCGGTCGGGCGGAGCCCTACTTCTTGGCCATCTGCTTCTTCGCCAGATCGATTTTCTGGTCGGTCAACGGAATGGGCATCGTGTAGCCGGCTTCGGTAAACCCCCGCTTGGCGTTCTCGAAGAATTCGATGGCTTTCAGATATTCCGGCTTACCCGCGCCGTAACTGGCGTGGTTCCAATGGACGTCGCCGAGGTTGTTCTGTTCGAAGGCCCACTGCAAGGGCTGACTCTCGCGGGTGAATACCTTCAGCGTCGCCGTGAAGGCTGCCTCTGCGTCATTGAGGTATTTATCGGTGCGTTCGAGATTGCCGAGGTTGAGAAGACTCATGCCTATGCCGTTCTGAGCGTTGGCCCAATCTATGGGGGCTGCTTCGATAGTCAGCACCTCAAGCGCTGCCCGCCGGGCCGCGATTGAATCCTGCAGGGTTTTGGGATTGGCATCGCTCATGCTCAGCCAGTGCAGCGCCGAACCGAGACCGGCCTCACTCAGCGCCCATTGCCGCGGGTTCGTCTCGCGCTTGTACTCGCGCAACGCATCGCGGTAGGCGGCGATGGCCTCGCCGTAATGTTCCGGCTTGTCGGTCACACCGCCGAGAAGCTGCAGCGTGTTGCCCAGATTGTAGTGGCTCATTGCCCAGTCGAGCGGGAATTTTCGCCTGACATAGACCCGCCGCGCGGCCTGGAAGGCGCTCACCGATTGCTCGAGCCTGGCCGTGTCTTGGGTGCGCTGGCCAAGCGTCTGGTAGATCGAACCGAGATTGTTCTGCGCCGACGCCCAGTCCATCGGGAAACGCTGCCGGGTAAACACCGTCAGTGCATCGTCGTAGGCCGCCGCCGCCTCTTCGAGCGCGCCGGTTCCCATATCGAAGCGGGCGACACCGCTTAGCGCGTTGCCGAGGTTGAGCCGGCTGGTTGCCCACGAGACCGGGAAGGTTTCACGGGTTCGCACCTCTAGCGCGGCCCGGAAGGCGTCGGCCGCCTCGTTGATGGTTGCGTTGTCGTTGAGCTGGATGCCAAGCGACACAAGCGTGTTGCCGAGATTGTTCTCGACCATCGCCCATTCCACCGGTGCTTTTTCGCGCGTGTATTCCTCAAGCGCCAGCCGGTAGGCGGCTTCGGCTTGCGTCAGATGCTCGCCGGCGGCCTCACGCTCGGACAGTGCATAGAGCGCCAGGCCGAGGTTGTTTTGCGAAGCCGCCCAGTCGAGCGGCACCTTGTCGCGCGGGCGCTTCTCAAGGGTGGCTCGCATCGCCACCACTGCTTCATTCAGGCGCTTAGGATCGCTCTCGCGTTCGCCGATTTTCAACAGCACATTGGCCAGGTTGTTCTGCGCGGCGGCCCAGTTGAGATCGTCCTTCTCACGCTCGAACACGACAAGGGAATCGCGAAAGATCCGCGCTGCCTCTTCAAGGCGCGCGGTCTCCGTCTCGCGCTCGCCGATGGTCTGCAGCACAACCGCCATGTTGTTGCGGGTGATCGCCCAGTCGCGATTCTGTTCGCCATTGGGGATGAAGTTCAGGATGGTGCGATAGGCCTCGATGGAATTTTGCAGCGCATCCAGGTCACCGGTGGCGTAGCCGTAAGCGTTCAGCGCCTCGGCCTCCTGGTTTTTGTAGTTCCAGCGCAGTTTGTCGTCCCATTTTTCGGCCAGCGAGAAAGCCTTGGCATAATCGGCGGCGGCGGATCTGTAGTCGAAGACCAGCCCCGAGGCATCGGCGCGTCTGGCGTAGATCGCGGCATCGGCAAGACGCTTCTGCTTGACGAGATCCTCGGCTTCATCGACCGCATCGATCGTCTGCTCGACCCGGCCGACCGCGTCGTCGAGGAATGTGCGTGCCGTCACGATGGCGCCCTGGCCGATCGCTTTGTCGGCGGAGGCGACCAGGCGCTTGATCTCCGGATCGTCGGTGCGCAGCGCGGCGCGCTCGGACATCATCTTCTTCAGGCGCTCGGCCTGGGTGTCAAGCACCTTTTGCAGATCAGTTGGATCTTCGGGGATCTTTTCCGTGCCGAGCGCCTTCAGCACGCCATAGAGTGCATCGAGCGACACGCCTTCCTGCAGCGAGGCCAGTTCCACTTGCGCCCGTTTCGGGTCGGGCAGCTCGGAAATGGTCAAGAGCAGCTGGCGGCGCTCGCCCGTGATCAGCCCGTCGTCGCCGGTCGGCTCCGCTGGCGCGACGCCGAAATAGAGCAGTCGGCGCAGGCTTTCATTGACCCAGGGGCGCTGCTTTGCCTTGGTGTCGAGATAGACCTCCTCGGTCACCATGCGCATGACCGAGCCGAACTCGGTGCCCTTCATCGCCGCGAGGTGGCGCAGCAGGGCGGACGCGTAAGGGCTGTTTTCGCCGGCGGTGCCATCGAGCGCTGGACGGCCCGGCTCGGCGGCGAAGCCGACCACGGTGCCCAGGCTCGCATCGGCCGCCGGCGTATTGCCGAGCGCCTTGGCGCCGCGTACCGGCTCCAGACCGCCGGCACCAATCGGCGAGGCGGAGGCGGTCGGCGCGCGCCGCACCACGGCATCCGCGGGGAACGGATTGGTGCGGCAGGCATCGAGCAGCACGATCGTCACAGGCACGGTCGCTTTCAGCGCGTCCATGACGGCGGAAATCGGCACAAGCGCCTGGTTGGCATCTCCGAGGGACGATACGTCGGCATCGACTGGAACCAGATAGTTCTCGCCGCCGGCCTCGATGCCGTGGCCGGAATAATAGATGAAGGCGACATCGGCGCCTTCGGCATCTTCCGAGAAGCGCTCCAGGTCGCGCTTCAGCTTCGCGGCGTCGCGATCGGTGACGCTGCGGGCATCGAAGCCGAGATCGGTCAGCATCTTGGCCATGTCGCGGGCGTCATTGGCCGGGTTGGGCAGCGCGGCTATGTGCTCGTATTTCGACTGGCCGATGATCAGCGCCACGCCCTTGAGGCTTTTGGTTTCGGCTATAGCAAGCGCCGTCACGGCAAGGCAAATCAGTGCGGCGACGAAAGCCGTCAGCCACGCCTGCCGCAAAAGATTGCGCTTCAAGGTTTCGACAAAGGCCATTTGTCGTTAGGTGTCCGCCCTGATGATCCAAACCCTCTACAATGCTGCCAGTCTACCATGATCAAATTCGGGCATGATCAAATTCGGGCATGATCAAATTCGGGCGCGATTGCGCCGCGAGCGTGGCTCGCCTATCACGGGAAAAATGTCTCCGCTCACCGAAACCGTCCTTTTCGTCTTCAGCCTTGTCGCGCTCGGCTACCTCGCCGGGTTCACCGGCTATCTGAAGCCGGCGAGCGGCGAGGGCATAGCCGATTTCGCTGTAAGCGTAGCGATGCCGCTGCTGTTGTTCCAGACCATGGTGAACGCGGATTTCCACGGAGTGGCACCTTGGTCGCTGTGGGGCGCCTATTTCGCGGCCGTGGCAATCACCTGGGCCGCCGGCCATCTCGTCACCACGCGGATATTTGGGCGAGATGCACGCGCCGGCGTCGTCGGCGGAGTTTCATCGGCCTTTTCCAATATCGTGCTGCTCGGCGCTCCCTTTATCCTCGGCATATTCGGAGCGGATGGTTTTGAAGTGCTGTCCTTGCTGGTTTCGGTGCATCTGCCGATCATGCTGATGGCCTCGATCGTGTTGTTCGAAGCCTTCGGCCGCGCCAGCGGCGATCCGGTGCATCCCTTGCGCGTTATCCATAGCTTCCTCAAGCGGCTTTTCATGAATCCGTTGATCATTGGCATTCTGGCAGGGCTTGCATGGCGCATCACCGGTGCCCCGCTGCCTGATGTCGCCATGCGCCTGGTCGATGCGCTGGCCGGTACGGCGGGGCCGGTGGCGTTGTTCGCCATGGGGCTCAGCCTGCGCCGCTTCGGCATTTCGGGCAATGTCAGGCCGGCGCTGGTGCTTTCGGCGCTGAAGCTGTTCCTGATGCCGGCGCTGGTCCTCGCCTTCGTCTGGTTGCTCGGCCTGCCGCCCTTGACCGCCAAGGTGGCGGTGATGGTGGCCGCGATGCCATCCGGCGTCAATTCCTATCTGATCGCGGTGCAGTTCAACACCGGCCAGGCGCTGGCGTCGAACCAGATGACCATCGCCACCGCCTGCGCCGCCGTCACCACCGCTTTTTGGCTGACGGTGGTGCTCCACGTTTTCTGATAGGTCAGGATGCACACCGGCCTGCTCTCGCCTCGGGCTGGTCCAACCCCTATATGCCATGTAGCGATTGCTTGCGGGCCTTGCCCTAGGTAAAGAGCAGTGGCTCCGGCGTGCCGGCCCCAGTCCATGGCGCACGCTCACCGAGGACTTCACAGACCGGCCGTCAGCGCGCCGAACGGAGGATAGACCATGCTTCAGAAAACCAGCCATTTCATGCGGCAGGCCAATCTCATCAATGGCGAATGGGTGCAGGCCGACAGTGGCCAGACGGTCGACGTCAACAATCCGGCCACCGGCCTCAAGATCGGTACCGTACCGAAGTCGGGTAAGGCCGAGACCCGCCGCGCCATCGAAGCCGCCGATGCCGCCTTCAAGTCGTGGCGCAAGACGACCGCGCTCGAGCGCTCGAAGCTGCTGCGCAAGCTGCACGACGCGATGATGGACAATCAGCATGTGCTGGCCGAGTTGCTGACCATCGAGCAGGGTAAGTCGCTGTTCGAATCGAAGGGCGAGATCGGCTCGGCCGCGTCCTACATCCTTTGGTTCGCCGAGGAAGGCCGCCGCACCTATGGCGACGTCGTACCGTCGCCATGGGCGGATCGCCGCATCCTCGTCACCAAGGAACCGGTCGGCGTCATCGCCGCCATCACCCCGTGGAATTTCCCGTCCTCGATGCTGGCCCGCAAGCTCGGCCCGGCGCTCGCCGCCGGCTGCACCGCAGTCGTAAAGCCCGCCTCGCAGACGCCTTACTCGGGCCTTGCCTGGGGCGCGCTCGCCGAGGAAGTCGGCTTCCCCAAGGGTGTCATCAACATCCTGACCGGCTCGGCCAGCGAGATCGGCGACGAGATCTGCGCAAATCCGCTGGTGTCGAAGATCACCTTCACCGGCTCGACCGAGGTCGGCAAGCTGCTCATTCAGAAGTCGTCCGTCACCGTCAAGAAGGTGTCGATGGAGCTCGGCGGCAACGCGCCGTTCATCGTCTTCGACGACGCCGACCTCGAGCGTGCGGTCGCCGGTGCGATCACCGCCAAGTATCGCAATTCCGGCCAGACCTGCGTTTGCACCAACCGCTTCCTGGTCCAGGCTGGTGTCTATGACAAGTTCGTCGAGAAGCTCGCCGCCGCCAGCGACGGGCTTAAGGTCGGTTCCGGGCTCGAGGACGGCGTGCAGCAGGGACCGCTGATCGACGAGAAGGCGGTCGAGAAGGTCGAGGAACTGATCGCCGACGCGACTTCCAAGGGCGGCAAGGTCGTCGCCGGTGGCAAGCGCCATGCGCTTGGCGGTTCGTTCTTCCAGCCGACGGTCATCGCCAACGCGACACCCAAGATGCGCTTCATGAAGGAAGAGATCTTTGGCCCCGTAGCACCGGTGTTCAAGTTCGAGACCGAAGAGGAAGCCATCTCGCTCGCCAACGACACCGAATTCGGCCTCGCCTGCTATTTTTACACCGGCGATCTCGGCCGCGCCTTCCGCGTCATGGAAGGGCTCAGATACGGCATGGTCGGTGTCAATGAAGGCCTTATCACCACGCCGGAGGCACCGTTCGGCGGCGTCAAGGAATCGGGTCTCGGCAAGGAAGGCGGGCATCAGGGCATCGAGGATTACCTCGACACCAAATATGTCTGCATCGGCGGCCTCGGCCTCTGATTAGCTACCTGAGATGGGGAGGCCAATGGCCTGCCCATCTTGCGTGGAAAAACCAGCCGACTGGATCAACTGGCATTTGCGGGCATGGCGATGAAGGACGGCGAGGTTTTCGGTACGACGCAGGCAGGCGAGGCGGTGCGTCGCTTCACGATCAGGGGCGGCGGTATCACCGCCAACATCATCGGCCTGGGGGCGATCATCCAGGATCTGCGCCTGACTGGGCACGATGCGCCGCTGGTGCTCGGCTATGACAATCTGGGATACTATGAGACCGATACGGCCTTCTTCGGCGCGGTCGTCGGCCGCTATGCCAACCGCATCCGCGACGGCCGTTTCACCATCGCCGGCAGTCGCTATCAGACCGAGCAAAATTTCCTCGGTAAGCATACGTTGCATGGTGGCTCGCAGGGCTATTCTCACAGGCCGTGGGCGGTTTCGCTGCATGGCAGGGATTTCGTCACGCTGACGCTGCATGACCCCGATGGCACGATGGGCTTTCCCGGCGCGCTCGACGTCACCTGCACCTATCGGCTGAAGATTCCGGGCACGCTCAGCGTCGAGCTGACCGCCACCTGCGAGGAGCCGACGCTGTGCAACCTCACCCAGCATTCCTATTTCAACCTGGATGATGGTGGCGCTTCCGACATTCTCGACCACAGGATGATGCTGAATGCCGGTGCCTATCTGCCGGTCGATGGCGACATGATCCCGACAGGGGTAGTCAAGCCGGTTGACGGCACGCCGTTCGATTTCCGCCAGGCGCGGCTGCTACGCATGGAGACCGAGGGCGAGCAACTGCCCTATGACCAGAATTTTTGCCTCGCCTCGTCACGTGGACCCCTCAAGCAGGCGGCATGGGTTCAAGGCGCCAGTTCCGGTGTCGAGATGGAGGTCTGGACCACCGAGCCCGGCGTTCAGCTTTATACGGGTCAGTATGTGACGCCGCGCACCGGACTGGAAGGGCGCAGCTACAAGGCCTTTTGCGGTTTCTGCCTGGAGCCGCAGATATGGCCGGATGCGCCGAACCGGCCCTATTTCCCGCAGGCAACGCTGTGGCCGGGCGCGATCTACCATCATGTGACTGAATATCGTTTCCGGCTGCCTTAAGGTCCGCCGATATTCAGGTGAGGCCGGCCTGACCTGAATCGCGACAGACCTTAGCTTAGCCTTCGAAAGCCGCTCGCAGCATGTCGAACGGCGCTAGCGCGCCGCGCACCTGCACCACGGCGGCGGCGACGCGATGGGCACGGCGCGCGGCTTCCAGCGGGTCGTGGCCGGCAAGTCGAGCCGCAAGGTAGCCGCCGTTGAAAGAATCACCGGCGCCGGTCGTATCGACGGGGTCGGCGACATGGATCGCCGGGACCTCGCGCAGCGTTTCTCCCTGAGCAATCAGAGCCGGCGCTTCGCCATTCTTGACGACGACCTCGCCGACCAGTTGCCCGAGCCGCCCCGCGGTCGCTTGCGGTGTTGCATCGCCGAACAGCATCTGCTCGTCGGGGAAGGTCGGCAGTGCAATGTCGGTGACGGCAAGAGCTTCGAGGATCGCTGCCTGCGCCTCCTCGCGATTGCGCCAGAGCCGCGGCCGATAGTTGGGGTCGAAGGCGATTGTCGAGCCGGCTGAGCGCGCCTTGGCGACGGCCGCCAGCAACGTGGCGCGGGCGGTATCGTCCAGAATTGCCAAAGTGATTCCGCTGAAATAGACAAGCGCCTGATTTTCCAGGTTTTTCGACAGTGCAACCGGGTCCGAGGCGAGCTGCCGCGCGGCGGCATCGCCACGCCAATAAGTGAAGGAACGCTCGGCCCCGGTGAGCGTGATGGCATAGAGGCCAGGCCGCGCGCCCGCTATGACCGGGCTAGAACCGATGCCGATGCCGTTTTCGGCGAAGAAAACGATCTGGCCTTGCGAGAACGGATCGTCGCCGAAGGCCGAGACATAGGTTGCCGGCCGCTCAGTGCTCAACGCGTGCAGCGCCCACAGCGTGTTGAACGTGTCGCCGGCAAAGCCCATGCGCCAGTTCGGTCCCGTCTGGCCCGACAATTCGAGCATGCATTCGCCGATCGAGGCGACGCCGTTTCCCGCCATCTGCAATCCTCCAGTGATCTCGGTGCTGTAGCTTTTTGCCATCGGCAGCGCCATGCTTGGCAAGCAGGGTTTTTTCCGCCATGGCGTTTTCCCACAGCTGGCGGGATGCGATCCGTCCGACAGAGCGTTGTCCGCAGAAGAGGAAACGGTTTGGCATCGATATGGCGCTATCTCTTGGCAGGTCTTGGTCTGGCTGCCTTGCTGGTCGGCATTCTCGCGGTCGTCTATCTGACGGCGCCGCGGTCGTCGCATTCTGCCGGCCCCGATATTTCGCGGACGAAGAACACCGACAACGGTCTGTTCGTGGCGAGTTTTTTGCCGGAGCGGGGCGTTGTGCGGCAAGGCCAACTGCAATCCTGGCTACTAACGCTGAAGACAAAGGCTGGAGCTCCGGTCGAGGGGGCCGCTATCACGATCTCCGGCGGCATGCCGCTGCACAGTCACGGCCTGCCGACCAGCCCGCAGGCGACCGACTATCTCGGCGACGGCCGTTATCGGATCGAAGGGATAAAATTCACCATGAGCGGCTGGTGGCAGCTGCATTTCGCCATTTCGGCCACCGCCGGTTCCGACACCGTGCTCTTCAACGTGGTGCTGTGAGCAAGAAATGAGGCGGCTTTCACGTTTTCTGGCGCTGATGGTTGCCGTTATCCTTGCCGGTTGCGGCAAGCCTGACTTTTCCGACGCCGAGAAGAAGACCATCGTCTCGCTGGCACTGTCGGCACTGCCGCCGCTGAAACCCGACACCACCAATCGCTTTGCCGACGTGCCGGCCGCCGCAGCACTCGGTTCGACGCTGTTCTTCGATCAGGGCATGAGCCGTGACGGCACGGTATCCTGTTCGACCTGCCACAAGATCGACCGGCAATTCCAGGACGACCTGCCACAAGCCGTCGGCGTCGGCCACACCAACCGGCGCACCATGCCGCTGGCCGGAGTGGCGCGCGATCCCTGGTTCTTCTGGGATGGCCGCCGCGACAGCCTGTGGGCGCAAGCGTTGACGCCGCTCGAAAACCCGCTGGAGCAGGCAGGAAACCGCACCGCCTACGCCCATTACATCAAGGCGCGCTTCGGCGAACGCTATGAGCGCATCTTCGGGCCGCTCCCCGATTTTTCCGGCATGCCGGCGAATGCCAGCCCGCTTGGAAACGATGCTGAGAAGGCTGCCTGGGACGCGATGAGCGGTGCGCAGCGTGACGCCATCAACGGCGTCTTTGCCAATATCGGCAAGGCGATCGCCGCTTTCGAACGGTCGATCGAGCCGGCGCCGATGCGCTTCGATCGGTTTGCGCTGGACCTCGTCACCGGCGCCGGGCCGAAGGGCGATGCCGTCTTCTCGAAGGAGGAAATCCTTGGGCTGAAACTGTTCATCGGCAAGGCCAACTGCGTGACCTGCCACAACGGCCCGCGCTTCACCGACAACAGTTTTCACAACACCGGCGTGCCGCCCGTTGCGGGCCTGCCGCCGGACCGCGGCCGCATCGATGCCGTGCGCCAAGTCGAAGCCGACCCGTTCAACTGCTTCGGCGCCTATCGCGATGGCGACGCCGGCGCCTGCGGTGAGTTGCGCTTCATGGTCAAGGATGCGCCGCAACTCATCCGCGCCTACAAGACGCCGTCGCTGCGCGGAGCAGCAACGCGGCCGCCCTATATGCATGCCGGGCAGTTTTCGTCGCTCGATGAAGTGGTGGCGCACTACGCCAAGGCAGCCCCTAGCGTGGAGGGAACGTCCGAAGTTCATCCGCTGGAGCTGTCGGACCGCGAACGCGCGGCGCTAGTGGCGTTTTTGAAGACGCTTTCGGATTAAAGCTGCCAACGATATCGGCAATTGAAAGATATTGCAAAAAAGATATATTTCGATCAATGAGCTGGTCGGTCGTATTTCTCAATACCGAGGTAAGACGGGAGCTTGAGGCTCAACCGAAAGATATCTTGGCCAGCTTTCTGCGGATATCGCGTTTAATCGAGGCGCACGGGTTGCAGAAAGTCCACGAGCCATATGTCAAGCATTTGGAAGGCAGGCTTTGGGAAATGCGCATGAAGGGCCGGGATGGCATTGCTCGTGCAGTCTATGTGACCGCGGCAGAACGCCGTGTGGTGGTGGTGCGAGTGTTCGCCAAGAAGACGCAGAAGACTCCACGAAACGAGATCGAGTTGGCTCTTAAGCGAGCGAAGGAGGTTCTATGAGCCGGAAAACAATCTCCGTTGAGGACGTTGCCAAGGAATGGTTCAAGGACCCGGAATTCGTTGCCGAATACGAAGCCTTGGAGGAGGAGTTCGCAATCGCCGCAGCTTTGATTAAGGCCCGGGGTGAAGCTGACATGACGCAGGAAGAGGTCGCCGCCGCGATGGGGACGACACAGGCCGTAATCGCTCGTTTGGAGAGTGGTCGAAACATGCCTTCGACCCGAACGTTGCAACGTTTCGCCAAGGCGACCGGCTCGAAACTCCGCATCAGCTTCGAACCTGGGAAGCCGAAGTCGCGCACCGGTCATTGAACTCTACCGATCCTTGACCGTCTCCATTGCCACGAAGGTCGAGGTCTGGGCGACGTGGGGCAGGGCAGAAATGCGCTCGCCCAAGACGCGGCGGTAGGCGGCGATATCCCGGGTGCGGACTTTCAGCAGATAATCGAAGCTCGACGCCATCATGTGGCATTGTTCGATCTCCGGCACGGCCTGCACGGATCGGTTGAAGGCGTCGAGCGCGGCGGATCGGGTGTCGGACAATTTCACCTGGACGAAGGCGACATGGCCTTCGCCCATACGCTCGCGGTCGATGATCGCCTGGTAGCCCCTGATGTAGCCTTCCTTTTCCAGCCGCTTCACCCGTGCCTGGACGGGCGTCTTCGACAGGCCGACCTTTGCGGCCAGTTCTGACATGGAAAGCCGGCCATCGCTTGCCAGCGCCGCCAGGATATTCCTGTCGATGCGGTCCAATTGGTCTTCTGTCACCGAGGATGCAGTCCATATGTCAATTTCCAGGCGCTCAAGATAGGGCAAATGAGCTGCAGTGTCGATTTCTTTGGACCGGCTGAAATTTCGAACTTGTGCTAGCTTGCGCCATTCGGTCCGGTGACCGCCGGCCCGATCCCCTTTGTTCGATCCACGGAACCGCCATGCCATCGCTCGATGCCATCCGCCAGCAGATCCGCGCCAACTACCTGCCCGACGAAGACGAGGCCGTGAAGCGGCTGGCCGAAGCGACAGGGCTTTCCGCGAAAGACCGCAAGGCGATCTCGGCCCGCGCCGCCGATCTGGTGCGGGCGGTGCGCGGATCGTCGGATCCAAGGCTGATGGAAGTCTTCCTCTCTGCCTATGGACTTTCCACCAAGGAAGGCGTGGCGCTGATGTGCCTGGCCGAGGCGTTGTTGCGCGTGCCCGACACCGAGACGATGGACGACCTCATCGCCGACAAGATAGCGCCGCACGACTGGTCGGCGCATTCGGGCGGCTCGAGCTCCATTTTCGTCAACGCCTCGACCTGGGCGCTGATGCTGACCGGCCGTGTGCTTGACGAAGGCGAGGGCGGCATCGAAGGCACGCTGCGCTCCATGGTGCGGCGGTTGGGCGAGCCGGTCATCCGCAAGGCGGTGGCCGCCGCCATGCGCGAGATGGGCGAGCAGTTCGTGCTCGGCCGCACCATCGCTGAAGCCGTCAAGCGCGGCCGGCCGATGACGCAGAAGGGCTATCTCTATTCCTTCGACATGCTGGGCGAGGCGGCTCGCACCGAGGCCGACGCCTTGCGTTATCACAAGGCCTATGCCGACGCGATTTCCTCGCTCGACGCCGGTTCCAATGGCCCTGATATCCGCCAGAACCACGGCATCTCAGTCAAGCTGTCGGCGCTGCATCCGCGCTATGAGGTGGCGCAGAAGGACGAGATGCTGCCTGTGATGGCCGAGCGTCTGCTGTCGCTGGCGCTTGCCGCGCGGCATTCGCGCATGGGTCTCAACATCGATGCCGAGGAGGCGGATCGCCTCGATCTGTCGCTCGACGTCATCGAGCGGGTGCTGGCCGAGCCGGAACTCGCCGGCTGGAACGGTTTTGGTGTGGTGGTGCAAGCGTATGGGCCACGCGCGGCCTACGCCATCGACTGGCTCTACGCATTGGCCAGGAAATACGACCGCAACATCATGGTGCGGCTGGTCAAGGGCGCCTATTGGGACACCGAGATCAAGCGGGCACAAGCGCTGGGGCTGACCGGCTACCCCGTTTTCACGCGCAAGGCCAACACCGATGTCTCCTATATCGCTTGCGCGAAAAAACTGCTTGGCATGACCGACCGCATCTATCCGCAATTCGCCACCCATAATGCCCACACCGTCGCCGCCATTCTGTCGATGGCGGACAATCGCGATACCTTCGAGTTCCAGCGCCTGCACGGCATGGGCGAGGCTCTGCACGAGACGGTGCGCCGGGCCGAAGGCACGCGCTGCCGCATCTATGCACCGGTCGGTGCGCATTCCGATCTGCTCGCCTACCTGGTCCGCCGACTGCTGGAGAACGGTGCCAACTCCTCCTTCGTGCACCAACTCACCGACGAGGACGTCGAGCCGGAGGACATTGCCCGCGATCCGCTCGAAACCGTCGAAAGCCAAGGCCCCGCCGCCAACCCCGCGATTCCCCGGCCGTCCCAGATTTTTGGCGCCGGCCGCCGCAACTCGAAGGGCTTTGACATCACCGACACGGTGACGCTGGCGGCGATCGACAAGGCCAGGGCTGCATTCGCTGGTCCCGACCGCTGGCATGCCAAGCCGATCACGCGGGCTGCCGGCTATGGCAAGCAGCGCCCGATCGTCAACCCGGCAAAGCCTTCCGAAGTGGTCGGCACCGTCAGCGAAGCCGCCGCCAAGCAGGTGGCGACCGCCGTACGCTTTGCGGTGGAAGCGCAGCCGGCCTGGGCGAAACGTCCCGTGACCGAGCGCGCCGCGATCCTCAACCGCGCCGCCGATCTCTACGAGACGAATGCCGTCGAGTTCTTTGCACTCGCCACCCGCGAGGCCGGCAAATCGCTGGCCGACGGCGTCGCCGAGGTGCGCGAGGCCGTCGACTTCCTGCGCTACTACGCCACTGAGGCGGCCAATGCGGAGGCGGGCACGCAAGCGCGGGGCGCCATAGTCTGCATTTCACCGTGGAACTTCCCGCTCGCCATCTTCACCGGCCAGATCGCCGCAGCACTTGTCACCGGCAATTCGGTGATCGCCAAGCCGGCCGAGCAGACGCCGCTGATCGCCTTCCGCGCCGTCGAGCTGCTGCGCGAGGCCGGCGTGCCGCAAGACGTCATTCAGCTTCTGCCCGGCGACGGCCCGTCGGTCGGCGGGCCACTCACCGCCGATCCGCGCATTGCCGGCGTCTGCTTCACCGGCTCGACCGAGGTCGCGAAGCTGATCGAGAAACAACTGGCCGAGACCGCCGCGCCCGACGCCATGCTGATCGCCGAGACCGGCGGTCTCAACGCCATGATCGTCGATTCCACCGCGCTGCCCGAACAGGCGGTGCGCGACATCCTGGCCTCGGCCTTCCAGAGTGCCGGCCAGCGCTGCTCGGCGCTGCGCGTGCTCTACGTGCAGAAGGACGTCGAAAAGAAGATGCTGGAGATGCTGAAGGGCGCCATGGAAGCGCTCAATATCGGCGATCCCTGGCGGATTTCGACCGATGTCGGGCCTGTCATCGACGACGAGGCGCAAAGCTCGATTCGCGAGTACTGCACGAAGATGGGCCTGCAGGGCCGGCTGATCGCCAAGCTTGAAGCGCCCAAGGACGGCCGCTTCGTCGCGCCGCATGTCTTCCGGGTCAAGGGCATCGAGGACATGGAGCGCGAGGTGTTCGGGCCGGTACTGCATGTCGCCACGTTCGACGCCGACGAGATAGATGCGGTCATCGCTGCCATCAACCGCAAGGGCTATGGCCTGACCTTCGGCCTGCACACTCGCATCGAGGGCCGCGTGCAGCATTTCGTCGACGGCATCCACGCCGGCAACATCTATGTCAACCGCAACCAGATCGGCGCCGTGGTCGGTTCGCAGCCGTTTGGCGGCGAGGGGCTGTCCGGCACCGGACCCAAGGCCGGCGGTCCGCACTATCTCAGGCGCTTCCGCAAGGGGCCGGAGGCCGGAACCCGTGTGCAGGATGGCCATAAGGTGACGGCGACCGAACTTGCCGATAATCTGCCTGATCCCACACTTGGCGGCTGGTCGACGCGCTCAGACCGGATCGCCATTCTGAGGAAGCATCTGCGCGGCAAGGGTGCCGCGGCCATTGGCGCTGCCTCCGGGATCGACTTCGGCCAGGTCGACCTGCCGGGACCGACCGGCGAAGCCAACACGCTCTCGCTGTCGCCACGCGGACGAGTGCTATGCCTTGGTCCCGATGGCGATACGCTGCTCGCGCAGACGATCCAGGCACTCGCCGCCGGCAATGCGGTGCTGGCCGTGGCGCCCGGCGCCCCGGCGGCGCTCTCCCCGCTGACCGGCAAGGGCCTGCCGTTGGCAGCTATCGACGGCCGCCCTGATCCGGTCGAAGCGCGTTCGCTGCGCGTCGATGTTGTCGCCTTTTCCGGCACGCCCGAGGCCGCGCGCACCGTTCGCAAGGTCATCGCCGATCGCTCCGGCCCGATCGTACCGCTGGTCAGCGAGGTGCTGAACCCTGCGGCCTATGCGCATGAGCGGGCCGTCTGCGTCGATACGACGGCTGCCGGGGGCAATGCGAGCCTGCTGGCCGGAGCCTGACCCGGCCAGAGTTAGAGCCATTCACCGTTTCGTGGAAACGATGAATGGCTCTAACTCTTTTGTTTTTATGCATGTCGTTGTCCCAAAACCGGGACCACTTTTGGGCGACATGCATTACGCGCCTTCGACGACCGAAAACCCCTCGAACTGAGGGTGGCCGAGATAATGGACCTTTGTCGTGCCGACATTTCGGTGGGCGGCCCGAAAATTCTCCGATTTGGTCCAGGCGATAAAATCATCATGGCTCGCCCACACCGTGTGCGACGCAAACAGCGTGTAACCTTCGGTCTCGTTGACCGGGCCACGCAGCAGATGGAATTCCCTAAACCCCTTCATCTCCGCGAGGCTGGAGTCGCGGTTCTTCCACACGGCCTCGAAATCGCTCTCCGAGCCGGCCTGCACCTTGAAGCGATTCATGGCGATGTACATCGTGATTCCTTTCATGCTTGACGATCAATGGATGGCATAACGGTCGACGGAGACTCAGAATGGGCCGATTGGTGCTTTGAACCGCCAGCTTAACATTCCGGTCTCCGGCGGAATGGGAGGGAAGGGTGCCTGCTTTCGCACCAGCTCCAACGCGAATTGATCGAGTTCCGGAGAGCCTGAGCTTTTGGCAAGTTGCAAGTCGCTGATGTTTCCATTGGCCAGCACCACAAATGCCACCATAGCGTTGTTGCGGGCTGTCGATTGCGCGGCTTTCGAAACGCGGCGATTGGCGCGAGCCAATTTGTTGGCCACCTCGCCACTATAGCGAGACGTTGCCGCGTTGCCGGCATCGGTTTGTTTTCTGCCTTTGCTGGCAATTGCCGCTTCTATTTCGCGGCCGTCCGCTGTGCCGCGCTTCTCGTATGGTTCGCTTGCAGCTGCTGGGGCAGCTGCCCGAGCTGCTCTGGCGCCGGGGATCGGCGGCTGCTCCGGAACGGCCACAGGCGCCTCGGTGCTCTCGGGCTGAACGGTCGGCTGTGCCGGCGTTTCGGTCTTGGGAGCCACGCTCTGGTCATCGGGGCGTGGGGCGCCGGCCACCAATATGTCCGGGGTGATCGTCTGCTGTTTGACAGGTTCCGGCAAAGGCTTGAGCGGCGGCTTCGCCGCTTCCCGGGCGGGCTGCGCAGGTTCTGTTGGCGGCGCCGGCTTGGCCGGCTTTGCCGGCTCTGGTTTGGTCGGTTGCGGGTTCGGCACCAGCGCGACATTTATTGCCAAGGGGTCCTTATCCAGCGCGCTGCCGACCACATTGGTGCCGGACTGATCGCTGCCTTCCGCATGCATTGCGTCCTGGAAACTGGATGTCCCTGAGGGCGAGATCAGAAAAGCCGCTGCCACCGCGGCGTGGAGAGCGCAGGAGATGACAACCGCCGCCGTCCATTTGCGGTTCCAAACCGACAGGCGCGGTGGCGCAAGCGGCTCGGTTAGCGTTACCGCCAGCTCGGCGCTGGCTTCGGGGAGGGGACTGATATCCTGCATGTCTCGCCGCGAGACCTGCAGCGACAAGAGCGAAATTGTCAAATCAAGATCGCTTGGTCCAAAGGACAGCGCACGGAAGCCGGCCAGAGGCCACGCCACTGTGTTTCGCGTGAATGGGGGATGCAGTCCCACCTCACACGCCGAAAGCGATACCGGTCTTGGTGCCCGTCTTCAGCTTGCGCATGCAGGCATTCGGTTCGACGCCGGTACCGGTGCATTCGGTCGCGCTGTTGATCAGCACGCGGCTGACTTTCGAGCACTCGGTGCCGGCCAGATCGAAACGCGTCACCTTGGTCTTGCCCGCCGGCACTTCCTTGAAATCGAGCACGGTCAGCCGGTCGACGACGCCGGCCTCGTTGAACAAGTCGATCTCGAACGCCGCCTTGGACAGGTCGGCGCCGAGATTGTTGTTGACCACGAAAGTCAGGCGGCAACCCTTGTCGGAAGGTTGCGCACCGTTGAGTTCGAGGGTCAGCGCGGGGACCGGCGCGGACTCTTGTGCCCACGCCGGAACCATCGCAAGCGACATCGCCAGCGTCGAGGTCAGCAGACGAAGGGATGTCGTCAAGCTTGTCATTGTCGTCAGCCTCCAAACCGCATCGTTGCCGCCAGCTTCAACGTGATGCCGGGCTCATAGACCGCAACCGTCGTGCCGCCGTTGAGCGGGTTGGCGTATTTGACATCGAACAGATTGTCGGCGCGGAAATCGACCTTGAGATTGTCGGTCGCCTGATAGCTCGCGAAGGCATTGACCAGCGTGTAGTCCTTGGCCATCGCATTGCCCTTCGGCTTGCCATTGTACTGCACTTCGCCACCGACGGTCAGTTTGTCCTCCAGGAAGCGCAAGCCGAGCTGTGCCGTGACCTGGGAGGAGGGGATGGTGGCGAGATCTGCCCGGTCGCCCTCATATGAGATCGTGTGACCGTTGATGATGGAGGCCGAAAGTCCGGCATAGCCCCATGCCGCGTCGTAAACGCCTTCCATCTCGAAGCCGTTGATCTTGGCCTTGGCGAAATTCTGATACTGGAAGCAGATCGGGATGCCTGGGCCAAACGGGCAGCCGCTGGTCGGATCGAACGGCGACAGCGTCACGCCATCGATATAGTCATCGACATCGTTGTTGAAATACGCGGCCTTGAGACGAAACGCGTCGCCAGCGTCGATGATGTCGTTCTGCTTGTAGTTGATGCCGAATTCGGTCGTCTTGCCGGTCTCGGGCCGCAGATTGGGATTGGGCAGGAACGGGAAGCTGACGCCTGCCGGGTGATTGCCGCTGATCAGCGTCTCGGTGATCGACGGCGAGCGATAGCCTTCCGCATAGGTGCCATAGAACTGAAGGCCCGCGAGGCCTGCCGAATCGAACGGCGAAACACCGACGGTGATACGAGGCGACACCCTGTCACCGGATGTCTCGTGTGAATCGTCCTTCAGGCTGTAACTGTCGTAGCGCAGCCCGGCGATGACTTCGAGCCACTCCCAGGTGAGCTTGTCCTGGACATAGGCGCCGGAGACGTTGCGCTTGCCCGACGGCGTGTAGAAGCTGTCGCCGCCGGCCGCACCGCCCGTCTTGACGTTGTCGCCGACCCAGTCGCCGCCATATGTCAGCTCATGCGCGATGCCGCCCGTTTCGAAGCGGGATGTGTTCCAGATGTCGATACCGGTCGTGCCGACGTCGAATGTCGACTTCGATCCTGCCGGCAAGACAACGGGTAGACCGGTGACCGGATCAAACCGGTTTTGCGGGACAAGGCTGGTCAGATCGAGGTTGGTCTTGTTGTAGGAGGTGTTGATGTGGAGATCGAGCCAGCTCTTGTCCTCGTCCGTGATGTTGTAGCGCGCCGTGAAGGTATTCGACTTCAGGTCGATGTCATTCACCGGCGCGCCGCCGCTGATCTCGTTCCAGCCGTCGCTTGAGCCGACCCAGCCGAGCTTCAGCTCGCTGTTGTCTGTCGGCCGGATGGTGGTCTTGAGCAGGCCGCTGAGCACGTCGAAGCCGGTGCCCTTGACGGTGTCGCCACCGCCATCCTTGTAGTCGTCATAGTTGCGGTAGACGATGTTGCCGAGCGCGTCCCAGTTCTCGTTGAAGCGGTAGGCGCCGGATGCACTTGATGTCCAGCCCTTGCCGTTGCTCTCATAGCGTCCCGTGACGGAACCAGCCCATGTCTCGTCAGGCTTGAGGAAATCCTGGGCATCCTTGGTGTCGAAGAAGACGACGCCGCCAATGGCGCCCGAGCCATAGGTGTTGGCGACCGGACCGCGGATCAGGTCGACGGATTTGACGAGCTCGGGGTCGATGTAGAAAGTCGACTGCGTGCCGTGGTCGGAACGCTGGAAGTTCTGACGGGCGCCGTCGACGATGACCGCGACGCGGCCGAAATCCTGCAGGCCGCGGATGTTGATGCTGGTGCCGACGCGCCTTGCGTCGGCCTGCGCCGCGACACCGGGCACCCCGAGCAGCATCTCGTTCGGCGTCGTCGCCATGCGGCGGTCGAGCTGTTCCTGATCGACATGGCTGGCAGAGGCGAGCGATTCGATCGCCGTCTCGCCGGTGCGGCTGATGACGAGGATCTTGTCGAGCAGCGTTGCGCCCGCTGGTGCGGCCTCGTCAGCCTTCTTCATTTGATCTGTCTGCTGGTCCGCCGCCTGCTGAGCGTTGGCCAGTTGCGCCGACAAGGCAATCGCCGCCACGCTTGCCAGCAAAGCCGCCGCGCCGTTCGCCGCCGACCGGCCGCGCCATTCCCAATTCACCAACCCCATGCCCCAACTCCAAAATCCAGGTTTCATGCTGGCTGGCCCGGGGCTGGCTGGCATTTTTGATCGTGTCCGGCGTCTTAAATCTTGACTCGTTTAATCCGGTATTGCACTGACTAGTAAACATGACTATTCAAGTCAAGATATGAATCGGATTACGCAACGCCTAGCCAGACGCCCGGCACAGGAAAGGGATCGATCCAGATGAACACCCACAATCCCAACGATTTTCGCTATCGCGTCCGCCGTTCCGACGATGCCTCCGCCCGTTTCGACCGGGTTCCGCTGGCGGTACGAACCCTGTCCAGCAACACCCTGTTCCAAGGCGAGCACGAGATCGGCATCGAGCATCATGGCGCGCTCTACCGGCTGAAGATCACCCGGCAGGGCAAGCTCATTCTCAACAAGTAAGGCAAGGCAATAGGGACCGAGACATGGACCAGCGCGTAAAACCCGCCCCGCATGAAATCCGGCGGGCACGGACAGACAATCCGAAGACGCGCGAGCGTGATCTGGCTGCCCAGCTCGGCATTTCGGAGGCCGAGCTGGTCGCCGCGCATTGCGGCGATGGCGTCATCCGTATCGAGCCGCGCGTCAACGATCTTTTGACCGGCCTCGAGGCCGTCGGCGAGGTCATGGCGCTGACCCGCAATGAAAGCGCGGTGCACGAAAAGATCGGCGTCTATGACAAGGTCGTCACCGGCAACCACAATGCCATGGTGCTTGGCGAAAACATCGATCTGCGCATCTTCCCGAAGGTGTGGGCACACGGCTTTGCCGTGGAAAAGCGCGATGGCGACGAGATCCGCCGCAGCCTGCAGTTCTTCGACGCGGCAGGCGAAGCCGTGCACAAGGTGCATCTGCGGCCGGCCTCCAGCCTCTACGCCTATCAGACGCTGGTCGCCGCGCTCGAATCGTCCAACCAGGAGCCGACGGTCGATATTTCAGGGCCATTCTCCGATGACGAGAACCATGGCGATGAAACGACCGCCAATCTCGACGACCTGCGCGACCGCTGGAGCCGGCTGACCGACGTGCACCAATTCTTCGGCATGCTGAAGACGCTGAAGCTCAGCCGCCGGCAGGCGGTGCGAATGGTCGGCCAGGACTATGCCTGGCTGCTCGACAATGACGCTGTCCGGGCCATGTTCCACCATGCCGCGGAGGGCGAGATGCCGATCATGTGCTTTGTGGGAAACCGCGGCTGCATCCAGATCCATTCCGGCCCGGTCAAATCGATCGAGCCGATGGGACCGTGGATCAACGTGCTGGACGAAACCTTCCACCTGCACCTGCGAACCGACCACATCCACGAGGTCTGGGCCGTGCGCAAGCCGACCAAGGACGGTCATGTCACCTCGCTCGAGGTCTATGACGCCGACGGCAAGATGATTATCCAGTTCTTCGGCAAGCGTCATGAAGGCGAAAGCGAGCGTGACGACTGGCGATTCCTGGCGGAAAACCTGCCGCGCATCCCAAGCCCGACCGCAGCCTGAGGACTACAGCCATGGTTTCCTTTTCCAGACTGGCGCCTGTCCTTGGCTTGGCGCCCGTTTTAAGATCGGCAATGGCACCGGCGATCGGTCTGTCCCTTGCTTTCGTCGCGCTGCAACCTGTCAGCGCCGCCGAAGGCACGGCCGTGTTTGCCGATCCTTCGAGGATAGCGGCCATTGGCGGCTCGATCACCGAGATCGTCTATGCGCTCGGCGAGGAGAAGCATCTGGTGGCGCGCGATTCCACCAGCCGGTATCCGAAGGCGGCGCTCGCGCTGCCTGATGTCGGCTATATGCGCGCCCTTTCGCCGGAAGGCGTCCTGTCGGTAAACCCGACCGGCATCCTGGCGCTGCACGGCAGCGGTCCCAAGGAAGCCGTCGATGTCTTGAAGAAGACGAGCATCCCGTTCATCGAAGTGCCCGAGCACTATAGCCACGAAGGCATCCTCGAGAAGGTCCGCATCGTCGGCGAGGCACTCGGCGTCGACGCCAAGGCCGAGGTGCTGGCCAAGGAGCTTGACGCCAAGCTCACGGCAGCCGAACAGCAGACGGCGTCGATCAAGGAGCGCAAGCGCATCCTTTTCGTGCTGTCGATACAGGGCGGCAAGATCCTGGCGGCCGGCAGCGAGACCGCCGCCGACGGCATGGTCAAACTGGCTGGCGGCGTCAACGCGGTCGAGGGCTTTTCCGGCTACAAGCAAATGTCCGACGAGGCTGTTGTCACCGCCAGGCCGGACGTGATCCTGATGATGAGCAATGCCGGGCCTCCGGTATCGGACGACGAATTGTTCGGCAATCCGTCGATCGCCTCGACGCCGGCCGGAACCGCGCGCAAGCTGATCCGCATCGATGGCGGCTATCTGCTCGGCTTCGGGCCACGCACGGCCGATGCCATCCACGACCTCGCTGTCTCGCTTTATGGCGGGCAGGTCACGGATTGAGCAGGCAGATCATGGTCGATCAATCGATCGCCGGTCCGGTGATGGCGAGCGAATCCGAAGGCGACCGGTCGGGCCGCGCCCGCATCGTCATTCTTCTGTTGTGCCTGGGGCTCGCGGCTGCCGTTTTTCTGTCGCTGACATCGGGGGCGTCGGACGCATCGGCCGTCAGCGTCATCGGCGGCTGGCTGTTCGGCACAGTGCCTGATAACGCCGCCTTGAGTGCCCGCGACAGCCTGATCGTCTACGACATCCGCCTGCCGCGCATCATTCTCGGCATGCTGGTCGGCGCGGCGCTCGCGGTTTCCGGCGCGGTCATGCAGGGGTTGTTCCGCAATCCGCTGGCCGACCCCGGCCTCATTGGCGTTTCGGCTGGCTCCAGCCTCGGCGCGGTTGTCGTCATCGTGCTCGGCGCCACGATATTGGCTCCGGTGACAGCCTTGCTCGGCACGCTTGCACTGCCGCTGGCGGCCTTCTGTGGCGGGCTCGCCACGACGCTGGTGCTTTATCAGGTCGCGACTCGACGGGGGCGAACCTCGGTCGCCACCATGCTGCTCGCCGGCATCGCACTGGCGGCGCTCGCCATGGCGCTGACCGGCATCCTCATCTTCATGGCCGACGATCGCCAGTTGCGCGACCTGACCTTTTGGTCACTCGGATCGCTCGGCGGTGCGACCTGGGCGAAGATTGCCTCCGTCGGGCCGATCATCGTGCTGGCGCTGGCGGCGATGCCGTTCCTGGCACGCGGCCTCAACGCGCTGGCGCTGGGCGAGGCGACCGCCGGCCATCTCGGCATTCCGGTGCAGCGGCTGAAATACACGGCCATCATCGGTGTCTCGGCGGCGGTCGGCGCGTCCGTCGCCGTCAGCGGAGGCATCGGTTTCGTCGGCATCGTCGTGCCGCATCTGCTGCGCCTGCTGATCGGTCCGGACAATCGCTATCTGCTGCCGGCGTCGGCGCTGCTCGGCGCCTCATTGCTGCTTCTGGCAGACGCGGTCGCGCGTACCATCGTGGCGCCGGCCGAACTGCCGATCGGCATCGTCACCGCGATCGCCGGGGCGCCGTTCTTCCTTTGGATCCTGCTGCGCAAGCGCGGCGTAGTCGACCTGTGAGTCGTTTAGTTGCGAGAGTTGGGATGATCGAGGCAAGGGACGTTTCGGTTGATATCGCCGGCAAGCCCATCGTCAGCGGTGTCGATTTCCACGCGCGCGCCGGTGAGATCGCCGCCATCGTCGGCCCCAATGGTTCGGGAAAGACGACCTTCCTCAAGGCGCTTTCCGGCGAACTCGCCTACACCGGGCGCGTCGCCCTCAATGGCCGTGATCTCCGCGCGATGAAGCCGATCGAGACCGCCGTCCAGCGCGCGGTGCTGCCGCAGGCGACGACGCTGTCGTTCCCGTTCACGGTGCGAGAAGTGGTCAAGCTTGGCCTTGTCAGCGGCCGCTCGGGCGTCCTGCCGGGCGAGGATGCGCGGCTGCCGGAGCGGGCGCTTACACGCGTCGATCTCGACGGCTTTGCCGGACGTTTCTACCAGGAGCTTTCCGGCGGCGAGCAGCAGCGCGTCCAGCTTGCGCGCGTGCTGTGCCAGGTCTGGGCGCCGGTGCTCGACGGCAAACCGCGCTATCTGTTCCTCGACGAGCCGGTTTCCAGTCTCGACATCAAGCACCAGCTGATCATCATGAACATTGCCCGCGACTTCGCCAGAAGGGGCGGCGGCGTGGTCGCCATCCTGCACGACCTCAATCTGACGGCCATGTATGCAGACCGGATCTTCGTCATGCATCGCGGCCGGCTGGCCGCCACCGGATCGCCTAAAGATGTGCTGAGCGATGACCTGATCGAAAAAGTGTTCGACTGCCGGCTCCGGGTCGGCGTGCTGCCGGCCGGGAACATGCCGTTCGTGCTGCCGCAATCGTCAGTCGGTTAGGCAGCCGGGGCTCGGCGCTCCATCAGCATGTCGATGCCGAGCAGGTTGCGCACATTCGGCCGCGCCGCCACGAGATCGGCGATCGTGTAGCGCTCCAGCACCGCGAAGAACGCGTTCAGTGCCTCGCGCAACGCCGAATTCAGCGCACAGCTGTCGACCAGCGGGCACTCTGCGGCGTCGTTCTCGAAGCATTCGGCCATGGCGAAGCTCTCTTCCGTCACGCGCACGACATCGAACAGGCTGATGGCTTCGGCCGCCCGGCCAAGCTTGACGCCTCCATTCCTGCCGCGCACGGTCTGGACAAGACCGTGCTCGACAAGTGGCTGCAGGATCTTGAACAGGAACAGTTCCGACACCGAATAAGCGGCGGCGATCTCGGGGATGCGGCTCAACCGGTCATCGTTTGCCGCGCAATACATCAGGATGCGCATGGCATAATTGGTCTGGCGCGTTAACCGCATTTTGTCCTCGCAAAGCAATAGGTTGAATCGAATATGGCCCATACCTTGGAATAATTCCAGACTAGCGCGCCATAATAGGTGAATATTCTCGTCAACTTATGTGCAAGACCGGAGAAAACCGTGACCGCGCGGGACAGGGCGGGCATTCGGGCAAACGAGATACTAGATTAGCCCGCAACCGACGAGGAGCAGCTCGACCATGGCACAATCGGCCCAGGCCATGACCCCTTCGCGAACCGGTAGCGACGCGAATGCCAAGCTTTCGGCCCTGCGGCGCACCAAATTCGCGGCAACAGCCGCACTGGCGCTGTGCGTTCTCGTCTTCGCCATAGCCAAGTCGTTCGAGCATGGCTATCCGTGGCTCGGGTTCGTCGCCGCCTTTGCCGAGGCCGCGACCATAGGCGGCCTGGCCGACTGGTATGCCGTGGTGGCGCTGTTCAGGCGACCGTTGGGGCTGCCGATCCCGCACACCGCCATCATCCCCGAGAACCAGAATCGCATCGCCGACAATCTCGGCCGCTTCATCGAGGTCAACTTCCTGGCGCCCGAGCCGGTGCGCGAAAAGCTTGCGGAGGTCGATTTTTCGGCGCTCGTCGCCGATTGGCTGGCCGATACCGAGCGCGCCGCCGACCTGTCGCGCTTCGTCGTGCGGCTGGTGCCGCAGACACTGGCCGCCGTCGAGCAATCCGGCCTGCGCGGCTTCGTCACCAGCCGCATGCTGGAGCAGATCGAGAAGGTGCCACTGGCGCCGCTGGCGGCCGAGCTGTTGTCGGCGCTCACCGACGATCGCCGCCACCAGAAACTGTTCGATGAATTCACCAAGGTGATCGGCCGTTTTCTCAACGACGAACAGGCGCTGGCGACGATGCGCGAGAAAATCCGCGAGGAATTGCCGTCGCTGTTCAACCTGTTTCGCGCCGACGCCTACCTCCTGAAGAAGATCGTCGCTTCGGCCGGTTCGCTGCTCGACGAGGTGAGGGCCGATCCCGACCACCCGATGCGCGCCGAATTCGACCGTTTCGCTCAAGGCTTCATCGAAAAGCTGAGGACATCGAAGCAATACGCCAAACGCGCCGAGAAGCTGAAGCGCGATTTCCTGGCACGGCCGGAGGTCAAGGGATTGGCCGGCGACATGTGGGCAAGCCTCAGCCGGTTCATCGAGCAGGACGCCAAGGCGCCGAATTCGGTTATCCGCGCGCATCTTGCCAACATGTTCGTCGAGGTCGGGCGGCATCTGGCCAGCGATGCGCAGATCCGGGCCGACATGAACCAAGGATTCGTGGTGGCGCTCGCATCGTTCGTGGAGAGCCAGAAGAGCGGCGTGTCGACATTCATCGCCGACCAGGTCAAGCGCTGGGACCTTGCGCAGCTGACGCGGCTGATCGAGATGAACATCGGCAGGGATCTGCAATACATCCGCTTCAACGGCATGATCATCGGTGGGCTCGCGGGTGTCGTGCTCTACGTGGCCGAGCGGCTGTTCCTGGTGAATTGATGCGCGGTGAGGCTGGCGCTCATTCCACAGCGCCCGAATGGACTCGCGGCACGCGAGTGCTATTCTCTCCTTGAGGGCGCCCGCATCCGCGGCAAGGGCGAGCAAAGAGCATGGCAAAACAACCGGAATCCGATTCCTTCATGGACATGTTCGGCAGGTTCGGCCGCGACCTGAAGGTGTCCAATGTCGATGTCGAGGCGATCCTCGACCATCATCGCAAGAACCTCGACGCGCTGGAGAAATCGGCACGAGCCGGTGCCGCCGGCGCGTCCTCGCTGTTGTCCAGGCAACGCGAGATGTTGCAGGACACGCTGCGTGAGGTCACTGAGATGGCGCAAAGCTACAGGACGCCAGGCAATCCGCAGGAATTGATGGCCAAACAGACGGAGTTTGCCAGAAAGTCCTTTGAATCCGCGTTGAAGAGTGCCGGCGAAGTAGCTGAACTGGTCAGGAAATCCGGCACCGAATCGGTCGACATCCTGCGCACGCGGATCAAGGAGGCGATGGTGGAGATCCGCGCCGGCTACGAGAAGAAGTAGCAGATGTGGCCGGGGCCGGCTCGTTACTGCCGGATGCCCTGAAAACCGAGAAATCCCGATTTGACCTGCCGTTGCGCTGGGAGGATGGCACGATTGCTGCCGGATTCGGCGGAACGGATTCACGCAGGGCGAATTGACAGAGGCCGCCTGTTCGTGGTCGGAGGCTTTGGAAGCGATCGGGAAAGCAGGAATGACTGAAATACGGCCTAAAACGCCGCCGACCTTCGACCAGTTGAGGACGATGGCCGGGCAAGAGCTCGGTGTGTCGGAATGGACGACGGTCGATCAGAACCGCATCAACCAGTTCGCCGAATGCACGGGCGACCATCAATGGATTCATGTCGATCCTGAGCGGGCACGGCGGCAAAGCCCGTTCCGCACGACGATCGCACATGGCTATCTGACGCTTTCGATCATCGGCGCGCTGGCGCTCGGCATGGGCATCGTGCCCGAGAATACGCAGGCCGCCTTCAATTATGGCTTCGACAAGGTGCGCTTCCTAGCACCGGTCAAGGTCGGCGCGCGCATCAGGCTGCGCACCACGCTGCTGTCGATGGAGGACAGGGGTCCCGGCCAGTATCTGATGAAGGCTGCCAACACGGTCGAGATCGAAGGCGAGGAAAAGCCCGCTCTGATGGCTGAAACCCTGGTCATGCTCTATGAGCGCCGCAAGCGGGCAGGGGCCTGAGAGACTATTTGGAAATTCTACTCCGGCGGCCATCTGATGGCGTTTTCTGCGCTTCCCAGTTCTGCTGCGTCGACGCGGTAGAACTGAGCCCACGGACCAAATGTCCGCTGCGCTACGGTTCTCGAAACCACCACCATATGACTCGCCAGAGCGAATTTCGAAACAGGGCTCTAAGCGGCGTCCACCGGGGCCTCATGCCTCGATCGAACAGGTCGCGCCTTACGAAACATTGGGTTTCGCTCGGCCTACGGCGCGGGCCGAGAGCAGTGCGAGGAACAGCGCGACCAGCGCCAGCACCGTTGCCGTCTGAAATGTGACCTGCATTCCCCGGGCGGCGGCCTCGGAACTCAGAAGACCAATGCCTACGTGCCCTTCGGCCGATGCGATGGCGAATATGGCGCCCATCAACGATGCGCCGGTGATAAGACCGAGATTGCGCGAAAGGTTGAGCAGGCCGGAAACGACGCCGCGCTGGCCGGCACTGATACCGGTCATGACGGCTGCATTGTTGGATGTCTGGAACAGCGCGTAACCAATACAGGTGACGGTGATCGGGACGACATAGCCGGCAATGCCGAGTTTCGTCATGGCCAGCGACAGCAGGAGCGTTCCCGTGGCGAGGCTGAGCAGACCGGCGACCATCATCCTGTGGGCGCCGAAGCGATCAGTGAGGCGTCCGGCTACCAATGCCGACAGCGCCGAGACCAGCGGGCCGGTCGACAGCACGAGACCGACCATCGCCGCATCCAGGCCGAGCCCGCTGGACAGGTAGAACGGGGCCACCACCAGGGTCGCCATCATCACCGTGGCGACGACGAGGCTCATGGCGAGACTGGCGCTCAGTTGGAGGTCGCGGAAGCTGGCAAGCTGGATCAAGGGGTTTTTCACTTTCGCCTGCACGGCGGCGAAAAGAAAAAAGCCGATGCCGGCCGTGACCAGCAGGCTGATGTTGAGCGCGCCGAAATTGCCCCTGCCAAGCGTCATGGCCAGTGCATAGGCGGCCAATGTCAGGGCCAGCAGGGCCGTGCCAATGACATCGAACGTGCCTCCGTCGACCCGCGCTGCCTTGCTACGCGCCGGCAAGGCACGCCAGGCGAGAGCGAAGGTGAGCACACCCATCGGGACATTGACGAGGAAGATCGCTCGCCAGCCGAAGCCGGCGATCAAAAGGCCGCCTAGCGAAGGGCCGAGTGTCGTCCCGATCGCGGACATGGCGCCGAGCAGGCCCATGGCGCTGCCGGTCCGTTCCTTGCTCACCGTTTCGGCGACAAAGGCCAGCGTCAGCGCCATCATCAGCGCCGCGCCAAGTCCCTGTACGGCCCGCGCGGCGATCAGCAGCCAGAGCGTCGGCGCCAGGCCGCAGAGCACCGATGCCGATGTGAACAGCGCGATGCCGCCAAGCAGCAACGGCCGGCGCCCGAACATGTCGGCCAGCCGTCCGGCGCTGACGATCAGGGTGGTAATGGCGAGCAGATAGGCCAGAACGACCCATTGCACGGACTGGAATGACGCGCCGAACGTTTGCATCAGCGACGGTAGGCCGACGCTGGCAATGCTGGTTCCCAGCGACGACAGCAGCGTTGCGAGCGACAGGCTTGCCAGCGCCCAGCGGGCGGATTGCATCTGTGGCAGCGCCGATGCGCGCCCGTCCCGATTTTGCTCAGCGATTGCCACGGCGAACTCCTTTCCATCAACTCCAGTACCGGAGCTAGCGGAGATCTAGCCCCTTGGTTGATGTGGCGAAAGGCGCAGCGTTTGCATCTTATTCGTGCGTTTGGCGCCATATCATGCCATGATCCGCCGATGACATCACCCGATCTCAATCTGCTCTTTGCACTCGATGTCCTGCTGGCGGAAGGCAGCGTGGCGCGTGCAGCCAGCCGTCTGCGGCTCAGCCCCTCGGCGATGAGCCGCACGCTGGCGCGGCTGCGCGACGCAACGAGCGATCCGCTGCTGGTTCGCGCCGGTCGCGGCCTTGTGGCGACGCCGCGTGGGGAAGAACTGCGACGGCAGGTTGGTCGTGTCGTTCAGGACGCGGAAGCTTTGCTGCGTCCTGCCACCCTGCTTGATCTCTGGAGCCTGGACAGGATCTTCACGCTGCGCACCAATGAGAGTTTCGTCGAGGAATTCGCGCCTCGTCTCGTCGCCCGTATCCAGGCCGATGCGCCCGGCGTGCGGCTGCGCTTTGCACCGAAGTCCGACAAGGACGTGACGTCGCTGCGCGACGCGGCGATCGATCTGGACATAGGCGTCGCTGGCGAGACCGGACCGGAGGTGCGCATCCAGGCATTGCTTCGCGACCGCTTCATCGGCGCCGTGCGAGCGGGCCATCCCTTGTGTGAGGGCGCGGTGACGCCAGAGCGCTATGCGGCAGGCCGGCACATCAGCGTTTCACGGCGTGGCCGCGAGAAAGGGCCGATCGACGAGGCCCTGAACCTGCTCGGGCTGCGGCGCACAGTCGTGTGCATGGTTTCGGGGTTCTCGGCAGCCCTTGCCATGGCCCGCACATCAGACCTGATCGCCAGTGTGCCCGAGCGGCATACCGAGGGCGCACGCGCCGGCATGCATAGTTTTCCCCTGCCGGTTGCCACTGAGGAGGTCACCATCTCCATGCTGTGGCATCCGCGCCTCGATACCGATCCGGCGCAGCGCTGGCTACGCGACTGCGTGCGGGAGGTCTGTGCGGCGCGGTGACCGGCAATCAACGCTCCATCGCCGCCTCGAGCGCCTTGAAAATCCGCTCGTCCGCGCATTGGGCAACGTTGAAGCGCAGGAAGCGGCTGGCCGTTCCGGACAGGCTGAACGCGTTGCCCGGCGCCAGCACGATGTTGTCGGCCAAAGCGCGGCGGGCCACTTCGGCCGCATCAACGCCATCCGGCAGGCGGCACCACAGGAACAGGCCAGCAGGCTGGTCGATCCAGGGCGTGATGCCGATCGCCTTCAGGCGGGCGCTCGTCTCGTCCATCGCGCGCGAAAGCCGTGCCCGCAGCAAATCCATGTGCTTGCGATAGCTGCCGTCCTTCAGCAGCGTCAGCACAAGTTCGGCCGCCAGCCGGCCGCCGCCGAAGGTGGTGGCGATCTTGAGGTCGGTCAGGGGCTCGATCCAGTCGCGGGGTGCCGCGATGAAGCCGCAGCGAACCGAGGCCGATAGTGTCTTGGAGAAGCTGCCGATATGGACGACGCGGCTCAGCCCATCGAACGCCGCCAGCCTGGGGGCAGGGGCATGTTCGAAATCGGCGAAGATATCATCCTCGACGATGGTCAGATCCGATTGGTCGGCGAGCTTGAGCAGGCGGTGCGCGGTGACCGGCGACAGGACCGCGCCGGTCGGATTGTGGATGGCGGAGTTGGTGATGTAGAGGCGCGGCCGATGCTCGGCCAACGCCTGCGCGAACAGGTCGATATCCGGCCCCGACGGCGTGTAGGGGATGCTGACGACCTTGGCCCTGTGGGCGCGCAGCAGAGCGTGGAAGTTGAAATAGCAGGGGTCGTCGACCAGCACCGTGTCGCCGGGTTCGATCAGGAAGCGGCACAGCAGGTCGATGGCCTGCGTGCCCGACTCCGTCAGCATGATCTGCTCGGGGGAGGCTTCGATGCCGTGCCCGGCCATGCGCCGCGCCAGCAATTGCCGCAGCGGCGGCAGGCCGAGCGGCGTGCCGTAGTCGGCCAGCGCGACATCGTCGGCACGCGCTACCGTGCGCAGTGCCCGGCGCAGTCCCGCCTGGGGCATCCACGAGGCCGGCAACCAGCCGCAGCCGGGCTTCAGCATGTGATCGCCTGCTTCCAGCGACTGGCGCGAAATCCAGAGCGGATCGACGGCGCGGTCGAGGCGAGGCCCAATCTCGGCCAGCGACAGCGGCGCTAGCGAGCCGGCGGCATAGAAGCCCGAGCCCGGCCGGGAGCGGATCGCGCCTTCGGCGGCGAGCCGCTCATAGGCTTCGACCACGGTGGATTTGGACACCTGCATCGATTTGGCGAAGGCGCGGATCGAGGGCAGTCGTGCTCCCGGCGTCAGGCTGCGCGCCGCGATCCGCTGGCGGATCGTCGCCATCACGCCTTCGACGAGCGTTCCGCTGCTCTCGCTTCCTGTGGTCTGTTTGTCCATCCGTACTGCTCGTCCGACCGTGACAGTTTTGCATAACTGTACCGCATTGTCTCTGGCAATGCCACGGGCTCCGCACGATACAGAGCCGACAAACGGAGCATAGGATGGACAAGACCGCGGGCGGCTGGATGAACGGATTCATCGGCGTGTTGATCTTCAGCGGTTCGCTGCCGGCGACGCGCGTGGCGGTGAAGGATTTCGATCCGACATTCCTGACGTCGGCCCGAGCGGCGATTGCCGGACTGCTTGGCCTCGCGCTGCTGCTCCTGTTCCGGCAGAAACGTCCGGAGCGCGGCGACCTGCCGTCGCTGGTGATCGTCGCGCTCGGCGTCGTCGTTGGTTTTCCCATGCTGACCGCCCTGGCGCTGAAGCACGTCACCACGGCCCATTCCATCATCTTCGTCGGCTTGCTGCCGCTGGCGACCGCGATCTTCGGCGTGCTGCGCGGTGGCGACCGTCCGCGCCCGGCATTCTGGCTGTTTTCATGCGTGGGCAGCGCTCTGGTCGCGGGTTTTGCCCTGACGCAGGGGGTGACCGCCTCGCCGGTCGGCGACGGTCTGATGCTCGCCGCCATCGTCGCCTGCGGTCTGGGCTACGCCGAGGGTGCCGCGCTGTCCCGCAGGCTCGGCGGCTGGCAAGTGATCTGCTGGGCGCTCGTGCTGTCGCTGCCGATCATGCTGGTGCTGACTTTTGCGACGCAGCCGCCGTCCTTTGCCGGCGTCGGCTCCAGCGCCTGGATCGGTCTTGCCTATGTCTCGCTGTTCAGCATGCTGATCGGCTTCGTCTTCTGGTATCGCGGCCTGGCGCAAGGCGGCATCGCCGCCGTGGGGCAACTGCAGCTGCTGCAGCCCTTCTTCGGCCTCGCCCTGGCGGCGACGCTGCTGCACGAGCAGGTCAGCCCGCTGATGATTGTAGTCACGTTCGGCGTGGTGCTATGCGTGTTCGGCGCGAAGAAATTCGCGAGGTAGAGCGGACTCCGGCGACCGTACCGTTGCCGACTAAAACTTCGTCACAACCCCGATGCCGATGCCCTCGAAGCCGCCCATCGCCATCAAGGCCGCGGGCGCCTCGTCGAGGCTCATCTTCTTGCCGACCAGCAGCTCGGGCTTGAGCTTGCCGTTGCGGATCATGTCCATCATCGCCTGGTAGCGGTAGGCCTGCATGCCGTGGCTGCCGAGGATCTCGAGTTCGAAGGCGATCACCTTATCCATCGGTACCTGCGGCCGGGCATGCTCGCCCAGCATCAGGCCAACCTGCACATGGCGGCCGCGCCGGCGCAGATTGGAGATCGAGTTGAAGGAGGTGGTGGGGTGGCCGAGCGCATCCATCGACATGTGCGCGCCGCCATTGGTGATCTGCTTGACCGCCTTGACCACATTCGGCGTCTTCGACGCATTGATGGTGGCGACGGCGCCGATCTTTTTGGCGAAATTGAGCTTCTCGTCGGTGAGATCGATGGCGATGACATTGGCGCCCATGGCGCTGGCGATCATAATCGCCGACAGGCCGACACCGCCGCAGCCATGCACCGCCACCCATTCGCCCGGTGTCACCCGGCCCTGATCGACAATGGCGCGAAACGAGGTGACGAACCGGCAGCCGAGGCTGGCGGCGGTGGCGAATTCCATCTCGTCGGGCAAGCGCACGAGATTGGTGTCGGCGTGCTCGATGGCGACATATTCGGCGAACGAGCCCCAGCCGGTGAAGCCAGGTTGCGTCTGGTGTTCGCAGACCTGATGGTTGCCCGAATTGCACTCGAAGCAGCGGCCGCAGCCGACGGCGAACGGCACGGTGACGCGCTCGCCGGCTTTCCAGCGGGTAACCTGCTTGCCGGCGGCGACCACGATTCCGGCCAGTTCGTGGCCCGGCACGTGCGGCAGCGTAATGCCGTCATCATGACCCATCCAGCCATGCCAGTCACTGCGGCACAGGCCTGTCGCCTCGACCTTGATGACGACGCCATCGGCTGCCGGCTTCGGATCGGGAACGGTCTGGATGGTCGGCGCTTCGCCGAATTTCTCGAAGACGACGGCTCTCATCGGTCACTCCACCCTGCTGCGTTGCAGGAAACGATAGCCGATTCCCTGTCCGGTCAAGCGGAAATCGATTCCGCCAGAGCTGCTGTTCCGGCGCCGACGCTATGCGTGGGCGGACGAAGTCTACTCGGCATCGATCTGGTTCTGCGGTGCGGCTTTCTGGAAGGCCGGCAGCGCCATGCAGGCGGCGTTGATGCGCGCGATCGTCGGGTAATTCGTCAGATCGACCCCGAACCGGGCGTTGCTGGTGACCTGCGCGGCCAGGCAGATGTCGGCCAGGCCCGGCGTATCGCCATGGCAGAATGTACCCGTCTCGGGTGACGACACCAGGATCTTCTCAAGCGGCTGAAAGCCCTCGTTCACCCAGTGGCGGAACCAGTTGGTGATGTCCTCGTCGCCGGCGCCGAACAGCGTGCGCAGCGAGGTCAGCACGCGCAGATTGTTCACCGGGTGGATGTCGCAGGCGATCATCTGCGCCAGCATCCTCACGCGTGCCCGGCCAGCCGCATCCCTTGGCAGCAGCGGTGGTTCGGGCCTGGTCTCGTCGAGGAATTCGATGATCGCCAGCGATTGCGTCAGCAGCCTGCCGTCGCCGAGGATCAGCGCCGGCACCAGACCTTGCGGATTGACCGCGAGATAGGCCGGTTCCAGATGCTCGCCATGGCGCAGATGATGCGGGACGTAGTCGTAGCTCAGCCCCTTCATCTCCAGCGCGATCCGCACCCGGTAGGAGGTGGAGGAGCGATAGTAATTGTGCAGGATGAGTTCGCTCATGCGCTCACTTCGGTTGGCCGATGGTTACTTCGATCGTGCCGATGCCGTCGACGCCGCCAGTGATCGTGTCGCCGGCACGAACCGCGCCGACGCCGGCCGGCGTGCCGGTGAAGATCAGGTCGCCGGGCTCCAGTTCCACCGCCTCGCTGCAGATCGACACGATATCCGATATCGGCCAGATCAGCTCGGCGAGGTCGGCGTCCTGCCTGACCTGGCCGTTGACGGCGAGCCAGATGCGGCCCTTTTGCGGGTGACCGGATTTTTGTGCGGGGACCAGCGGGCCGCAAGGGGCGGAGCGGTCGAAGGCCTTCGACCAGTCCCACGGACGGGCGGCCTTCTTGGCCTCGTCCTGCAGATCGCGGCGGGTGAGATCGATGCCGACACCGTAGCCCCAGACATGATCCAGCGCCTGTTCGCGACCAATGCGAAAACCCGGTCTGCCGATCGCGGCGACCAGTTCGATCTCGTGGTGCAGATTGGCCGTCAGCGGCGGGTAGGGGATTGTGGCGCCGGAATCGACCACCGCGTCGGCCGGTTTGGTGAAGAAGAAGGGCGGATCGCGCTCGTCATTGCCGAGTTCGCGGGCATGCGCGGCGTAGTTGCGGCCGACGCAGAAGATGCGGCGCACCGCGAAACGCCCGGGCGAGCCCGCAACGGCCACCGATGCGATCGCGGGCGATGGAAGGACGAATTCTGTCATGTGGGTCTCTGCCTGGTTGCCGGAACATTCGACCGATTTGGGCGCCCGGGCAAGGCGATTTGGTCGAGAAAGTGCCGGCGGCACTTTCCGCTGGAGATGGCGATATACTATTTGGCAATAATCTGGCCATGCTGGCGGGGTTATTCTAATCACCCACGAACTGAAACGAACCCCTATGACCGCAACCCACGATCGCGCCCGGTTCTTGATCATCGACGACCACCCGCTGTTTCGCGAGGCGCTGCACAGCGCGGTGCAGATGGCCTATCCGGAGGTCGACACGGTGGAGGCGCGTTCGATCACCGAGGCGCTCGATCTTCTGGCCGACGCCAAGCCGTTCGACCTTGCGCTGCTCGACCTCAGCATGCCGGACGTGCACGGCTTCGACGGGCTGCTGCAGCTCAGGACGCGCTATCCGCGCCTGCCGGTGGTGATCGTCTCGGGCCATGAGGAGCCGAAGATCATTTCCGAGGCGCTGTCCTATGGTGCCGCGGGTTTCATTCCGAAATCGGCGCGCAAGAGCGACCTGGCCGCCGCCATCCGCTCGGTGATGGAGGGCGCGGTCTATGTGCCCGAAAGCTATGAAGGCCGCACGCCCGACGCCGAAAGCGTCGACCGCGCCGACATGGTGCAGCGCCTGTCGACGCTGACGCCGCAACAGCTGCGCGTACTGCAGATGCTGCGCCAGGGCCTGCTCAACAAGCAGATCGCCTACGAGCTGCAGGTGGGAGAGACCACCGTGAAAGCGCATGTCTCGGAGATCCTGCGCAAGCTCAATGTCTATAGCCGCACGCAGGCGGTGATCGAGGTGTCGAAGCTGGACAATGCGGAGCTGTTTCGGGATCAGGCGGGGTTTTGAAGCTTACTCTCCTCCTTGTGAGGAGGGTATGGCCCTTAAGCCAGCAAATGCGCCAGCAGCGCCCTTAATTGTGCCGGTTTCAGCGGCTTGCGCATCAGTTCGATGCCGCCGGCGCGGGCGGCCTTGGCGACGGCCTCGGAACTGTCGGCGGTGACGATCAGCGCCGGCACGGCGCGGCCGAGATAGTGGCGGACTTCGGCGATGGTGGCGGTGCCGAGATCGCCGCCGTCGAGGTGCTGGTCGGCAATGACGATGTCTGGCACCCAGTCGGTGTCGCCGAGCATGTCGAGTGCATCGTCGGTCGAGGTCGCGGCCCGCACCAGGCATTGCCAGCGTTCGAGCAGGAAGGTCATGGCCTGCAGCACCTCGACATCGTTCTCGACCAGCAGCACCTTGGTGCCGAACAGGCCATAGCCGCGCGGCCGTTCCATGTCGGCAAGGCTGGCGATGGCGTCGGCCGGAGCGCCGATGCCGACGGGAACATCGATGTGGAAGATCGTGCCGCGGCCGACCTTCGATGAGAATGTCACGGGATGACCGAGCGCGCTGGCCATGCGGCGCACGATGGCAAGTCCGAGCCCGAGACCGCCGCCGTCCAGTTCGGCATTGGCCGGCGAGGTGCCGCGGTGGAATTCCTCGAACACCGCCTCGCGCTGGTCGTCGGGAATGCCGCAGCCGGTGTCGGCGACGTCGATGCGGATCGTGTCGCCGCGATGCCTGGTGCCGACCAGCACGCCGCCCGAGCGGGTGTAGCCCAGCGCGTTGGAAAGGATGTTCTGCAGGATGCGGCGCAGCAGCGTGCGGTCGGAACGGACCACGGCGTTGACCGGCCGGAATTTCAGCGACAGGCCCTTCAGCTCCGCCACCGGCTGGAAATCCGAGCGCAGTGACGAAAACAGCGCCTCCAGACTGACGTCGCTTATGTTGGGCTGAACCACGCCGGCGTCGAGCTTGGAGATGTCGAGCAGGGTGCGCAGCAGGTCTTCCATCGTCTCCAGCGAGCGCTCGACCTGCCGCACCAGCTTTTTGCCCTCGTCGCTGGTCTGTACTTCGGCGAGCGCCGAAACCGAGAGGTGGGCCGCGTTCAGCGGCTGCAGGACGTCGTGGCTGGCGGCGGCGAGGAAGCGGGTCTTGGACAGGTTCGCCAGTTCGGCGTTTTCCTTGGCGGCGCTGAGGTCGATGTTGGATTGTTCCAACCGGCGCAAGGTTGAGTGCAGTTCCTCGGTGCGCGTGCGCACTCGGTTTTCCAGCGAAATCGCGGTCTGGAACAACGAGAAGGCGTTGCCTTGCTGGTCCATCGACCGCTCAACGCGGCTGACCAGGGCCGCGTTGATCTTCTTCAGCTTTTCAAGATCGTTTATGTCCCTGAGCGGCATCCTATTTCGCCGCCTTATTCCGCTGCCTGGCGCTCGCCAAAGGCGATGCCGGTAAAAGTCTGGTTCAGGTGCATCGACCGGTACTGTTCGCCATAGGTGCTGAAGCCGATGACATTGTTGGCCCGGTAGAGTTCCGAGATGTCGCGAAACACCTGCCGGTTGCGCGCATCCAGCCGGCGCAGCACGCAGTCGAAGCCGAGGATCATGTCGATGCCGCCAAGCCTCTCCTCGACAGCGCGCAGTGCGGCGCGCGTCGCTTCGACCATATCCTTGGGTTGGGCGATCGACAGCACGACGCCATCGTCTATGGCGCAGAAGAACGACAACGAGCCGTCAGGATGCATCTTCTGGATCGACCGGCAGTAATATTCGCCGCCGACCTTCACCACCACCGGATGCGAAGCAAAGCTCAGCGGCGTCAGCGACCTCGCGACGATGCCGATGGAAGCGGCATATTCCTCCGCCGCATTGGTGGCGTTGAACTCGCGCACGATACGGTGATCTGGATCGGACGCCGTCACCACCAGCTTTTCGTCGGTGGGAACGAAATTGTCGGTCTTGAAGACATGGAACGGAATTTCGGTTGATATCAGCACGATGATGGCGCTGTCGGAGGTGACCTTGCCGTTGGAGATCAGGCGCGTCGTCTCGAACTTCAAATCATCGCCGGCCGAGCCGCCGAGCAGCGGTATGTCGTCGAGGCCCCAATGGATGGCCGAACTCACCGCTTCCTCGGCATAGGAAAGCCCGTCGATGAAGCAGAGCGCGAATGTGCCTTGAGCGCGGTCGCAACCCAGGCGCGCGCGCAGCGACCGCCGCAAGGTCTCGACCTCGCTGGTGATCCTGTCCATGCCAGACGACGACAGATTGTCGACCATCACGCTGACGGCGGTGAACACGGCGGATGGAAGCAGCATGGCGAGCACATGACCGTCCTCGAGGCCTTGCGGCGTGATCTCGCCGGCGGTCGAGCAGCCGGCGTGGTGGAGCGCCGGCGCGTGAGTCATGAGCGCCTGGGAAAGAGCGCCGGCCTCGACCAGGCTCTGGGAAAAGAACAGCAGGGCAAAGCCCGCGTCGATAGCGGCTGCTTCCAGCGCGATCGCCCTGGCGAACGCCTCCATGTCGGGCTCGTCCGTGGTGAGCGCCGACAGGCCGCATGCATAGCGCGTCCGTGAATTGGCCAGCGATGTCCTCCGCGTTTCCTCCGACGCGTTTTTGTGCGCGGCTGTTTTACATGCTTCTGGCGCGCGGGCGTCGACCAACATTGTTGCCTTCAATCGGTATTTTGGCAATGGGGCAGCCGGGACTGCACGTCTGGGCGCGGCCATGACCGAAAGTACAATGTGCGGCGTTTGCGACCTGCTGTTTTTTGTGCGTTGTGCGGTGTACGAATAACGCGTGGCCGACGTGCCAACACCGCGTCGGCAACGTGATGACCAAGGTTGATACCCAGGGAGGGACCATGTCGGACATTTCGTTGATGGTGAACGGAAAGCGGGTCAGCGGTGCTGCCGAGGACCGAACGCTTCTGGTTCACTTCCTGCGGGAAAATCTCGGCCTTACCGGCACGCATGTCGGTTGCGATACCTCGCAATGCGGCGCCTGCGTCGTCCATGTCGACGGCAAGGCGGTCAAATCCTGTACGATGCTCGCCGTGCAGGCCTCCGGCTCGACCGTGGTGACGATCGAAGGCCTGGCCAATGGCGCCGACCTGCATCCGGTGCAAGCCGCCTTCAAGGAACATCACGGGCTGCAGTGCGGTTTCTGCACGCCGGGCATGATCATGACGGCGACCGACATGATCAGCCGCCACCCCGAAGGCCTCGACGAGGCGACGGTGCGCGCCGAGCTCGAAGGCAACATCTGCCGCTGCACAGGCTACCACAACATCGTCAAGGCGATCCTCGCCGCATCGAAGACGATGTCCAAGGCGTCGAAAGGCAAGGCGAAACAGGCTGCCTAAGGGGTGAATAGTGGATGGTGAATAGTGAGTAGAGTGGCCGCGGGCTCCTCCTCCATTTCGACCATTCACCAATTCACCATTCACTATTCACCGGGAGGAATTTCTGATGGGCATTGAAGGTGTAGGCGCTCGGGTCGCGCGCAAGGAAGACAAACGATTCATCACCGGCGCCGGCCGTTATGTCGACGATATGGTGGTTCCCGGCATGAAGCACGCCGCCTTCGTGCGCAGCCCTCACGCGCATGCGCAGATCAAGAAGATCGACGTCAAGAAGGCTCAAGGCATGCCCGGCGTTATCGGCGTGCTGACCGGCAAGGAACTCAAGGCCGACGGCATCGGCAACCTCATCTGCGGCTGGATGATCCACTCCAAGGATGGCTCGCCGATGAAGATGGGGGCGTGGTCGCCACTGGCTTTCGACAGGGTCCGTTATGTCGGCGATGCCGTCGTTATCGTCGTCGCCGAGACCAAGGGGCAGGCGCGTGACGCCGCCGAAGCGGTCGAGATCACCTACAAGGAGCTGAAGGCCGTCGTCGATGCCTCCAGGGCGATGGACAAGGGCGCGCCGCAGATCCATCCCGAGGCCGACAACAATCTGATCTTCGACTGGGACATCGGCAATGCCGACGACACGGCGGCGGCCTTCGAGAAGGCAGCCCACGTGGTGAAGATGGACATCATCAACAACCGGCTGGTGCCCAACGCCATGGAGCCGCGCGCGGCCCTTGGCCATTACGACAAGGCCGAGGACCACTACACCTGCTGGACGACCTCGCAGAACCCGCATGTGGCGCGGCTGGTAATGAGCGCCTTCTACAACGTCGCGCCGGAAAACAAGCTGCGCGTGATTGCACCCGATGTCGGCGGCGGTTTCGGTTCGAAAATCTACATCTATCCCGAAGAGATCGTCTGCCTGTGGGCCTCGAAGAAGACCGGCGTGCCGGTCAAATGGGTGGCCGACCGGACCGAGAGTTTTCTGACCGACGCGCATGGCCGCGATCATCACACCCATGCCGAAATGGCTTTCGACAAGGACCACAGGATCCTCGGCCTCAAGGTTGAAACCCAAGCCAATCTTGGCGCCTACATGTCGCTGTTTTCGTCGGCGACGCCGACCTATCTCTATGCGACGCTGCTGTCGGGCCAATACAACATCCCGGCCATCCACGCCAATGTGAAGGCGATCTACACCAACACCGCGCCTGTCGATGCCTATCGCGGGGCAGGGCGGCCGGAAGCCACCTTCGTCATGGAACGCATGATGGAGACCGCCGCGCGCCAGTTCGGCGTTTCACCCGCCGAGTTGCGGCGCAAGAACTTCGTCACCTCGTTCCCGCACCAGACGCCGGTCATCATGTGCTATGACGCCGGCGACTACGCGGCTTCGCTCGACGCGGCGATGAAGGCGTCGGACTATGCCGGCTTTGCCAAGCGCAAGGCCGCCGCCGCCAAGAAGGGCCTGCTGCGCGGCATCGGCATGAGCTGCTACATCGAGGCCTGCGGCATCGCGCCGTCGGCGGCGGTCGGTTCGCTGGGCGCCGGTGTCGGCCTTTGGGAAAGTGCCGAGGTGCGCGTCAATGCCGTCGGCACGATCGAGGTGCTGACCGGCTCGCACAGCCACGGCCAAGGCCACGAGACGACCTTCGCGCAATTGGTCAACGAGCGCTTCGGCGTGCCGCTCGATTCTGTCTCGATCGTGCATGGCGATACCGACAAGGTGCAGATGGGCATGGGCACCTACGGCTCGCGCTCGGGCGCGGTCGGCATGTCGGCGATCGTCAAGGCGCTCGACAAGGTCGAGGCCAAAGCCAAGAAGATCGCGGCGCATCTGCTCGAGGCCGACGAGGGCGATATCGTCATCGAGAACGGCGCGCTGAAAGTCGCCGGCACCGACAAGAACGTGCCGTGGTTCCAGATGGCGCTCGCCGCCTACACAGCCCACAATCTGCCGGGCGGCATGGAGCCTGGGCTGAAGGAGACGGCTTTTTACGATCCGTCGAATTTCACCTTCCCGGCCGGCTGCTACATCTGCGAGGTCGAGGTCGACCCGGAAACCGGCATGACCGAGATCGTCCAGTTCGTCGCCGCCGACGATTTCGGCAATATCATCAATCCGATGATCGTCGAGGGCCAGGTGCATGGCGGACTGGCGCAAGGCATCGGCCAGGCGCTGCTGGAAGGCGCCCACTATGACAACAGCGGCCAGCTGCTGACCGCGAGTTACATGGACTACACCATGCCGCGCGCCGGCGACCTGCCGTCATTCAAGGTCTCGACCTCGAACACGCCGTGCCCGGGCAATCCGCTCGGCATCAAAGGCTGCGGCGAGGCCGGCGCCATCGGCTCGCCGCCGGCGGTGATCAATGCCATCACCGACGCCATCGGCAGCAACGAACTCGCCATGCCGGCAACGCCGTCCACCGTGTGGGCAGCGATCCGCGCGACGAAACATTGAAAAGCGAATAGCGAATAGGGAGTAGCGAATAGGGCAGAGACGGCGGTGCGACGGGACAGATCCTATTCGCTATTCGCTACTCCCTATTCGCTCTTTCACCCAAGGGAGAAAGACAAATGTACTCAGTCAACTATCACCGTGCCGCCTCGGTCACCGATGCCGCCAAGCTGATCAAGACGGGCGACGCCAAGCTGCTTTCGGGCGGCATGACGCTGATCCCGGCGATGAAGACGCGGCTCGCCGCGCCTTCAGACCTAGTCGACCTGTCGCGGATCAAGGAGCTGCAGGGTGTCAAGGTGTCGGGCAAGACAGTGACCATCGGCGCTGCCACCACGCATCACGCCGTTGCCGGTGACGAGAAGCTGAAGAAGGCCTGTCCGGCGCTTGCCTATCTGGCTTCGCTGATCGGCGATCCGGCGGTGCGCCACAAGGGAACGATCGGCGGCTCGATCGCCAACAACGATCCGGCGGCCGATTATCCGGCGGCGCTGCTGGCGTTGGGTGCCACCATCGTCACCAACAAGCGCCAGATCGCGGCGGACAAGTTCTTCAAGGGTCTGTTCGAGACGTCGTTGAAGGATGGCGAAATCATCACCGCCGTCACCTTCACCGCGCCGGCCAAGGCGGCCTATGAAAAATTCCGCAATCCGGCATCGCGCTACGCCATCGTTGGCGTGTTCGTTGCCAAGGGCAAGGATGGCGTCAGCGTTGCCGTCACCGGCGCCGGCGACGACGGCGTCTTCCGCTCGAAGGAGATCGAGGCCGCGCTCGCCAAGAATTTCGCGGCCTCGGCGCTCGATGGCGTGAAGGTGCCGGCGAAGAATCTGATGACCGACATTCACGCCTCGGCCGACTATCGCGCCCATCTGATCGCGGTGATGGCCAAGCGCGCGGTGGCTGCCGCCAACGCCTGACGCCAGCACTCAGGCGTAACGAAAGGGGCCAATGCGGTCCCTTTTTTGTGTGGCGACCCGCATCTGCCGGGTGGAAGACCGGCGCGCGCCAATCCTTGAAGCAATTCCGGCCGATACTTCGCCCGGAACTGATCCGGCGGCAATCTCGCACTTGCACAAATTTATCTTGCGCTGCAATATGGACTGGGCGGGAATGCGAGCCGGGTTCGGGGTCTACTGCCGTGCCCTTTCGCATGCCAATGCGAAAGGATCGGTATGACCGACACCTCCGCGACGTATGTCGTTCCGTACCGGTCCGCCGCCGACAGACCGGCCAGAACAAGACTGGCCTATCTCGACGGCTGGCGCGGCCTGTCGATCGCCCTGGTCCTGATCGGCCATTTTTTCCCCGTCCCCGGAATCAATCTCGGGGTGCTGGGCGTCGAATTCTTCTTCGTGCTCAGCGGCCGGTTGATGGGCGAGATCCTGTTCATCGAACGCTATCCACTGAAGAAATTCTTCAAACGCCGGTTCTCCCGCATCTATCCGGCGCTTCTGGTTTTCGTGATCGTCGCGATGATTGCGCTCTCCAGCACCTTCGTTGCCTTCAAATGGAAGGCGGCGCTGACGGCGCTGACATTCACGTACAATTATGCCGGCACTCTGGTTACGCGGGCTGGCGCGCTCGACCATATCTGGTCGCTTTGCATCGAAGAGCACGCCTATATCATGCTGGCGCTGATCAGCGTCATCGTCTCGCGTCGCTCTCGCGTCGTCGTACTGCTCCTGGCGCTGGCCTTGCTTGCCATGGCCAACGGCGCGGTTTCGTACTGGGTCTTCGGGATGGATTACGAAACCACGTACTGGCGCACCGATGTGCACATCGCATCGATCCTGCTGTCGGCTTCGATCTGCCTGCTCAAGGCCGATGGCAGGCTGCCGGCGGTCTTGAGGGGCAAGCATGTGGCGCTGGCGGCATCGATCTGCGCCGTTCTGCTGTTCCTCGATCCGGTGCCGACGCCGATCCATTATCTCTTCGCGGTGCCGCTGCTGGCCCTGGCTGTCAATGTGCTCGATTTCAGCCCCCGATATTTTTCCGGATTGCTGTCGTCCTGGCCGATGGCAACGCTGGGGCTGTGGTCGTACTCGCTCTATCTGTGGCAGCAGCCGTTCTACAGATTCGTCCATGAACAAGGCAATGCGCCGATTCCGATGCTGGCCGGCGTCTTCGCCTGCGCGCTCTGCAGCTACTACGTCATCGAGCGCCCGGCGCGCGAATGGCTCAACCGCAACTGGTGAGGCAATAGGGCCGTTCAGGCCGTCTTGTGGCGCGCTCGCCCTCTATGCGTGCAACGATCTGACGTAATAGCGCACCGCTTTCTTGCCGCCGTGGATGACGGCGTCGCCGGCCTCGACGAAGCCGAGCGCGGCGTGGAAGGCATCCGAGGCGGGATTGGGCGGGTCGGTGTTGACCTCGCAGGTGACCAGCGCGTGGCCGGCGCGCTCAACATGGCCGAACAGGTCCTGATAGAGCCGGCGGGCATGGCCGCGGCCGCGCGCCTTCGCCGCCACGACCACACGGTCGACATAGACGAAGCGCTCGTAGCGCTCGCGAAACCACAAGAAATTCGGGCTGTCGTAACGAGCGGCCTGGTCGAAGGTCATGATGAAGGCTTCGAGGTCCCCAATGCGGCGCGCGTAAAATGCTTCGCCGAGAAGGAAGGATAGCCGTTCTGGCTCCAGCCACGACAATTCGGCGGCGTGCTCGTTGTTGAGCGCCAGGATCGCCGCTTCGTCTTCGGCCGAGACGCGGCTGATCGGGGCGGGGGTCGCGCTCATGCCTTGGCTGCCGCGATGGTCGCCGCCGCCAGCGGTATATCGGTCAGCGTGTTGCGGTATTCGCGGTCAAGATCGGAGCCGCCCATGCCGACATGGGGATTGCGATAGGCCATGGCGCTCGGCACATCCTTGAGGGCGGCGAAATGCATTTCGGACAGGCCGGTTTTGCCGCGCACGTCGGCGATGTTACCGAGATCGAGCCCGCCGCAGCCGAGGATGACGATGCGATCGCCTGCCTGCTGCACCAGATCCGCCAGGAGTGAAGCGCCTTCGACTGCCGTGTCGCGCTGGCCGCTGGTCAGCACGCGGCCGACCTTGCTGCGGATCAGCGCTTCCAGCGCTTCTGCCGGATCGGGCGTCATATCGAAGGCGCGGTGGCAGGTGACGTTCAAGGAGCCGGCGGCCTGCGTCAGTTCGCTCATGCGCGCCTCGTCAATGGTGCCGTCGGCGTTCAGGCAGCCTAACACCACGCCGGGCACGCCGAGTTCGCGCAGTGCCGAGACATCGGCCAGCATCGAGGCGTATTCGGTGTCGCTGTAGAGAAAATCGCCGCCGCGCGGCCGCACCATGACGTGAAACGGCACGCTTGCCTGGTCGAGGGCGGCGCGCACCGTGCCAAGGCTCGGCGTGATGCCGCCTTCAATGAGGCTGGCGCACAGTTCGACCCGGTCGGCGCCGGCAGCCTGCGCTGCCAGCAGGCCGTCAATGCCTTCAACACAGATTTCGATCAGCGGCAGGCGATTTTCTCTGGTCAAGGGGCGATCCTATCCATGATGTCGCTGTCAGCCCTAGCATCGGGCCGGTTGGTGCGAAAGCGCGAACAGCGCGCCGCCATTTGGGCCAGGCGGCATTTCCCCGCTTGATAGTCTCATAACCATTGAGTTATTGGTTAATCCATAGCCGAATGGTTATTGATTGGCGTGAGCAGCGCGGCGCGGCCGACAATCGTTTCAAACTCGCAAACCCGGACGCATGGCATCCGGGCCGGCAAAAGACGCCCTGACGAAACACTTCAAAGGAGAAAGACCATGCAAGCAAGGATCAAGAACCCGGTGGTGCTCATTCCCGGCTCCGTGCAGGCGCTGCTGGCGCTGGACAAGTCGACGGAGGTGGCCGAATTGCCCTACGTGACGCGCAAGCTCATCCATCTGCGCGCCAGCCAGATCAACAATTGCGCCGTCTGCGTCGACATGCACGCGCGTGAATTGAAGAAGGCCGGCGAAAAGGACGAGCGCATCTTTGCCCTCGCAGCATGGCGGGAGACGCCTTACTTCACCGACGCCGAACGCGCTGCCCTGGCGCTGACCGAGGCCGGCACACGGCTCGCCGACCGGCCGGACGCGGTGCCGGACGATGTCTGGGACGAGGCCACCCGGCACTATGATGAAAAGGCGCTTGCCGCGCTGGTCATCCAGATCGCGCTCATCAACGCCTTCAACCGGCTCAACGCCACGACACGGCAGATGGTCGGTGCCTGGGGTTAGGCGCCGGGGAGGGGCGCACGACGGTGCGGTTATGCGCGGCGCATGGCTCCCCGCCTCCCGGCCGCTGGGCGCGGACCTAGCCGCTACCGGCGCAATTCCGTATTCTTGGCGCCTTCCTCGACCTGATCGACTACCAGCAGCTTGACCTCGATATCACCGATATTGGTGGCCTGATGCCACTGGCCGATCATTTCGATGATGAAATCGCCCGTCTTGTATGTGTTGCTGTTGCCGGTCTCGACATTGGTCACCTTCAGCGTGCCGGCCTGGACATAGGCGTAGCGCGGGAAGGGGTGTCTGTGGACTGGCAAGTTCGCGCCCGGCGCGATGTCATAGGTCGACACCAGCACCTGCACGTTTTTCCGCGGCAGCGTGATCGGCTGGCCGGACGCGGTCGTCGTGCGGGACGCCAGGGGCGTCACGACGACGGGCGTGCCGCTGCTGTCCAGCGCCCAAGCCGGGTTTACGGAAAAGGCCGCTGAGAGCAGCAGCATCGGCACCGGAATTTTTCGCATGACTCGCTCCAGCCTCGGCGACAGCATCGCGCGGTGGTCGGCCGTACGCAAGGCGTGGCCTCGGGCGAAGAACTGGCGGCTCGCGTCCCGCGGGCTTTGCAAGATCGATCCACCCTGCAACGGCCGGCTATTGTTGCCCGGCGATCACTAAGGTTGTCGTGATGAGTTTCCTCGCCTCAATCCGCTCAAGGCAATGATCGGGAATATTGGGATCGGGAATATTTGGCCACGTCGCCTTGGCGCATTCTCCCCCGGTGACCGAGACAGGGTCGCCCGGCCGCGCGTCGGCAGCTTGGTTGGCCGTGGACGCGAAAAGGACCGTTTGGGTTGTGAGAGCCGAAAAGATGGCAACCTGGACCAGCACGGCGGCGAGGGCGATTTTCTTCAGCATGCGACAGAACGCTCTTCAACGCCCCCGGTTCCTCTGGCTTCCAGTTTTTTGGCTCCCTAACGGAACAAGAGACCGGCGATCCGATTAACTGGATCATGTCCAACACGATCAAGGAACCGCCACCGAGGCACGAACCGAAGAAGGTACCTGTCTATCGTCGCGACAAAGAAGCACCGTCAGAACTTGAACATGTCGATCCGCCACCGCGAGACGTGCGAGAGGCACCGGTACCCAATCCAAACGGAGACAAGAAATCCTAACGAGATCGCCGAAGCCGAGGCAAGGCCATATGCCTGCTCCGGCGAAAACGCGGCCGCCCGGCGTCGCGACATCATTGACGATGCGCTGGATCAGCCCGAGGCCTCTTCTACCGGCCGGCCAGATTCTGTGGTAGATAGGTGTCGCAATCCATATGGGAGAAGCGGACAATCCGTCCTGCCGTGAAAGGCGCATTTCTGTCGGCACCGGCATGCGCGGATCATCTCAGGCACATTTGACGATAAGGGAGGAAAAAGTCATGCGCTTGGTCGCGTTTTTCGCCGTCATGTCTGTTGCAACCTTCGTCGCCAATCCTTCGCAGGCTCAGGACGCTGCGGCTGGCGAGAAGGTCTTCACCAAATGCAAGGTCTGCCACATCGCGGACGAGGATAAGAACAAGATCGGTCCATCGCTGCACGGCGTCATCGGCCGGACCGCCGGTACGCATCCGGATTTCAAATATTCCGATGCCATGATTGCGGCCGGCAAATCCGGCGTCAAATGGGACGAGCCAACACTGACGACCTATCTTCACGACCCCAAGGCCATGGTCAAAGGGACCAAGATGGCGTTTCCCGGCCTCAAGAACGATGCGGACGTGGCCAACGTCATTGCCTATCTGAAAACGTTCTCCCAGTGACCTGGCTCCTCCGCAATGCGTCTAAAAACCGGGCCACTTTTGAGCGACTTGCATTAGGTTGCCTGCTTCCATCGGTCTGAGATGTCGACTAGGGAAAGCCGCCTCAAGGAGACCGGCATCCGCCTCTCGGAAGCGACGGCGGGCGATTTCTTCGCGCTTTTGAAGCCGCGGGTCATGGCGCTTGCCGTATTTACTGCTTTCGTTGGCCTGATGGCGGCGCCTGGCGTGATGAATCCGGTCATTGCCTTGATTGCAATCGGTGCGATCGCGATCGGAGCAGGAGCGGCCGGGGCCCTCAACATGTGGTACGACGCGGACATTGACGCGCTGATGTCGCGCACATCAAAGCGGCCGGTTCCGTCGGGCCGCGTCACGCCGGGTGAAGCTCTCGGCTTCGGCCTGGTGCTTTCGGCGCTTTCGGTCATCACGCTCGGCGTGCTGGTGGACTGGCTTGCCGCATCGCTGCTGGCCTTCACCATCTTCTTCTACGTCGTCATCTATACGATGTGGCTGAAGCGCTTGACGCCGCAGAATATCGTCATCGGCGGCGCGGCGGGTGCCCTTCCTCCTGTCATTGGCTGGGCGGCCGCCACTGGCGGGATCGGCATCGAAAGCGTCATCCTGTTCCTGATCATCTTTCTGTGGACGCCGCCGCATTTCTGGGCGCTCGCGCTGTTCAAGGTCGGCGACTACGCGGCTGCCGGCATCCCGATGATGCCGAACGTGGCCGGCCAGGCGTCGACCAGAAAACAGATACTCGCCTATTCGCTGCTCTTGGCGCCAATCGGCGTGCTGCCGTGGGCGTTCGGATTCACGAGCGTGTTTTATGGACTTGTTTCCGCGGCATTGGGCGCAGGTTTCATCTGGCACGCCTGGAAGGTCCTGATCGCTCCAGGCGCGGAGATGAAGACTGCCAAGGCGCTGTTCGCCTTCTCGATTTTCTATCTTTTCGCGATCTTTGCCATGCTGCTTGCCGACACCATCGCAATGCGGGCGTTCATGCCAGTCGGAGGTTGACGGCGTGACCGCTGTTCTTGGATTACCTGACGAGCCGAGAGGGACTGGTCGATAATTGTGTATTGAAGACATTGCACGCCAGGAGCGGCTCCGCGATCACGATGGTATTGCACAGAATCCCAGGATCAGCAGGGCGACTATGCCAAGGCCGAGTATGAGAAGCGTCCTTCCGTCCATGGCTTCACCTTTGACCCGTCAGCGCGGGCAAAGCGTCCTTTGCGCGCCCAAAAAGGACGCGCGGCGCCGCGTGAGAATATCGAAAAAGGACCACCAGAGCTAGCCGTCGGAGCTCTTCCGACAGGGCAATCGGGTGAGTTAACGCGTGACAAGGGGTTTAGGAGCTGAATCTGTCGAGAGCATCTGATTCTTTGGAGGATGCTTTGGATGGACGATGTGGCTTGCGATGCCGGTGCGTTGTCGGAAACGGTTGTTTTTCTGGGTCATTTCAAGGATCTGCCTGATGGTCGGCAGAGTGCGAAGGTAAGATATCCGCTGGATGAGGTGCTGCTGCTATGTCTTGTGGCGGTGATCGCCGGGGCGGAAACCATCACCGACATCGCCCGCTTTGGTGACAAGAAGCTTGATCTCTTGCGCCGGT